>DATKDT010000155.1:0-16008 GCA_035512575.1 Vicinamibacterales bacterium | reverse complement strand
TGCCCTTTGCCCTTTGCCCTTTGCCCTTCGTTAGTGGACCGACACGTCGTAGATTCTGATGCGGCGTCCGTCCGGGACACGCAGGGTGACGCGGCCGCGGGCGACCGACAGCGGCTCCGCGGGAATCGTGACGGTTCGCGTGAAATGTCCGTCGAGCGTGAATCGCGCCAGCTCACGCTCGCCGGCCAGCACGGTCAGCACGGCCCCGCGGCGGTACCAGCGCGACGGATCCTGTCCCGAGATGGCCAGCGTCACGTCGCGTCCGGGGTGGTACAGCCACAGCGTGCTGTCGCCCGACATCCAGCGCCACGTGTGGCCGCTGCGCCGATCCTGTTCGGGCTCCTGCCAGCCCTCGGCGTACGCGACCGTCGCGCCGTCGATCGACTGCACGTCGAACTGATCGAGCGCAATCGGCGCGGGGCCCGATCCTGTCCACGTCACGTCGAGTTCCAGCCGCGCGTACGTCCCGTCCCCCGTGATCTCCTCGGGAAGAAGCGGCCGCATGAAGACGAACGGGCCCGGACGGATCGGCCATTCGTCCACCTGCGTGCCGTCGACGCGCACGCGCACGACCAGCGGCGGATCCGATGCGCCGCCCAGGTGCCGCCCGCCCAGCAGCATCGTGGCTGCCGTGTCGCGCCGCCGGATCCACGCGAGGGCCGGCGCCTGGCCGGCGCCGTCACGATCGCGCGCCGTCAGTCCCCCGACGTCGGGACTGAGCGCCCAGCCGCGGCCGAGGAACCATCCCGGCCGATCGATGTGGTACCAGTCGATGCGGTTGGGACGGATGCCGCCGATGAACGGCAGGTCGCGCTCGGGCCAGCCGTACTGCCTGAGCAGCCGCCGGCGCTGCGGATCGATCTGGCGCAGATCGGTGCGGCGGGGATCGGCGAGAAACCAGATCGGACCCTCGTACCCGCCCTGCCACAGCTTCACCAGCTCCAGCCACTCGTAGCCGTCGGCCGGGGGCAGCGTGCGCATGGGCGGAATCGGCTCCCACGCCTGATGGCGCTCGAGATCGGACGCCACGCTGTGATGCATGGCCAGCACCGTCTCGTTGACGCGGGGCAGCCGGTGCAGATCCCGGATGACGCCGAACCCTGGACTCTCGGCGTCCGCGAACGCCTGCAGCGCGGGCACCGCGATGATCAGCCCCGCCGTGGCGGCGCCGGCCGCGGCCGGCAGCACCGCGCGCGGCGAGACGTAGTCGATCGGCAGCACGAACAGCAGCGCGATCGCAGGGATGAGCGGCAGCGCGTACCGGTTGGTGAACGGGTCCTGAAACAGCAAATGGAACGCGAGGTACGGAAGAAAACCGAGCGCAACGATCTTCAGTACGCTCCGCTCGCGCGATATGGCCAGCACCACGCCGACGGCGGCAACGCCGAGCACGATCGACGCGAGGATCACGCTGCCGAACGGGTCGACGAATGTCGCGTACAGCGCTTCGGGCAGCAGCCGGATCCACGCGCCCGCGGCAGTCGCGCCCAGCGTGTCGCGCGCCTGCGCCGCCAGCGCCCCGGCATACGCGCCCGCGCCGGCCTCGACGACGGACGGCACCACCCACGTCAGCATGCCGGCAACGGCGCCCGCGGCGATCCACAGACGCCTGCCGCGCGGCATCGCCGCCGACCACAGGACCACGGCCAGCAGCGGCAGCGTCAGCAGCGCGGTCTGCAGGCGAAGGCCCATCGCGGCGCCCGCGACGATCGCGCCGGCAATGGCGTGACGGCTGTCGCCGGCCAGCAGGCCGCGCGCCAGCAGCGCCTGCGCGGCCAGCGCGGCCGCGAGGCCTGGAAAATCACTGAGCGGCCGTGACGCCGAGAACCAGTAGAGGGGGACGGCGCCCGCGACGAGCACTGCCGCAAACGCTCGGCGGGGGGAATACCACAGCACGCGCGCGAGCCAGTACAGCGCCGGCAGCGCCAGCGCCGCGCCCGTCAGGTTGACGATGGAGAGCGCGTGCGGGACGTTGAGCGGATCGCCGGCGCGGTGAAGCAGCGCCGTGGCGCCCCTGGCGGCGCCCACGTAGTGCGGCGCGCCGTGCGCGTGCGGCCGGCCACTCGCGGCGTCGACGTCGCGGACCGCGAACGCGAAGTCAATCGAGTCGCGATCCGCCAGCGACGACGGCAGAAACGGAAGATGCGCCGCGATGAAGAGCGCGGCCGAGAGCCCGAGGAGCGTGCGCACCAGGAGCGGGCTATTCCTCTTCCTCTAGTTCGGTCTCCTCGTCCTCGTCGAGATCGTCCTCGTCATCCTTGTCGTCGTCTTCGTCGTCGAGGTCGTCCTCGTCCTCGTCGTCATCGTCGACGTCGACTTCGAGCGGCGTGAGGGCGGTGACTTTGAGACTGGCGCCGCAGTCGTCGCAGCTCAGGCGATCGTCGAGATCGACGTCGTCGGGCTCCAGGTCGAGCGTGGCATCGCATTCCGGACAGGTGGCCATACGAAGCATCCTCAGGCGGCGCCGGCGGGCGTCCGCTATACTCTGCCAGCCGCGCGACCGCGCTTGCCAGCCGGCGCACCAGCACGCCAAGACGCGGAATTATAGCAATTCGACTGCCGCTCCGATAAGCGGGGACGACCTGGAAATGTCTCACTCTGCCGCCGCCCGCATGGTCCTCGTCGGCGATGACACCGCTTTCGTGCGCGATCGCTTCTGCGAGGCGCTGACAGGCGCGGGACACGAGGCGATTCCGATCGCCACCACCGCCGAGTTGCTGGCGCGCGTGCGTCAGGAGGCGGCGGCCATCAGCCTGATCGTGCTCGATCTGCACATGCCGCCGGACGGCGGCGTCGAGACGGTGCGCGCCATCCGCGGCGTCGAAGGCGGCCGCGTTCCGATTCTGGTGTTCAGCGGGACGATCCGATCGGCCGACGAGGTGCGGGATCTGGCGGCACTCGGCGTGGGAGGGTACGTCAACGAGTACGCGGGGGCCCAGCACATCCTGCCGGCGCTGGCGCCGCACCTGTTCCCCGAGAGCTTCAACCGGCGCGGCAGCCCGCGAATGACGATCGGCATCCCCGTCTCGTACCGCTTCGGCAACACGATCGCGGCGGCGCTGACGCTCAACCTGGGCAAGGGCGGTGTCGCGATCCGGACGATGAGCCCGATGGCGTCCGGCGAGCGGCTCACGCTGCGGTTCCGCATGCCCGGACAGCGGCGCGAGGTCGAAGCCGAGGGACGCGTCGCGTGGTCCGACCGCAAGGTGGGCATGGGCGTGCAGTTCGAGCGGCTCGACGGGGCCGATCAGGGCGTCATCGACGACTTCGTCGACCAGCATTTCTTCTCGAACCGCAAAGCCTGAGGGCAACCGCAGGAATGGACAGGCTGAAGCCTGTCCCTTGACCTGCGCGCGCGAGAGCGTAGGATCCCAACATGAAGATCCTGACGCCGCTCGTCATCCTGATCCTGGCCGCGCCCGCCGCGGCTCAGGAATCCGCGCAGCACCAGCACCCCGAGCCCGAGAAGCTCGGACGCGTGCATTTCGAGACCTCGTGCAAGCCTGAGGTCGCCCCGATGTTCGACCGCGGGGTGGCGCTGCTGCATTCGTTCTCGTTTTCAACCGCGAAGAAGGCATTCGACGATGTCATCACGGCCGATCCGTCGTGCGCGATCGCCTACTGGGGCGTCGCGATGACGCACTGGACCAATCCGTTCGGCGGCATCAAGGCGGGGCCGCTGCTCGAGAACGGCCGCATCGCGGCCGAGCGCGGACTGGCTACGGGCGCGCCGACGCCGCGCGAGCGCGCGTACATCGCCGCCGTCGCCGAGTTGTACAAGGATGCCGGGACCGTTGACCACCGCGCGCGCACGCTCGCGTACGAGCGCGCGATGGCGCAGCTGCACGCGGCATATCCCGCCGATCGCGAAGCGGCGGCGTTCTACGCGCTGGCGGTGAACCAGACGGCGCTTCCGACCGACAAGACGTACGCGAACCAGCTCAAGGCAGCGGGTCTGCTCGAGCGCCTGTTCGCGGCCGATCCCGAACATCCTGGGCTGGCGCACTACATCATCCACGCGTTTGACCATCCCCCGCTGGCCGCGCGCGGGCTCGAGGCGGCACGCCGGGACGCGGCGATTGCGCCGTCGGCGCCGCACGCGCTGCACATGCCGTCACACACGTTCACGCGCGTCGGGTCGTGGCAGGAATCGATCGACACGAACATCCAGTCGGCGGCCAGCGCCACGCGCGACGGCTCGTTCGCCGAGACGCTGCACGCGATGGACTACCAGGCCTACGCGTATCTGCAGACCGGGCAGGACGGCGCCGCTCGGCGCGTGCGCGACGAGGCGCCGGCCGTGCTCGGCCGGCTCGACGCGAAGGCGATGGGGGGCGCGGCGCCGCCCGTGGCGGGCTTCTACGCGGCGGCGGCGATCCCGGCGCGCTATGCGCTCGAGCGCGGGGCGTGGGCGGAGGCCGCGGCGCTGCAGGTGCGGCCGACGGCGTTCGCGTTCGTTGACGCCATCACGCACTTCGCGCGCGCCGTCGGCGCGGCGCGCAGCGGGAAGCCCGAGGCGGCCGCCGCAGACGCCGCGGCGCTCGACGCGCTGCACCGGAAGCTGGCCGCGACGCCCGACGCCTACTGGACCGAGCAGGTGCGCATTCAGCGCGAAGTCGCGCAGGCCTGGGTTGCGTTTGCGCAGGGCCGTCGCGAAGAGGCGCTGGCGCAACTGAGCGCGGCCGCCTTTGCGGAAGACGCCACCGACAAGAGCGCCATCTCACCCGGCCCGATTGCGCCGGCGCGCGAACTGCTCGCCGAGATGCTGCTCGACATGAAGCGTCCGGCCGAAGCGCTGAAGGAATTCGAAGCGGTGCAGCGCAAGGAGCCGAACCGCTTCCGCGCGACCTACCAGGCCGCGCTGGCCGCGAGCCAGGCCGGCAACGCCGTCGCGGCGAAGACGCACTACGCCGACCTGCTGACGATCGCGAAGGCCGGCGACACGCCGGGACGGCCGGAGCTGGAGCAGGCGCGGAAGACAGGCGCGCGCTGACGCCGGCTGCGGCAACAACTGCGTCGCCGTCCGCTCGGCAGGCCGGAAAATGCGCGCATCCGCGCCGCCATGCGCACGGCTGGGACCCCGAGACCCAGCCGTGTCCTGAGCGCTCCGCGCGATTTACCCGAGTCATGACCGGCCTGCCTCAAGTCGGGCGCCACAGTTGCCGCCGCAGCCGCACGCGCGATCAGCGGCCGCGCTGAGCGCGAGGCGTAGGTCTGACGCGGCGCCGTGCTTGTACATGCGAGCAGAGATCGTCGAGCTACGCGGCGCGGCGGCAGACCTACCCGAGCGCCCTATCGCGCGGCCGCCGCACGCGCGCAGGTGCTCGCGCCCGCGCGAAGGGGGGGGTGCCGGACCGGCGGTCAGGTCGTGCGCAACAGCCGCAGGGCGTTGGCGGTGACGATGAGCGAGGCGCCGGTGTCGGCGAGGACGGCCATCCACAGCGTCGCCACGCCGGCGATGGCGAGGACGACGAAGGCCGCCTTGAGGCCGAGCGAGAGCGCGACGTTCGTGCGGATGTTGCGCATGGCGCGGCGGCTCAGGCGGATGGCGAACGGCACCTTCATCAGCTCGTCGGCCATCAGCGCGATGTCCGCGGTCTCGAGCGCCACGTCGGTGCCGGCGGCGCCCATCGCGATGCCGACATCAGCCGCGGCCAGCGCGGGCGCGTCGTTCACGCCGTCGCCAATCATCGCCACCGGGCCGTAGCGCGCCTTCAGCTGGCGGACCATCGCGACCTTGTCCTCGGGCATCAGCTCCGCATACACCTCGTCGAAGCCGAGCGCGCGTCCCACCTCGTCGGCCGCCGCCTTGTGATCGCCGGTCAGCAGCACGACGCGTTCGATCCCCTGTTTCTTCAGCTGCGCGACGACGTCGCGGCCCGCGTCGCGCAGCTCGTCGGCGATGCCGATCACGCCGACGGCGGCGCCGCGATGGCCGACCAGCACGGACGTGCCTCCGCGCGCCGAGACATCGTCGAGTTGCGCGTGCAGGGCGTCGGTGCAGAGCTCGCGCTCCTCGAAGAGGCGATGGTTGCCGACAATGGCGTGCGACTCGTCGACGCGGCCTTCAGCACCCAGGCCCGGCAGCGCCTGGAAGCTGTGGCCCGGCGTCACGTCGACACCTGTGCGCTCCGCGTGCGCGACGATCGCGCGGCCGATCGGATGCTCCGATCGCGACTCGAGCGAGGCGGCAATCGACAGCACGCCCGACTGCGACGACCCGGCGAACGCGTGCACGCCGGTGACGGTGACCTGCCCCTTGGTGACGGTGCCCGTCTTGTCGAACGCCACGCAGCGGATGCCGCCGGCGCGCTCGAGATGCGCGCCGCCCTTGATCAGCACGCCGCGCCGCGCGGCGGCGGCGAGCGCCGAGACGACCGACACGGGCGTCGAGATGACGAGCGCGCACGGGCAGGCGACCACCAGCAGGACGAGCGCGCGGTACGTCCACTCCCCGAACGTGCCCGCGCCGGCCACCGCCGGCACGACCGCGATGACGGCGGCCACCGCGAGCACGACGGGCGTGTAGCGGCTCGCGAAGCGATCGACGAAGCGCTGCGTCGGCGCGCGCTCCGCCTGCGCGCGCTCGATGAGCGTCGCAATGCGTGCCAGCGTCGTGTCGTTGCCTGCGCGGGTCGCTTCGATCTCGAGCGCGCCGCGGCCGTTGATGCTGCCGGCAAAAACGTCTTCGCCCGGCTGGCGGTCGACCGGAATCGACTCGCCCGTCACCGGGGCCTGGTTCACGTCGCTCGATCCGCGCAGCACCTTTCCGTCCACGGGAATGCGCTCGCCCGGCCGGACGATGATGACGTCGCGGTGGAGGACGGAGGCGGCGGCCACGCGCACTTCGCGGCCGTCGCGCCTGACCGTGGCTTCGACCGGCGCCAGCTCCATGAGCGCGCGGATCGCGCGGCGGGCGCGGTCCATGCTGCGCGCTTCGAGCGCCTGCGCGATGGCGAAGAGCAGCACGACCGTGGCGCCTTCGGTCCATTCGCCGATGGCGAGCGCGCCGATGACGGCGGCGAGCATCAGCACGTGAATGTCGAGGGAGCGCTCGCGGATGGAGTGCAGCGCCCGTTTCGCGATGAGCGAGCCGGCGGCCAGCGTCGCCGCAAGGCTGAGCGCCGCCGCGGCGGCGGACTGGCCGTACCAGTCGGCCGCCAGCGCGCCGGCCAGGAGCACGGCGCCGAGCGTCAACAGGATCAGGCGGAGGCGCAACGCGGTCCGGGAGGGCGGCGGCGCGGGCAGGCAGGTGTTGCAGCACTCGGCGCTCATGCCTGCTCCTGAACGTGCCGGCGGGCGTCGTGCAGCAGCCCGATGATGTGATGGTCGTCGAGCGCGTAGAAGGCCTGCCGGCCCACGCGCCGCACGCGCACGAGGCGGCTCGCGCGCAGCAGCCGCAGCTGATGTGAGACGGCCGACTCGCTCATGCCGACGAGCTCGGCGATGTCGCAGACGCAACGCTCGCCCTGCGCGAGCGTATCGAGAATGCGGACGCGCGTGCCGTCGCCGAGCATCTTGAACAGGTCGGCAATCGACGCCACTTCCGCGCCCGTCATCAACGCGCGCTTCAGGCGCGCGAGCTCTCGGCTGTCGTGCAGGTGGCCGCAGGAGTCGGCGGGTGTGGGCATGGCGAATCATGAATATATGAGCAGGTATTCATATATGTCAAGCCGGGCCGCCCGACCCGATGTGCTACCATGCGGAGTTTGTCAGTAATCTCTTTATTCCCTGCTATTTAGGAGTGCCCCGTGATTGAAGTCCAGCACCTCTCCAAGAGGTACGGACGCGTTACGGCCGTCGACGACATCAGCTTTACGGTCGGACGCGGCGAAATCCTCGGCTTCCTGGGCCCGAACGGCGCCGGGAAGACCACGACCATGCGCGTGCTGACGGGCTACATGCCCGCCACGGAAGGCCGCGCCATCGTCGCCGGCTACGACGTGTTCGATCAGCCGATCGAGGCCAAGCGCCGGACGGGCTACCTCCCCGAGACGCCGCCGCTCTATCCCGAGATGACCGTGAAGGAGTACCTCGACTTCGTCGCGCGCATCAAAGGCGTGCCCCCGGCCGAGCGCAGGACGCGCGTCGGCGAGGTCATGGAACGCACGCGCGTGGCCGACATGGCGTCGCGCCACTGCGGCAAGCTCTCGAAGGGCTACCGGCAGCGCGTCGGTCTCGCGCAGGCGATCATCCACAACCCGGAAGTGCTGGTGCTCGACGAGCCGACCGCCGGCCTCGATCCGAAGCAGATCATCGAGACGCGCGAGCTGATTCGCGGGCTTGGCGGCGATCACACGATCGTCCTGAGCACGCACATCCTTCCCGAGGTTTCGCAGACCTGCCAGCGGGTGGTCATCATCAACAAGGGCCGCGTCGTGGCCGTCGACACGCCCGACAACCTGACGGCGCAGCTGCGCGGCTCGTCGGGGCTCTACGTGCAGGTGGACGGCGCGGGCGCCGACGCCTCGGACGTTCTCGCCCGCGTGCCGGGCGTCGTCACGGTGCGGCCGGTCGACCGGCACGACACGACGATCGGCTACGAAGTCGACGTGGCCGGCGACGTGCGCCGCGACCTCGCCCGCGAAATCGTCGCCAGCGGCTGGGGCCTGCTCGAGCTGCGCCCCATGCGCATCAGCCTCGAGGACATCTTCCTGCAGCTGACAACGGATGAAGCCAACAAGCAGCCTGATGCCGACGTCGAACCTATCGAACCGGGAGATTCCACCCATGCGTAACATCCTGGCCATCGCCGGCAAGGAACTGCGCGGCTACTTCGCGTCGCCCATCGCCTACGTGATCATGGGCTTCTTCGCGCTGCTGTTCGCGATGTTCTTCAGCGCCTACCTGCAGATGTTCATGCAGCGCAGCATGCAGATGATGGGCTTCGGCGGCGGCGCGCCGAACGTCAACGCGGAGCTGGTGCGGCCCGTGCTGAGCAACGCGAGCATCATCGTGCTGTTCGTCATCCCGATGATCACGATGCGGACCTACTCGGAGGAGAAGCGCTCCGGCACGATCGAGCTGCTGCTCACGTCGCCCATCACCGACTTCCAGATCATCATGGGCAAGTTCCTGGGGGCGATGGGCATGTATGCCGCGATGCTCGCGGTGACGCTGCTCTACATCGCCATCCTGTTCTGGTTCGGCAATCCCGACTGGCGGCCGATCGCGGCCGGGTATCTCGGCCTGCTGCTGATGGGCGGCAGCTTCATCGCGGTGGGGCTGCTCATCTCGAACCTCACGAAGAACCAGATCGTGGCCGGCACGGCCACGTTCGGCGTCTTCCTGCTGCTCTGGATCATTTCGTGGATTGGCGAGAACTTCGGGCCGCGCGCGCAGGCGGTGCTCTCGTATCTGTCGGTCGCCGAGCATTTCGACGACTTCTCGAAGGGCATCATCGACACGAAGCATCTCGTGTACTACCTGAGTTTCATCACGTTCGGCCTCTTCCTCACCGCCAAGTCGGTGGACAGCGAACGGTGGAGGGGTTAGGCCAGTGCTGAAACGCATTCTCGGACTCATCGGCTGGCTCGGCGTCGCGCTCGTGCTCGCGGCGGTCGCGCTGCGGTTCCTCGCGCCCGAGCGGCAGCAGCTGATCAACTATCTGGCCATCGGCGGCCTCGTCGCCACGCTGCTCTACCTGCTCAGCCAGTGGCGCGACATCGTCCGCTCCTTCTCGCAGCGCAACGTGCAGTACGGATCGCTCGCCCTCGGCAGCGTGCTGCTGGTGCTCGGCATCCTCGTGGCCGTCAACTGGATCTCGACGCGCCAGAACAAGCGCTGGGACCTGACGGCAAACCAGCAGTATTCGCTGTCGGAACAGACGCGCAAGGTGCTGGCTGACCTCCAGCAGCCCGTGAAGGTGCGCGTGTTCGACGAGAGCGCGGGCTTCGTCCGCTTCCGGGACGTGCTCAGCGAGTACGAGTACGGCTCGAAGCAGTTCACCGTCGAGTACGTCGACCTCGTGAAGCAGCCCACACAGGCCGAGCAGTACGACATCACGCAGCCGGGCACGATCGTGCTGGAGTACGGCGGCCGCACCGAGAAGGTGACGTCGACCGACGAGCAGCAGCTCACCAACGCGCTGATCAAGGTCGTCTCGGGCCGCCAGCCGAAGGTGTACTTCGTGCACGGCCACGGCGAGCGCGACACGGCGGCGACCGATCGCAACGGCTACGCGGCCGTCGCCGAGCAGCTGCGGTCGTCCAACTTCCTGGTCGAGCGCCTGGCGCTCGCGCAGGATCCGAACGTGCCCGCCGACGCTGACATCGTCATCGTGGCCGGTCCGGACGCCGACTACCTGCCAGGCGAGATCGATGCGCTGAAGGCGTACCTCGGACGCGGCGGCCACCTGCTGATGCTGCTCGATCCGCCGGCCACGGCCGACGCGCGGCCGCTCACCAACCTGATCGCCTTCGCGCGCGAGTGGGGCATCGACGTCGGCACCAACGTCGTCGTCGACGTCAGCGGCGTGGGGCGCGCGTTCAACGCCGGCCCTGAAGTGCCGATTGCGCTGAGCTATCCCGGCCATCCCATTAACGACCGCTTCGATCAGATGACCGCCTACAGCCTCGCGCGGTCGGTGCGGCCGATCGAAGGCGGCTCGAACGGCCGCATCGCGCAGCCGTTCGTCGAAACCGGCCCCAACAGCTGGGCCGAGAGCGACGTGCGCGCGCTGATGGCGACCGGACAGGTGGAGCGCAATCCGGAGAGCGGCGACATCCCGGGGCCCGTCGCGCTGGGCGCGGCGGTGTCCGCCGCCGCCGAAGCGCCGCCCGCGCCGGCGCCGCCGGCCGAGGGCCAGGCGCCCGCGGACGATGCGCCGAAGCCGGAAGCGCGGCTGGCCGTGATCGGCGATTCCGATTTCGCGGCAAACTGGCTCATCGGCTTTCAGGGCAATCGCGATTTCTTCCTGAACACCGCCAACTGGCTGGCGCTGCAGGAAAACCTGATTGCCATCCGCCCGAAGGCCCCCGACGACCGCCGGATCACCGTCACGGCCGATGAGCAGTCGCGCATCCGGATGATCAGCCTGTTCCTCATCCCGGGCCTGCTCTTCGCGGCGGGCGTGCGCACGTGGTGGCGGAGGCGATAGCGTGGCCAATCGCGGACGGTCGTTCCTCCTGCTGCTCGCGATCGCCGCCGCCATCGGCGGCTACGTCTGGTTCGTCGAGATGAAGCGCGACCCGGGCGCCTCCACCGAGGCGCCGCGCGAGAAGCTCTTCTCGACCGACGCCGCCGAGATTCATGAAATGCGGCTCACCAACGAAGCCGGCGAGCAAAGCACGCTGCGCCGTACGGGCGAGCGGTGGTCGCTGGCCGAAGTGCCCGGCGCGGCAGTCGATGAGGCCGAAGCCGGCAACATCGCGACGGGCTTTTCGTCTCTCGAGGCCAGCCGCATCGTCGACGAGCAGCCACCGTCCCTGGCGGAATATGGCCTCGACACGCCGCGGGTGACGGCGTCCTTTACGGATGCGGCGGGCACACAGCACACGCTGCTCATCGGCAACAAGACGCCGACCGGCGGCGACGTGTACGCGAAGCTCGCCGATTCTCCCCGCGTCGTCCTCATCGGCGCGTGGCTCGAGGACACGTTCAACCGATCGCGCTTCGATTTGCGCGACAAGAGCGTGCTGACCTTCGCGCAGGACGCCGTCGGCAGCATGACGCTCACCTCGCAGAACCGGACCATCACGCTCGTGCGGCGCGGCGGATCCTGGACGATGACCGCGCCGTCCGAGGCGCCCGCGGACGATGCGGCGGTCGACGCGCTGCTCGGGCGGCTGGCGTCCGAGAAGATGCTGTCAATCGTCGACGAGCCCGCGACGGCCGGCACAGGGCTGGCGAAGCCGTCGGCATCGGTGGCGATCACGGCCGGCCCGACTCGGGCGGTTCTCGAGATCGGCGGACCCGCGGGCGAGGGGCGCGTGTACGCGCGCAACCCGTCGCGTGAGCTGGTCTTCACCGTCGACGCGTCGCTGGCCGACGAGATCAGGAAGACGCCGGAAGAGTTCCGCAAGAAAGATCAGTGACGAATACGCGCGCGGCAGCGATTTTTGCACTGGCGCTGTCAATCGCCTCCTGCGCGCCCGCCCATCTCCGCCAGAGCCACGGTGGGCAGCCACCCGCGCCCGGTTCCGCTCTCGCCGCCGATCTCGACGCGCTGTTCTTCACGCCCCCATTCGACACAGCGCTCTGGAGCGTCCGTATCGAGCGCCTTCAGGGCGGCGAGGTGCTGTACGAACGCAATCCACGCACGCTCGTGATGCCCGCGTCGAACATGAAGATCGTGACGATGGCGGCGGCCGCCGAGACGCTCGGGTGGGACTACCGGTTCGAAACGCGGCTCGTCGCGGAAGGCGACATTCGCGGCGGCGTGTTGTACGGCGATCTGCGCGTGATTGGCGGCGGCGACCCGAGCATCGGCGCGCAGGATCACGGCGCGTCGCCGTTGTTCCGCGAATGGGCGGGTGTGCTGCGCAAGGCAGGCATCACGCGCGTCACCGGACGCGTCATCGGCGACGACAGCGCGTTCGACGATGAGATGCTGGGCGCGGGGTGGGCGTGGGACTACCTCGCGTACGGCTATGCGGCGCCGGTCAGCGCGCTGCAGTACGGCGAAGGCGTCGCGGTGCTGCGCATCCGTCCGGGCGCGCGCGAAGGCGATCCCGCGACGGTGCTGCTCTCGCCGCCAGGCCACGGACTCGAGCTGGAGTCGACGGTGCGCACTGGCCCCGCGGATCGCAACGCGAACATCGATCTCGCGCGGCTGCCAGGCCAGCGGAGGCTGCGCGTGTCGGGCACCGTGCCGGCCGGCGGCTCGCAGGCGATTCGCACGGCGGCGGTTGACAACCCGACGCAGTTCTTCGTCGACGGATTCCGGCAGGCGCTCATCGAGGCCGGCGTTCGCGTGGACGGTGCCGCAGTCGACATCGACGACGCCGCGGGATACACGCCCGCGGCGGACGCGCGGCTGATTGCGTCGCACGGGTCGGCTCCGCAGTCGGAGCTGGGCGCGTACTTCATGAAGGTCAGCCAGAACCTGTACGGCGAGACGTTCCTGAAGGCGATGGGCCGGACGGCCGGCGGCGGTCCGGGATCGCTGGCCACCGGCCGCGCCGTCGTCCGCGCCGTGCTCGAGAAGTGGGGCATCCCGCCAGGCACGTACGCGCTGTTCGACGGCTCGGGGCTCTCCCGCTACAACGAGGTCAGCGCGTGGATGCTCACGCGCATTCTGCGGACGATGTGGGAGGACGAGCGGCATCGCGGGTGGTTTCTCGCGGCGCTGCCGGTGGGGGGCCACGACGGCACGCTCGGCCGCCGGATGATCGACACCGAGCTGCAGGGCGCCGTGCAGGCCAAGACCGGCACGATCGCGAACGCGCGCGCGCTGTCGGGGTTCCTGACCGCGCCGTCGGGCGAGCGCTTCATCTTCTCGATCGTGGCCAACAACTTCCTGCGCCCCTCGTCAGAAGTCGACGCGATTGCGGAACGCGCGCTCAGGCGAGTGCTGCAAGCAGCCGCGTCCGCATCTCCGCCCGCACCGGCGCCGCCTCGGCGCTGACGGCGCCCTGCGCCATTCCCGGCTTCCCGCCGCCCTTTCCGCCGAGCTCCGTGAGCAGACCGCGCAGCACCTCGCCCGCGTCGATTCGCGCATCCTCAGAGCGCGCGATCACGACAGGCGCGGGCGAGCCGTCGCCGACCAGCGCCGCGACCACGCCGGGGCCGGACGTCAGGGTGGACGCGAGCAGCTTGAGGCCGTTGCTGTCCCAGCCCGCGACGTACGCCACGACCAGCGCGATGCCGTTGGCGATTTCCGCGCCGCCGCGCAGCGCCTCCGCCTCCGACGCCGCGAGCTTCTCCTGCTGCGCGCGAATCGTCTGGCGCTGCGCCTTGATCTCGTCCTGGAGACGGCCGATCGCGACAGGTAGCTCGTCGGGATGCACTGAGATCCGCTTGATGCTGTCCTCCATCGCCGTCCGCATGCGCGCGAAGCGGGCGAGCGCACGGCCGCCGCAGACGAATGACACGCGGAGGCCGCCCTTGAAGCGCTCGACGCCGGACACAGCAATCATGCCGATGACGCCGGTGCGCGGCACGTGCGTGCCGCCGCACGCCGACAGGTCGCAGCCGGGCACTTCGATCAGCCGCAGCCGGCCCGTGCGCTTCGGCTCCTTGCGCAGCGGCAGCAGCGCCGCCTCGTCTTCGCTGGCATAGCGGATCCCGATCGGGCGGTCGTCCCAGACCACGTCGTTGGCGAGCCGCTCCGCCGCGGCTACGGCCGCGGCGTTCACTTCCCTGTCGAGATCGATCGTCGACGCCTCGGCGCCCAGATGGAAACTGACCGTGCGCGCGTGATGGAGCTTCTCGAACGCAGCCGACAGGATGTGCTGTCCCGTGTGCTGCTGCATGTGATCGAGCCGGCGGACACGGTCGACGGTTCCCCTGACGGCGCTGCCTTCCGCGATCGCGCGGGCCACGACGTGCAGGATCTCGCCAGTGTCCTCGTCATCGATCACGTCGACGACCGCGGCGTCGCCGAGCGTGCCGGCGTCGAAGGGCTGTCCGCCGGACGTGGGATAGAAGGCCGTGCGGTCGAGCGTGACGGCCGGCCGGCCCTCGTGATCGCGCACCCCGGTGACGGTGGCGTCGAATTCGGTGATGGTGCTGTCGTCGTAGTAGAGCCGGGTTGTCATGCGATTAGCGGATCCTTCATGCCGGCCTCGGCGAAGCCGCGCGCGCGGATGCGGCAGCTGTCGCACTCGCCGCACGGGCCCCCGTCCTCGCGCGGATCGTAGCAGCTGTGCGTGAGGCCGTAATCCACGCCGAGGCGGATACCGGCCCGGATGATCTCGGCCTTGCTCATGGCCGCCAGGGGCGCGTAGATGCGGATGTCGCGGCCTTCGGCGCCCGCGCGCGTGGCGAGGCGCGCCAGCCGCTCGAAGGCCTCGAGATACTCGGGCCGGCAGTCGGGGTAGCCCGAGTAGTCGACGGCGTTGACGCCGATCGCGATGCGATCGGCGCCGTGCGTTTCCGCAAAGGCCAGTGCAAGGGAAAGAAAGACGGTGTTGCGCGCGGGCACGTAGGTGGACGGCACGCCGGGGGTGTCGAGATCGCGTCCTTTCGGGATGGCGCCCACGCCCACGAGCGCGGAGCCTCCGAACGCCATGAGATCGATATCGAGCTCGACATGCCGCTCGACGCCGAGTGCCTTCGCGACACGGCGGGCGGCGTCGATTTCGATCGCGTGGACTTGGCCGTAGCGCACCGTCAGCGCGTCGATCGCCCAGCCCTCGGCCTTCGCCATGGCCGCGGCCGTTGCGGAATCGAGTCCGCCGGACAACAAGACGATCGCCCTCATACGCCTCTGGCGGCCGGCGACCAGATGTATTTGTGCAGCTGCAGCTGCACGCGAACGGGCAGCCTATCGGCGAGCACCCATTCAGCCAGGGCGCGCGGCTCGAGCACGCCGTGGACGGGTGACACATGCACGGCGCCCACGCGGCCGGCGAGGTTGTGTTCGGCCAAGACGCGGCGCGCGTAGTCGTAGTCCTCGCGATCCTTGATGACGAACTTCACCTCGTCATCCGGGCCCAGGGCGGCGAGATTGTCCCAGTGATTGCGGTCCGCTTCCCCGCTGCCGGGACATTTCACGTCGACGATCTTCTTCACGCCGGCCGGCACGGCGGTCAGCGGCACGTGGCCGCCTGTCTCGAGCAGCACTTCGTGGCCGCTGGCCAGCAGCGCCTCCATCAGCGGATAGACCTCTTTCTGCAGCAGCGGCTCGCCGCCGGTGATCTCGACGAGCTTCTCGCCGCGCGACTCGACGTCGGCGAGCACGTCCTCGAGCGGCATCTTCCGGCCCTCGGTAAAGGCGTAGGCCGTGTCGCACCACGAGCAGCGCAGATCGCACGCCGTCAGGCGCACGAACACGCACGGGCGCCCCGCGTGCGTCGACTCTCCCTGGATGGAGTGGAAGATCTCGTTGATGGTCAGCATGGCCGT
>DATKDT010000154.1:0-7209 GCA_035512575.1 Vicinamibacterales bacterium | reverse complement strand
GTGCGGCCCGCCGCCGCGCCGGGCTCGCCCGCCGGCGGCCCGCCGCGCCGCCGCGTCGTCCTGGTCGTGAAGGTGCCGGAGCTGTCGCTGCCGCGGCCGACGCTGCTCGACCTGTACGTCGGCAGCCGCTATCTGCGCGTGCTCGCGCTGACGTTCTTCGGGCTGATGGGGCTCTTCTACATCTCGACGTTCATCGAGCTCTCGGAGCGGCTGCTCAAGGGCCAGACGACCACCGGCCGACTGTTCGCGTACCTGGCATTCAGCACGCCCGAATACATCTATTACGTCGTCCCCATGGCGGTGCTGCTGGCCGTGCTGGTGACCTTCGGCATCCTCACGAAGACCAGCGAGCTGACGATCATGCGCGCGTGCGGCATCAGCCTGTATCGCGCGGCCGCGCCGCTGCTGCTGCTCGGCATGCTCGCCAGCGGTTTTCTGTTCGTCGTGCAGGAGAAAGCGCTGGCGCGCGGCAAGAAGCAGGCGGAGACGCTCAAGGATCAGATGACGGGCCGGCAGCCGCGGGGCCTGACCGTGCTGACACGGCGGTGGATGGCCGGGCGCGGCGGGCAGATCTATCACTACGCCGGCTTCAACCCGCGCGCCGGCGAGCTCCAGGCCCTCTCGATCTTCACGCTCGACACGGCGTCATGGCGTCTCACGAGCCAGACGTACACGCCCAGGCTGCGGTTCCGCCAGGGCGCGTGGATCGCCGACGCGGGCTGGATCCAGACCTTCCCGGAATCCGGCCTGCCGGTGCGCGCGCCGCTTCCCGCCGGCCCGCTCGCGGGCGTCGAGCATCCCGACTATTTCGGCACCGAGGTCACCGATGCCGACACGATGAACCTCCAGGAGCTGAAACAGTACGTCGCCGACCTCGAGTCGAGCGGCGCCGACGCCGGCGGCGCGAAGGTCGAGTATCACCGGAAGATCGCTTTCCCCCTGGTGACCATCGTCATGACGCTGATTGCCATCCCCTTCGCGGTGACGACGGGACGGAGGGGCGCGCTGTACGGGATTGGACTGGGGATCGCCCTGTCGATCGCCTACTGGTTCATCCTCACCATCTTCGGCGCGCTCGGCACGACCGGCGTCCTGCCCCCCGCGATGGCCGCCTGGGCGCCGAACGTCTTCTTCGCCGCCGGCGCCACCTATCTGCTGCTGACCGTCCGGACATAGCAGAGTTCGAAGTTCTCAGTTCTTAGTTTCTGGTGCGAGCTCCTGAATCGCCCGCACCAGATCGCTGGCCAGCAGGCCGTGGCGATAGGCGTCGCGCAGCGCGCGGTTGGCGATTTCGCGCGCGTGACGGCCGGGCGCCTTCGGCTCGCGCAGCGCCCGCACGAACGTGCCCTGGCCGCGGCGCACTTCGACCAGGCCCCGCAGGGAGAGCAGCTTGTAGGCCTGCTGCACGGTGTTCGGATTGATCCGCAGCTCGGCAGCCAGCGCCCTCAACGCCGGCAGCGGCTCCCCCGGCCGGAGAATGCCGGTCGCAATCTCCCGCTCGATCTCGTCCGCCACCTGCCGATACACCGGCTTCCCCTCTGCATCGTCCAGCAGGAATCGCATGCACAGGATGCTAGCACACTAGCAGACCAGTGCACTAGAAGACAAGGACACAGAACGTAGAACGCAGAATGGGAGCCCGGAGCCCCGAATTATGGCTGTCGCTGCAGTTGGAGGCTGTCGACCGCGATCTGCCCCGCCGCACCGGGGGCAGTGTTGACGGTGTCGACGACGATGAGGACCGCGTGGACCTGGACGACGTTTGGGCGGCTGGCCGAGGCGCGGGGTTCCAGCGGCCCGAAGTCGCGAAGCGGGAGGCGATAGGTACGGGAGGTCTCGTCGACGTAAATCGACCGGCCCCACCGCTGCCCCGTCCGGCTGTCGCTGAGCCGCAGCTGCACCCACAGCCGCGTGGGCGTGTCGGCGCGAGCGGTGAGGACGACGGTATCCCAGGCGTCGGTGCTGCCGGTCGGCCGGACGGCGGCGGCGAACTGACTGGCGAGGGCCCCGCCGGCGAGCTGGTATGAGAAGCGCTGGCCCCCGCCGGCGGCTTCGACCGTGCCATCGGAGTGTTCCTGCTTCTCCACCGCCCAGGCCCCGCCGGCGATGTCGAGCGAGGCCGCCGGCGCCGGGTCGGGCTCCGGCGCCGCCGTCTCGTCATCCCCGACCACAATCGGGTTGCCCAGCAGCCACGGCACATCCGGACGGTGCGCCAGGGTAGCTTCGACGCGCCAGACGCCGCGCGCGTCTTCGACGTGATGCGACAGCTGCGGGCCTTCGGCTGCCTTCACGATGCGCCCGTCGCGCAGGAGCGCGAGACGTACGAGGCTCATCCCGGATTTCAGGACGTCGCTGGTGCGCACGCTGAACGTGACGGGCTGCCCCGGGGGAATGCGCGCGCCCATCGCATGCGCGAGCCCCACGTCGCCCGACCATGCCGTCGCGAGGAACGACAGCTGCGCGGGCTGTGCCAGCGACGTCATCGCGAACGCGACGCGGCCGTCGCGGATGGCCCGCATGAGGGCCGCGGCGTCCTGCTCCGCGTTCCCCGTCATCGGTTCACCCGTCTCGACGAGGTTGGCGAAGGCCCGGAAGCTCTGCACGTAGGACGGCGCGGGCACCGTCCATGACGCCTCATATGGCTCATCGTCGGTCGTCAGCGGCAGCCGCGCGTGCGCGTCGGCGCCGGCGAGCGCAACCACGCGGCGGGCGCGCGACATGTCGTCGATCCGCTGCAGCAGCCGGCCGGGGCGCTCCACGAGTCCGGCCAGCACGGGGGCGGGCCTGAACAGATAGTCGATGAGGCCGCGCGCGAGTGTCAGCGCGCCTTCGTCGCGCCACGCGCTGTCGCCGTTGATCCATTCGACGCCGTCGACGCGCGCGGTCCAGTCGCGCCAGCGCAGTTCGGCTTTCGCCGAGTCGGGATGCGCGGCGGCGCCGAAGCCGCCGAGGCGCGCGACGTCCTCGATGACCGCGTACGGCGGTCCGCCCAGCGGATAGGGCGCGCGCGCCGCGCCGAAGGCGGCGTAATGTCCGCCGCTGGTCGTCACTTCGACGCCGTCGATGACGAGCACGCGACGGAGGTACTCGGGCGCGGCGGGCGGCCTGGTGCCGTCGCCGTGATCGGTGAGGATGACGAAGTCGAGCCCGGCGCGCGACGCCGCCCGCGCGATCTCCTCGCGCGTGCCGCCGCCGTCGCTGGCGACGCTGTGCACGTGGAACGCGCCCCGCCTCACGTGTCCGCCGCTGAAGCCCTGCGCCTCGCGCGCGGACGGCGGCAGCGTGAGCGCGATGAAAAGAAAAACGGCGGCCCAGAGGGCCGCCGTGATTCTCAACCAGATCGGAACGCGCACCTGCGTCAGACGCGGGCGGTTTCCTTCACGCCGGCATCGGCGCGCAGGGCGTCGGTCTTGTCGGTGCGCTCCCAGGTGAACTCCGGCTCGGTGCGGCCGAAGTGCCCGAACGCCGCCGTCTTGCGGAAGATCGGGCGGCGCAGGTCGAGCCCCTCGATGATGCCTTTCGGTGTGAGGTTGAAGTTCGCCCGGACGAGCTCGGCGAGCTTTATGTCGTCGATCGTGCCGGTGCCGTCCGTATCGACCAGAACCGACACCGGCTCGGCGACGCCGATGGCGTACGCGAGCTGCACGATGCAGCGATCGGCCAGCCCCGCCGCGACGATGTTCTTCGCGACGTAGCGCGCCATGTAGGTGGCCGAGCGGTCGACCTTCGTGGCGTCCTTGCCCGAGAACGCGCCGCCGCCGTGGGGCGCGGCGCCGCCGTAGGTGTCGACGATGATCTTGCGGCCGGTGACGCCGGCGTCGCCGTGCGGGCCGCCGACCACGAAGCGGCCGGTCGGGTTGATGTAGACCTTCGTCTTCTTGTCCATCATCGCGGCTGGAATGATCCTGTCGATGATGTTCGCGCGCACGTCGGCGTGCAGCGTGTCATTCGTGACGTCGGCGCTGTGCTGCGACGAGATGACCACGGCGTCGACGCGCACGGGCTTCGCGCCGTCGTACTCGACCGTCACCTGCGACTTGCCGTCGGGGCGCAGATACGTCATCGCGCCCGACCGGCGCTGCTCCGACAGGCCGCGCACCAGCTTGTGTGCGAGCATGATCGGCAGCGGCATCAGCTCGGGCGTCTCGGTGCACGCATAGCCGAACATCAGGCCCTGGTCGCCGGCGCCGCCGGTGTCGACGCCCTGCGAGATGTCGGGCGACTGGCTGTGGATGGCCGACAGGACCGAGCACGTTTCCGCGTCGAAGCCGTACTTGCCGCGCGTGTAGCCGATGTCGGTGATGGCCTGACGCACGACGGCCTGGTAGTCGACGATGGCCTTGGTGGTGATCTCGCCGGCGATAATCGCGAGGCCGGTGGTGACCAGCGTCTCGCACGCCACGCGGCTCATCGGATCCTGCGTGAGGACCGCGTCGAGCACGGCGTCGGAAACCTGGTCGGAAATCTTGTCGGGGTGTCCCTCGGTGACGGACTCAGACGTAAAAAGATGGCGCCCGATGCGGCCCATGAAAACTCCTTCGAAACCCTGTCTGGTGAATCTAAATCGGTTGAAGCGATTTAATGTAGCACAGAGCGCGGCCATGGCGCTCTTGACGCCGCAGCCCGGCCGCGCGATAGCGCGCTCGGGTAGGTCTGCCGCCGCGCCGCGTAGCTCGACGATCTCTGCTCGCGTGTACAAGCACGGCGCCGCGTCAGACCTACCGCTCGCGCTTCAGCGCGGCCGCTGACGGCGCGCGCGCGGCTGCGGCGGCAACTGCGGCGCCCGACTTGAGGCAGGCCGTCAAGACTCAGGAAAACCGCGTGGAGCGCTCGGGACACGCCAGGGTCTCGGGGCCCCCTGGCGTGCGCATGCTGCGGCGCGGATACGCGCGTTTTCCGGCCTGCCGAGTGGAGGGCGACGCAGTTGCTGCCGCAGCCGATCAGCGCCGACGCAGCGACGGACCTACCCGAGCTCCGATTCGCGCGGCACGGGCGAAGCCGCCTCACTCCCGCGGATGAAACCGGTCGTAAACCGTGCGCAGCCGGGCTTCCAGCACATGCGTATAGATCTGCGTCGTCGACAGATCGGCGTGGCCGAGCATCATCTGGATGGCGCGCAGGTCGGCGCCGCGCTCGAGCAGGTGCGTGGCGAACGAGTGGCGGACGACGTGCGGGCTCAGCGCGCCGCGGACGCCGGCTTGGCGGCCGTACGCCGAGAGCAGACGCCAGAAGCCGGAGCGCGACATGCGGCCGCCGCGCGCGTTGAGGAACACCGTAGCCGCCATGCGGTCGCGCGCTTTCTGGCCTGATCCGCCGGCGAGCGCAGGCCTTCCCTCCTGGAGATAGCGCGTCAGCCATTCGCGCGCGGCCTCCCCCACCGGCACCAGCCGCTGCTTGTCGCCCTTGCCCGTGCACGTCAGATAGCCGGCGTCGAGCCGCAGGTCGGGCGGCCGCAGCGCCATCAGCTCCGAAACGCGCAGGCCCGTCGCATAGAGCACTTCGATCATCGCGCGATCGCGCAGACCCGCCGGCGTGCCGGTATCCGGCGCGGCGATCAGGCGATCGACCTCCTCGAGCGACAGGTACTTCGGCAGCGCCTTGAACGCGCGCGGCGCGCGCAGATCGGACGCCGGATTGGCGGAGGCGCGGCCGTCCATCACGAGAAACCGGTAGAAGCCGCGGACGCCCGCAATCGCGCGTGCCACCGATGAGGGCGCCCGTCCTTCCCGCATCAGGCCGCGCACCCACGCCTCGAGCGCCGGCCGATCGAGATCGCGCGGCGCGCGGCCGCGCGCCCGCGCGTAGTCGTCGATCGATCGCAGATCGCGCGCGTAGCTCTCGAGCGTGTTCGCCGACAGCCGCCGCACGGCCTGCAGGTGGCGGAGGTAAAGGTCGATGTCGTCGGTCACGGCTGGGTACAGACCGGCCTGGTGTGCGCATGCACCGGTTCATGATAGCTTTAGCGGCTGGTCGAGTCCTCGTCATGCCTCAGAGATCAAAGTGGCAGTCGCTGCCCACCGAAGCCATCAACCCCCTGAGCCTGGGGATCGACAAGACCCCGACCGCTGAAATCGTCGACCTCATGGTCTCGGAAGACCGGAAGGTCGTCGTGGCCGTGCAGAAGGAACGCGAGCGCATCGCGCACGGCGTGGAGATCGTCGCCTCGTCGGTGAAGAAAGGCGGGCGCATCGTGCTGGTCGGCGCCGGCACCAGCGGCCGCCTCGGCGTCGTCGAAGCCGCCGAGATGCCGCCGACCTTCGGCACCTCCCCCAGGATGGTGCAGGCCATCATGGCCGGCGGCCAGGCGGCCGTGTTCAACGCGCGCGAAGGGGTCGAAGACAACTACGAGGAAGGCTCGCGCGCGATCGCGCGGCTTCGCGTCACCAGGAAGGACGTCATCATCGGCGTCTCGGCCAGCGGCATCACGCCCTTCGTCCGCGGCGCGCTGACACGCGCGCGCAAGACCGGCGCCCGCATCATCTTCGTCACCTGCTGGCCGGGCTCCGAGCTGCAGACGTTCGTCGATCTGATCATCGCGCCGGCGGTCGGCCCCGAAGTCATCGCCGGGTCGACGCGCCTCAAGGCGGGCACCGCCACCAAGATGGTGCTCAACATGCTGACGACGATCGCGATGATCAAGGTCGGCAAGACCTACGGCAACCTGATGGTGGACGTGAAGACCGGATCCGAGAAGCTGAAGGACCGCGCGCGCCGCATCGTGATGATCGTCACCGGCCTCGACTACGACAAGGCCGACGCGCTGCTGAAGAAATCCAGGTGGGACGTCAAGGCCGCGATCGTCATGCAGAAAACGGGCGGCACGTACACAGGCGCGCTCAAGAAGCTGCGCCTTGCCGACGACTCCGTGCGCGAGGCCATCGGCGGCGAAGACATCGAGCCCAGACTCCGCGAGCTTCTGGGAGTCCAGTAATCAGAGCGGTTTTCACGAGTCTTTGGCGCGACTCGCCCCGACGGCGCGCTGGAATACGGCACACCGCCCGCGACCATCGGCGACCGGGGCGCCCGCGATGCAGACTCGAAAACCACAGCTAGAGACCGGCCGCCGCCGCGCGATCGACCAGCGCCGCCGCGTCGCGGTGCAGCTGCAGGAACGACGCGGGCAGATGCGTCGTCAGCTGCCCGTTGACCATCGCCGCCACCGCCGGCGCCTTGTCGCGGCCCGTCGCCAGCATCAGCGCGCGCCGCGCG
>DATKDT010000153.1:0-38352 GCA_035512575.1 Vicinamibacterales bacterium | reverse complement strand
GACGCTGCGTCCGGCTGGCGCGCTCTTCTGGTTCGGGTTGATCGCCTGGATGCTGAACCCGGCATGGATGGCATGGTCGGCAATGCCGCTGCCAGGCTGGACGCGCTGGACGGGCGCGGTCCTTGCCGCGGCAGGCGCCGCGCTCCTGGTGTGGACCTTCCGTTCTCTTGGGCCGAACCTCACGGACACGGTCGTGACCCGCCGCGAACACACGCTGGTGCTGCGCGGCCCTTATCGCCGGGTCCGGCATCCGCTGTATGACTCGGCGGCGCTGCTCACGCTCGGCGTGTCGCTCATGGCCGCGAACTGGTTCCTGCTGGCAGCCGGCGCGGTGGTCTTCGGGCTGCTGATTATCCGCACGCGCGTCGAGGAAGAGCATCTCGTCGCCCGCTTCGGCGACAGTTACCTCGTGTACACGCAGCGGACCGGGCGTTTCCTGCCGCGGCGACGCATGAAGGCCGGCTAACGCTTCAGCGACGCACGCATGTACTCGCGGTTCATCTTCGCGATGTTCTGCAGCGAGATCTCCTTCGGGCACACCGCTTCGCACTCGCCTTCGTTCGAGCAGCTGCCGAAGCCTTCGGCGTCGTGGCGCGCCACCATGCCGAGGACGCGCGCCAGGCGCTCGACGTCGCCCTGGGGCAGAATCGCGAGCTGCGTGATCTTGGCCGACGTGAAGAGCGCGGCCGACGCGTTCTTGCACGCCGCCACGCAGGCGCCGCACCCGATGCACTGCGCCGACTCGAACGCGGCTTCGGCCACCGGCCTCGGAATCGGAATCGCGTTGCCGTCGGGCGCGCCGCCGACATTCATCGATACGTACCCGCCCGCCTGGATGATCCGGTCGAACGCGCCGCGGTCGACCACGAGGTCGCGGACGAGCGGGAAGCCCTTCGCGCGCCACGGCTCGAGCACCAGCGTCTCGCCGTCCGCGAAACTCCGCATGTGCAGCTGGCACACCGTCGTCGCGCGCACCGGCCCGTGCGCGAGGCCGTTGATCATGAAGCCGCACGTGCCGCAGATGCCCTCGCGGCAGTCCGAGTCGAACGCGATCGGCTCTTCGCCTTTCGCAATCAGCCGCTCGTTGACGACGTCGAGCATGTCGAGGAACGACATGTCGGTGGAGATGCCGTCCGCGGTGTACTGCTCGAAACGCCCGGCTGCCTGCGGGCCCGGCTGGCGCCACACCTTCAGATGGACGGTGATGGTCCTGCCCGCCGCGCTCACTTGTAGCTCCTCTGCGTCGGCTTCACGTATTCGAACGTGAGGGGTTCCTTGTGCAGGGTCGCGGGCCTGCCCTCGCCCGCGTATTCCCAGGCCGCCGCGTACGTGAAGTTCGCGTCGTCGCGCAGCGCTTCGCCCTCCGGCGTCTGGCTTTCCTCGCGGAAGTGGCCGCCGCACGATTCGGTGCGATGGCGCGCGTCGAGCGCGAGCAGCTCGGCAAACTCGAGATAGTCGGCCACACGGCCGGCGTATTCGAGGTTCTTGTTGAGGTACGACGCCTCGCCCGGCACCGACACGTTCTGCCAGAACTCCTCGCGCAGCGTCGGGATGCGATCGAGCGCGGTCTTCAGCCCCGCGTCGTTGCGCGACATGCCGACGTAGTCCCACATCACGTGACCGAGCTCGCGGTGCAGCTGGCGCGGTGTCTTGCCGCCGCGGATCGCGAGCATGCGATCGATGCGGCCGCGCACGGCGGCTTCAGCCTCGCCGAAGGCGTCGTGCTCCGTGGTGACCGTCTCGAGCGGCGTGCCGGCGATGTAGTGGGCGAGGGTGTACGGGATGACGAAGTAGCCGTCGGCCAGCCCCTGCATCAGCGCGCTGGCGCCGAGGCGGTTGGCGCCGTGGTCCGAGAAGTTCGCTTCGCCGAGCACGTGCAGGCCGGGGATCGTGCTCATCAGGTTGTAGTCCACCCAGAGCCCGCCCATCGTGTAGTGGATGGCCGGGTAGATGCGCATCGGCTCCTGATACGGATTCTCGTCGGTGATCTTCTGGTACATGTCGAAGAGATTTCCGTACTTCGACCGGATGGCCTGTTCACCGAGGCGGTTGATGGAGTCGCGAAAGTCGAGGTAGACGGCCAGGCCACTCTCGCCGACCCCGCGCCCCTCGTCGCAGACCATCTTGGCGTTGCGCGACGCGACGTCGCGCGGCACGAGGTTGCCGAAGCTCGGATACCGCCGCTCGAGGTAGTAGTCGCGGTCGGCCTCGGGGATGTCTTTCGGATGCCGCGTGTCGCCCGGGTTCTTCGGCACCCACACGCGGCCGTCGTTGCGCAGCGATTCGGACATCAGCGTGAGCTTCGACTGATCGCCGCCCGACACGGGAATGCAGGTCGGATGGATCTGCGTGAAGCACGGGTTGGCGAAGAACGCGCCGCGCTTGTGCGCGCGCCAGGCCGCCGTGACGTTGGAGTTCACGGCGTTGGTCGACAGGTAGTAGGCCGTGCCGTAGCCGCCGGTCGCGAGGCACACGGCGTCGGCCGCGTAGCGTTCGATGTCGCCCGTGATCAGGTTGCGGCACACGATGCCGCGCGCCTTCCCGTCGATGACCACCACGTCGAGCATCTCGCGGTTGGCGAACATCTTGACGGTGCCGCGCTCGACCTGCCGCATCATCGACTGGTAGGCGCCGAGCAGCAGCTGCTGGCCCGTCTGCCCGCGCGCGTAAAACGTCCGTGACACCTGCGCGCCGCCGAACGACCGGTTGTCGAGCAGGCCGCCGTACTCGCGCGCGAACGGCACGCCCTGCGCCACGCACTGGTCGATGATGTTCACGCTCAGCTGCGCCAGCCGGTAGACGTTCGCCTCGCGCGCGCGGTAGTCGCCCCCTTTGATCGTGTCGTAGAACAGCCGGTAGATGCTGTCGCCGTCGTTCTGGTAGTTCTTGGCGGCGTTGATGCCGCCCTGCGCCGCGATGCTGTGCGCGCGCCGCGGGCTGTCGTGGATGCAGAAGCTCAGCACCTGATAGCCGAGCTCGCCGAGCGCCGCCGCCGCCGACGCGCCCGCCAGCCCGGTGCCCACGACGATGACGGCGTGCTTGCGCCGGTTGGCCGGGTTCACCAGCTTCGAGTCGAAACGGTGCCGGTCCCACTTCTCGGCCAGGGGGCCTGAGGGGATTCTGGGATCTAGGATCATGACTCTGATCGGTTGCCGGTAGCCGGTTGTCGGTTGTCGGTGTGAGGCGCGCGAGACAACGCTCGCGCGCCTGAATACTCCAGCCGGACGGGCGTTGTCCCGTCCGGCTCGCACCGACAACCGGTTACCGGTAACCGACAACCGATCCCCGACAACCGGTTACCTACTGCGTAAAGAGATACACCCATATCGGAATCATGGCGAAGCCGCCGGCGATGAGCGCGGCGACGATGGCGCCGGCGGCGAGCACCGTGCGCGTCATGCCGGCCGGGATGGCGCCGAGCGACTGCAGCGCGCTCGTGATGCCATGGCGCAGGTGCATGCCGACCAGCACCATGGCAATGACGTACCAGATCACGTAGCCGGGCTGGTGAAACACCTCGATCGTCAGGCGATAGAGGTCGCGCACGCCCGGCTCGGCCGAGTCGTACCACGTGCCGAACTTGAACGTCTTGAGGTGCAGGATCAGGAACACCAGAATCGTCGTGCCGCTCAGGATCATCGTCGTCGACGACATCGTCTTCCGGCTCGTGTGCCCGGCCGGCCGCTTCACGTCGTAGCGCGAAGGACGGGCCGCGCGGTTCCGGCCGAAGTTGCGCCCCGTCTTCCAGACGTGCACGAGGAAGATCGCCGCCAGCCCGGCCTCGGCGAGATAGATCAGCGGATTCGAGAGCAGCTTGTGCGAATAGGCGTTGAACGCCTCGGGCCCCGACAGCAGCAGCAGGTTGCCCGCCAGGTGGACGATGAGGAAACCAAAGAGCGCAAGGCCGGTAAAGGCGATCAGGACCTTCGTGCCAACCGAAGATGAGGACATCGGGTGCTCCGACAAACGATTAATTGTACTGTAGACTCAGCGCTTTATGAAGATTCACGAATATCAGGCCAAGCAGCTGCTCTCGAAGTTCGGCGTCCCGGTGCCGCAGGGCGAGGTCGCCACCGTCGCGGCCGAGGCCGGAGACATCGCGATGCGGTTGGGCGGCGGCACCGTCGTCGTCAAGGCGCAGATTCACGCGGGCGGGCGAGGCAAAGGCGGCGGCGTCAAGCTGGCGAAGACCCGTGACGAGGCCGTGAAGCTGGCCGGCGAGATCCTCGGCATGACCCTCGTGACGCACCAGACCGGCCCCGAGGGCCGCCTCGTGCAGACCGTGCTCGTCGAGCAGGGGCAGCAGATGGACCGCGAGCTCTATCTGGGCATGGTCATCGATCGCTCGACGCAGCGCCCGGTCATGATGGTCAGCCAGGAGGGCGGCGTCGAAATCGAGAAGGTGGCCGACGAGACGCCCGAGAAGATCCACAAGGCCTTCATCGACTCGGCAGTCGGCCTGCAGGGATTCCAGGCGCGGCAGCTGGCGTTTGCCCTTGGTCTGAAGGGCGATCAAATCAAGCACGCCGTGAAGATGATGAGCGCGCTGTACCGCGCCTTCATCGACACCGACGCGTCGCTGCTCGAGATCAACCCGCTGGTCGTGCTGAAGGACGGCAGCCTGCTGGCGCTCGACGCGAAGATGAACTTCGACGACAACGCGCTGTACCGCCATCCCGACATCAAGGCGTTCCGCGACCTCAACGAAGAAGACCCGCTCGAGATCGAGGCGTCGAAGTACGGCCTCAACTACATCAAGCTCGACGGCAACATCGGCTGCATGGTCAACGGCGCCGGTCTCGCGATGGCGACGATGGACATCATCAAGCTGGCGGGCGGGGAGCCGGCGAATTTCCTCGACGTGGGCGGCGGCGCGAACGCCGAGCAGATCAAGAACGCGTTCAAGATCCTGATGTCCGACACGGCCGTGCAGGCGGTCTTCATCAACATCTTCGGCGGCATCCTGCGCTGCGACGTGCTGGCCGAGGGCGTGATTGCCGCGGTCAAGGACCTCGGCGTGCGCGTGCCGGTGGTCATCCGCATGGAAGGCACCAACGTCGAGCAGGGCAAGGCGCTGCTCAAGGAGAGCGGCCTCAATTTCCAGACGGCCGATTCGATGGGCGAGGGCGCTGCTATGGTCGTCGCCGCCGCGCGGCAGTAAATCTTTTCCATGGCCGTACTCTTAGATAACAACACACGACTGCTCGTCCAGGGCCTGACCGGCCGCGAGGGCACGTTCCACGCGAAGCAGGCCGCCGCCTACCACACCAACGTCGTCGGCGGCGTCACGCCCGGCAAGGGCGGCACCACGCATGAGGGCTGGCCGGTGTTCGACACCGTGGCCGACGCCGTGCGCGAGACGGGCGCGAACGCGTCGGTCATCTTCGTCCCTCCGCCCGGCGCGGCCGACGCGATCATGGAGGCGGCCGACAGCGGTCTCGCGCTCGTCGTCGCCATCACCGAAGGCATTCCGGTCGTCGACATGCTGAAGGCGATGGCCTTCCTCGAGTCGCATCCCGGCACGCGGCTGATCGGCCCGAACTGTCCCGGCATCATCTCGGCGGGCAAGGGCAAGGCCGGCATCATCCCCGGGCACATCTGCAAGGAAGGCCGCGTCGGCATTGTGTCCAAGAGCGGCACGCTGACCTACGAGGCGATCCATCAGCTGACGCTGCTCGGGCTTGGCCAGACCACCTGCATCGGCATCGGCGGCGACCCGCTCATCGGCACGTCGTTCATCGACGCGCTCGACCTGTTCGGCAAGGACGGCGACACGGAAGCCGTCGTGATGATTGGCGAGATCGGCGGCAGCGCCGAGGAAGAAGCGGCCGACTGGATCAAGGCCGGCTTCACCAAGCCTGTCGTCGGCTTCATTGCCGGCCAGACGGCCCCGCCCGGGCGGCGCATGGGCCATGCGGGCGCGATCATCTCGGGCGGGAAGGGCACGGCCGACGAGAAGATGAAGGCGCTGACGGCGGCCGGCGTGTCCGTCGTGAAGAGTCCGGCCGACATCGGCTCGGCCGTGACCGCCGCGCTCGGCGGCACACGTTAGAATAAAGACGTGGTCGTCAACGACTTCACCATCCAGGTCGCCACGGTCAACGGATCGGGCAGCCAGACCGCCAACCTCGTCCTGCTGCGCGCGCTGTTCCAGATGGGCGTGCCCGTGTCGGGCAAGAACCTCTTCCCGTCGAACATCGCCGGCCTGCCGACCTGGTTCACCATCCGCGCGAACCACCGCGGCTACATCGCGCGCAAGAAGGAAATCGACTTCCTCGTCGCGATGAACGCCGAGACGGCGAAGGAAGACGTCCTGTCGCTGTCGCCCGGCACGGCCGTGCTCTACGACGCCCCGCTCGGCCTCGACACGCTGCGCGACGATGTGACGTTCTATCCGGTGCCGTTCGACAAGATCGTGGCGGCCGTGTGTCCGGAAGCGAAGCTGCGCCGCCTCGTCAAGAACATGATCTACGACGGCGTGCTCTCGCACCTGCTCGACATCGATCTGGGCGAGATGGAGAAGGCGCTCGGCAAGCAGATGGGAAGGAAACCTAGAGCTGTCGAGCTGAACGTCAACGCGCTGAAGGGCGGGCGCGACTACGCCGCCGAGCACCTGCAGAAACGCGATCCGTACAAGATCGAGCGGATGGAGCGGACGGAAGATGTGATCCTTGTCGAAGGCAATCAGGCCGCCGCGCTCGGCTGCATGATGGCCGGCGTCACCGTCGTCGCCTGGTATCCGATCACCCCGTCGTCATCGCTGCCCGAGTCGCTCATCGGTTACATGCGCCAGTACCGCATGGACAAGGCCACGGGCAAGGCGACGTTCGCCATCGTGCAGGCCGAGGACGAGATCGCCGCGCTCGGCATGGTGCTCGGCGCCACGTGGGCGGGCGCCCGCGCGATGACGTCGACGTCGGGCCCGGGCATCTCGCTGATGTCGGAGTTCGCCGGCCTGGCGTACTACGCCGAGATTCCCGGTGTGGTGTTCGACATCCAGCGCGTCGGTCCCTCAACGGGCCTGCCCACGCGCACGGCGCAGGGCGACATCCTGTTCGCGGCCGTCAACTCGCACGGCGACACGCGCCATCCACTGCTGCTGCCCGCGTCCATCGAAGAGTGCTACACGATGTCGATGGAGGCGTTCGATCTGTCGGAGCGGCTGCAAACGCTCGTCTTTGTGATGAGCGATCTCGATCTCGGCATGAACACGTGGATGGCGAAGCCGTTCGACTATCCCGACGCGGCGATCGACCGCGGCAAGGTGCTCGATCAGGCGGCGCTCACGCGCATGGGCGAGTGGGGCCGGTACGAGGACGTCGACGGCGACGGCATTCCCTGGCGGACGCTGCCGGCCTCGGGCATGCCGTCGTACTTCACGCGCGGGTCGGGCCACAACGCGCGCGGCCAGTACAGCGAGCGTCCCGACGACTACGTGACGAACCTCGATCGGCTCAACCGGAAGTTCGAGACCGCGAAGACGCTCGTGCCCGGGCCGGTCGTGCAGGACGCGCCGGGCGCCGAGATCGGCATCATCGCCTATGGCACGTCGCATCACGCGGTGGAGGAGTCGCGCGACCAGCTCGAGCGCGAAACCGGCCTCAGGACCGCCTACATGCGGCTGCGTGCGTATCCGTTCGGCGCCGACGTCGAAGCGTTCATCCGCCGCTACGACCGCATCTACGTCGTCGAGCAGAACCGCGACTCGCAGATGCAGTCGCTGCTGAAGATCGATCTGCCCGCCGAGCTCGCCGCGAAGTACCGCAGCGTGCTGCATTACAACGGCCTGCCGATCGACGCAAGATCGATTACCGACGAGATCGTCGCGCTGGAGAAGCCCGCGGCGGTGACGGCGTGATGCTCGCTGGCTCGGACGCGCTCGCTCGTATCTGGCCGCGGGGAGCGAGCGGTAGATCCGGAGCGAAGGCGTGCTTGTACATCCGAGCATGATCGCGCCCGAGGCCGCGCCTGAGCGAGGATCTACCCGAGCTCCGAATAGCGGCCGGCACGCGAGCAGGGCAGCAGCGATGAGGCAACGACTATGAGCGAAACAGCGACCCCGACCCCGACACCGCCGGCGCCGAAGAAGACGAACCGCATCGGGCTCGATGTGTCGAGCTACCGGGGCGGCAAGACGACCCTGTGCGCGGGGTGCGGGCACAATGCGATTTCGGAGCGGTTGATCGACGCGTTCTACGAGCTGGGCGTCGACCCGAAGCAGGTGCTGAAGCTGTCGGGCATCGGGTGCTCGAGCAAGACGCCGGCGTATTTCCTGAGCCCGGCGCACGGCTTCAACTCGGTGCACGGGCGCATGCCGTCAGTGGCGACCGGCGCGCTGCTGGCGAATCACAAACTGCTGGCCGTCGGCGTCAGCGGCGACGGCGACACGGGCGCGATCGGCATCGGCCAGTTCGTGCACCTGATGCGCCGCAACCTGCCGCTGGTCTACATCATCGAGGACAACGGCTGTTACGGCCTCACCAAGGGCCAGTTCTCGCCGACCGCCGACGTCGGCTCGAAGGCCAAGAACGGCGTCGTCAACGACCTGCCGCCGATCGACACGTGCGCGCTGGCCATCGAGCTGGGCGCGACGTTCGTGGCGCGGTCGTTCTCGGGCGACAAGAAGCAGCTGCTGGCCATCCTCAAGGCGTCGATGTCGCATCGCGGCACGGCGATGATCGACGTGCTGTCGCCCTGCGTGACCTTCAACGACCATGAAGGCTCGACCAAGAGCTATGCGTATGTGAAGGAGCATGACGAGGTAATGGGCGAGGTCCAGTTCGTGCCGTACTTCGACGACATCACCGTCGAGTACGACCCGGGCACGACCAAGGCCGTGACGATGCACGACGGGTCGCACCTGTATCTGTCGAAGCTGCCGGAACACTACGACCCGAGCGACAAGATGACGGCGCTTCGCACGCTGCACGAGACGGCCGCCCGCGGCGAGTATGCGACCGGTGTCCTCTATATCGAGCCCGATCGCGACGACTTCCTGACGTCGCTGAACCTCGTCGACGAGCCGCTGTCGTCGCTGCCGCTCGACCGCCTGCGTCCGGGACGCGAGGCGATCGACGCCGTCAACGAAGCGCTCAGATAACCCTAGGGTAATGTAACCTTGAGTGCAATGTGACCATGCAGGATCAGCCGCGGCTGTATTCGGTCGATTTCGCCGGGTGTGCCCAACTGTCGAGCTTCGATGCTCCGGCGCTGGCCGGCATGTTCGCGGACGCCCTGACCGGCGCCGGCGCGACCATCGTCCATCGCGCGATGCACCCGTTTCCCGGTGGGGGGCTGACGTGCGTGCTGATCCTTGCCGAGTCGCATGCCGTACTGCACAGCTGGCCCGAGACGGGCACGGTGAACATCGACATCTTTTCGTGCTCACCCCGGCTCAAAAGCCTCGCCGCCATCACCGAGATCGGGCGGCTGCTCGGCGCGCGCCAGATCCTCCCGGTGCAGGAGACCGCCCGTGTCGACGGCCACAGCCGCGCGCTGGGACACGCCGGCCGCTAGATTCGCGATCCGACCGCTCTTTGGCGCGCCCGCACCCCGCCGGCGCGGCGACCCTCGATCAGCCGGCGGTCCGTTGTGGCCGCCGGCTCGCACCGACAACCGACAACCGGTTACCGACAACCGTTTTCAGCCTTCCGTCTCGTCCAGATTCGCGCCGATGCGGTCCTGTCCGGTCCTGACCGGCGCGTTCGGCCGGCCCTGATCGTCGACACCCGTTCCCTGCGGATTGCCGCGCTGCGGATCCGTGGGCGTTTCGCCCTCCACGGCTCCAAGTCCATCGTCCGGGTCGTCCTGATGCACGGGAGGCTGGTGCTTGTCGGCCATGCGCTATTGTGGCAGTTTTCTCGTCGTTCCAGAACGGTCTGCTATGATCCGCGGGTTATGGAGAAGACGTTTGCCATCATCAAGCCCGATGCCGTGAAGGCGGGGCATACCGGCGCCATCATCGCGCGCATCGAGCAGGCCGGATTCCGCATTGCCGGCATGCGTCTGCAGCATCTGTCGAAGAAGGAGGCCGAGGGCTTCTACGCCGTGCATCGCGAGCGCCCGTTCTTCGGCGAGCTGACCACCTTCATGTCGTCCGGCCCCGCCGTCGTCATGGCCCTCGAGGCGCCCGACGCGATCAAGAAGTGGCGCGATCTGATGGGCCCGACCGACCCGTCCAGGGCCGGCGCCGGCACGCTGCGCCGCGAGTTCGGCACGTCGATCGGCAACAACGCCACGCACGGCTCCGACGCCCCCGACACCGCGGCCTTCGAGGTCGGCTACTTCTTCCGCGGGATGGAGCTGGTCTGACCGGTTGCTGGTTGCCGGTTGCTGGTGGCTGGTATGAGCCGCGCGACACAATGGCCGCGCGGCTAATCTTGATAGCCGGCAGGCCCTTGTGCCTGCCGGGTCGCACCGACAACCGGCTACCAGCAACCAGCAACCAACGACGATCTACGAGGAGCCCGCTGCATGGCTATCAAGGCTGATCGCTGGATTCGACGCATGGCCCTCGAGCACGGCATGATCGAGCCGTTCGAGGACCGGCAGGTGCGCACGGGCGTCGTGTCGTACGGCCTCTCGTCCTACGGCTACGACACGCGCGTGGCCGACGAGTTCAAGGTCTTCACCAACGTCTTCAACACGGTCGTCGACCCGAAGAACTTCGACCCGAAGTCGTTCGTCGACATCACGTCCGACGTCTGTATCGTCCCGCCCAATTCCTTCGCGCTGGCGCGGACGATCGAGTACTTCCGCATCCCCCGCGACGTGCTCACGGTCTGTCTCGGCAAGTCCACCTACGCCCGCTGCGGCATCATCGTCAACGTCACGCCGTTCGAGCCCGAGTGGGAGGGACACGTGACGATCGAGATCTCGAACACCACGCCTCTGCCCGCGAAGATCTACGCGAACGAGGGCATCGCCCAGGTGCTGTTCTTCCAGAGTGACGAGCCGTGCGAAGTGTCCTACAAGGACAAGGCGGGGAAGTACCAGAGCCAGACCGGCGTCACGCTGCCGAAGATCTAGCTGCTACGCCGCCGGCAGCGTGAAGAAGAACGTGCTGCCGGCCTCCGGCGTGCTTTCCACCCAGATGCGCCCGCCGTGCGCTTCGACGATGCTGCGGGAGATGTAGAGGCCGAGCCCGAGACCGCGGCGATCGTCGGTGCCCGCCTGCCAGAACCGCTGGAAGACGACGTCGAGCATGCTCTCGGGAATGCCGGCGCCCGTGTCGGTGATTGAAATCCGCACGTCCCCCCCTGTCCGGGCGGCCTCGACGTGGACGCTGCCCCCCTTGCCGGTGAATTTGATCGCGTTCGACAGCAAATTGGCCAGCACCTGCAGTACCCGGTCGTGATCGAAGGCGGCCGTCAGCGCCGGATCCGTCACGCCGGCGTCGAGCGTCAGGCCCTTCGCGGCCGCGTCGGCGCTGAAGATCTCCACCGCTTCGTCGACGACCGCGGCGACACTGCCGGGCGCCGCCGTCGTCGCCAGCCGGCCGGCGTCGATGCTCGCGACGTCGAGCAGATCGCCGATCAGGCGGTTCATGCGCGCCGCGTAGCGTTGAATCCGGTCGGTGCCGGCCGTGATGTGTTCGGCGTCAACGCCCTGCACCTTCGTCTGCGCCAGAATCCCGGCACTCATGACGATGCCGCCCAGCAGGTTGCGGAGGTCGTGGCTGACGATGCCGAGGAAGTCGTCACGGTGAGAAAGGGCATCGTCCGAGCGGACGCGCTCGGTCAGCAGGAAGCGGTCCGTCTTGACGCGCTCCAGCGGGAGGAGCCTGGCGAGGGCGCGGTTGGACTCCTCGCGTTCTTTCGCGAGACTGGCGTCGGCGGCCGCCCGCTCGTCGCTGACGGCCTTGTCTTCGCGGGCGCGCTCGTCGTCGAGCGCCCCACGGGTTTCGGCGACCGCGCTGGTCTCTTCGAGATGGTCGTCCGCCTTGTCACGCGCCTCCTCGAGTACGGCGTCGGCCGTCTCGCGGGCGCGGGCGATGACGGTGTCGGCATCCTCCTCGACGGCCGCCTGCTTTTGGGCCAGCGCGCGGTCGGTCTTCTCGCGCTCCGTGCGCAGGCTCTTGTCGGTCTGCTGCCGCTCCGGCCGGGGAGTCTCGGCGTCGTCGTCTGCCATGTACCGTCCATTCTTACCGTTCTCGAGCACCAGGGGTGAGTTTTTCCGGCCGGCAATGGTCCCAGCCGTCTGTGCTTTTCTGCACAGGGCAGGATCTCCGGTGCGGGCTACGCTGGGGGCATGAAGACATCGGCGCCAGCCATGCCTCCGATGTACCTGCCGCTGCACAAATATCTTGACGGGCGTTACGCCGAGACGGTCGTGCTGGGTCTGAGCCAGATTGAGGACCTGATGGGTACCGGATTGCCCGCCGAAGCGCATACGGATGCGGCGTGGTGGGGCAACGACGGCACCGATGCGACCGCGACGCCGCAGGCCCGCTCCTGGACGCAGGCGGGCCGCACGGCCACGCCGAATCTCGCCGCCCACAACGTGATGTTCCACCGCGGCATCTAGCAGGTATGGCCACCATTCTCATCGTCGACGACGTCGCGGCGCACAGGTCGCCGCTGGTCGTGCTGCTGGGTCGTCAGGGCCATCGTGTCATCGAGGCCGCGAACGGCCGCAAGGCGCTCGAGGCGGTCGGTCTCGTGGGCCCGGATCTCATCATCACGGACGTCCTCATGCCCGAGATGAATGGGTACGAACTGATGCGCCGGCTGCAGCTGGATCCGGCGACCAGTCAGATTCCCGTGCTGTTTTACACGGCGCCGTACGGCGAACGGGAGGCACGGGCGCGCGCGCTGTCGACCGGCATCGCGCACGTGTTGACGAAACCGGCGGACTCGGAGCGCGTGCTGCGGATCGTGGCGAGTGTGCTGGCGAAGGAAGTGGCCACGCCGAGCGACGCCATGCCGCCGTCGCGGCGCCATCAATTGCACCTGTCGAGTGACGAGGCGCCCGGCGCCCTGAGCGATTTGCGCATTGCCAACGCGCAGTTGCGGGCGGTCATCAACATCACGCTGCAGCTGTCGGCCGAGCGCGGGGCCGACGGCCTGCTGCTCAACATGTGCGCGGCGGCGCGCGATCTGTTTGGGGCCACCTACGGGACGGTCGGGATCGTGCACCGCGCCGCGGAGACCGCGCAGCAGGTGTTCTGTTGCGGTGTGGGCTCCGAGGCGACGTGTCCTGCCGACTGGCTCGCGCCCGGAGACGCGGTGCAGGGCATCCTCGGGTCGGTCGTGGCATCGGGGCGCGCCATGCGCGGCGACAATCCGGGCGGCGACCCGGCGGCGCTGGGGCTGCCGGCCTCACACCCGAGGATCGAGACGTACCTCGCCGCGCCGCTGGCGTCGGATGGGCACGTGTATGGCTGGATCTGTCTTGCCGGCAATGAAGGGCGCAGTTTCACCGATCACGACGAACAGCTGCTGCTCGCGCTCGCGGTGCAGGTCGGACACAGCTACGAGCTGGAGTACGAGATCAGCGAGCGCAAGGCGGCGGAAGAGTCGTTGCGCCTCGAGCACGATCGCGCGCAGCGCTATCTCGATGCGGTGCAGGTGATGCTGGTCGCGCTCGACACGGAAGGGCGGGTGACGCTCGCGAACCGCTACGCGTGCTCGACGCTCGAGTGTCCGGCGCACGAGGTTCTGGGGCGCGACTGGGTCGAGACGTTCGTGCCTGAACGCCTCAGGCCGGAGCTGAAAGCCTTGCGCACGAAAGTGCTGGCCGGCGAACTGTCCGAGCACGTCAATCCGGTGCTGACGGCGTCGGGCGCCGAGCGTCTGATCGAGTGGCGCAACACGCTCATCAGGGGCCGAAGCGGCGATGTCGTCGGGACGCTCAGTTCGGGGACCGACGTGACGGAGCGCAACCGCGCCCTCGAGGCGAAATCGGCCGCCGACGAGCGGGCGGTCCTGGCGATGCAGTACGCGGACGTGGGCATCTGGGACTGGGACGTCGCGAGCGGCGGGCTCGCGTGGTCGTCGATCCTCGAGCGACACCACGGCCTCGCGACGGGGACGTTCGGCGGCACCTTCGCTCACTTCATCGCGGCGGTGCACCCAGACGACCGTGAGGCGCTGCAGGCCAAAATCGCCGCCGCCCACCGATCGGGCAGGGAGTTCACAGTCGAGTACCGGGTGCTCGAGGGGGGCGGCGCGATCCGATGGCTGGCCGGCGCGGGCCGGATCGTGCACGACGAGGCAGGACGGGCGGTGCGCGGCATCGGCATTACGCTCGACGTCACCGCGCGGCACCAACTCGAGGCGCAATACCAGCAGGCGCAGAAGATGGAAGCGGTCGGCCATCTGGCCGGCGGGGTCGCGCACGACTTCAACAACCTGCTGACCGCGATTCTCGGCTACTGCGAGCTCGTGCTGGACGCGCTCCCGGCGGCCGACCCGCTGCGCGCCGACGTCGCCGAAATACAGAACGCGGGCAACAGCGCGGCCGCGCTGACGGCGCAGCTCCTCGCGTTTTCACGCAAGCAGGTGATCGAACCAACGGTCATCGACCTGAACGCCGTCGTGTCGGACATGCAGCCGATGCTCGCGCGCCTGATCCGCGAGGACATCGCGGTGCACGTGACGCGTTCGGCGGCGCCGGCCGTGCTGCGCGCCGATCTCGGACAGGTTCAGCAGGTCGTGATGAACCTTGCGGTGAACGCGCGCGACGCGATGCCGGCTGGAGGCACGCTGTCGATTGCCGTCGCGCGCCGCGATGCCGGGACGGTGACGCTGACGATCACCGACACGGGCACGGGCATGCCGCCTGAAGTCCGCGCGCATCTGTTCGAGCCGTTCTTCACCACGAAGGCTCCCGGCCGGGGCACCGGCCTCGGCCTCGCCACCGTCCAGGCCATCGTCACGCAGTGCGGCGGCCGCATCGAGGTGACGACGGAGGTAGGATGCGGAACGACCTTCGAGATCGTGTTCCCGTCTGTCGGTGCCGACGAACTGAGGGCGCCGGCGCCGGCGCCGGCCGTGGCCGTGCCGTTGCCGACCGGTGCGCAGACCATCCTGGTCGTCGAGGATGAGGATGGCCTGCGCGAGCTCACGCGGCGCCTGCTGGCGCGCCAGGGCTATACGGTGCTCGTGGCGGCGGACGCCGTGGAAGCGCGCGCGCTGGTCGAGCGCCATCCGTCCATCGACGTGATGCTGACCGACGTGGTGATGCCCGGCACGAGCGGCCCGGAGCTCGCGAAGCAGCTGGTGGCGCTCCGTCCGGCCTTGAAAGTGATCTACATGTCGGGATACGCGGAAGGCACGATTGCGGACCGTGGGGTGCTGGCGCCCGGCATCGACTTTCTGCACAAGCCGTTCAACGCGGCAACGCTCGGACAGAAGGTCAAAGACGTCATCGATCGCGTTCCAGCCGCCTGACGCGCGGCCGGGGGCGGGACTAGGGGTCGGCCAGCCTTGCGTCAATCTCCCGCAGTACATCCTCAGCCGGCGCCCTGATCGCCAGGTCGACTGCCGTCGACGCCTCCGTTGCCTCGACGTTGATGTCGGCCGTGAACGCGCCGTGGTGCGCGGCCTCGTGCAGCAGGCCGGCCGCGGGATAGACGACTGACGAGGTGCCGATCGCGAGGAACACGTCGCAGTTCCCGGCGGCGCGCGAAGCGTTGCGGATGGCGGCGGCCGGAATCGGCTCGCCGAACCAGACCACGCCGGGGCGCGCGAGCCCGCCGCAGTGCGGGCAGGTGGGCGGCAGGGCGGGCAGGGGCGCGCGCAGGTCTTCCCAGCTCTCGGTGGCGCAGGCCTTCAGGCCTGCGGACATCCGCGCGCACTGCAGCTGCCAGATCGAGCCGTGATAGCGGACGATCTGCCTGCTGCCGGCGCGCTCGTGCAGGCCGTCGACGTTCTGCGTCACGAGCGTGAACGCCGGAAAGCGCTTCTCCCAGCGCGCCAGCACGTGATGCGCGTCGTTGGGCTCCGCTTTCGCGATCTCCTGCCGGCGCCAGTCGTACCATTCCCACACGGTGACGGGATCGCGCGCGAAGGCCTCGGGTGTGGCCAGCGCTTCGGGCCTGAACTGTTTCCACATGCCGCCGGCGCCGCGGAACGTCGGCACGCCGGATGCGGCCGAGACGCCGGCGCCGGTCAGCACGGTCACGCGCCTGGCGGCACGAAGCCTCTCGATCAGCGGGTCCATACGCGAATAAAATAGCTGAATGTCGGCAGCGTCACATATTCCCGTGGTTGGTTCGCTCGCATATCGGGAGCGTCTGGGCGCGCTGGCGGCGCAGTTCACGGCGACGCTCGTGCCCGAGCCCGAGAATCGCTATTTTTTTCACGCCATCGCGGTGCACGGCCCGGCGGGCAAGATCGGGTATGTCGCTCCTGAGGCGTCGCGCAGCCGGTACGAGGCGATCAAGAGCGCCGCGGCGGCCGGCGCCGTGTCCTGTTCAGCTCGCAAGGCTGGCGCCGACGGAACCGCGCAGGGCGCGATTGAGGTGTTCGTGGATCTCTCGAGTTTTCCGATTGCGGAGTGATCGGGGTATACTCAGGGTTCTTCTGACGCGGGGTGGAGCAGTCCGGTAGCTCGTTGGGCTCATAACCCAAAGGTCGCAGGTTCAAATCCTGCCCCCGCAACCAATTTTCAAAAGGCCGCCCGATGGCGGCCTTTTGCTTTTCAGTAGCCGGCCTTCGGCCTCTGCCGCCACGCTCTCGGCCCGCATGTCGCGCGCACGGCGGCCAGCAGTTCGTCGAGATCGACCGGCTTCGGCAGGCAGGAGAGGTTCAAGCGCCGCTTGACTTCGTCGGGCTCGTGGACCGCCGAAATGCAGATCACAGGGATATGGGCCAGCGCGGGGTCCTGCAGCTGACGCTCGCGGAATTCCCAGCCCGACATGACCGGCATCATCAGATCCAGCAGCACCAGGCACGGCTCACACGTGCGGAGCAGCGCGAGCGCTTCCACGCCGTTGCCGGCCTGCTCGGTGTCATAACCCTGGCTTCGGAGCAGCACGTCGAGCATCGTTCTGGCGTCCGCCTGATCGTCGACGATGAGGACGCAAGGCATGCACATGCATCATAATTCCGGCGTCACTCCCCCGGAAAGGTTTGTTGCCATGTGTCGAACGCTCCTCTCAGCCGCGCTTGCCCTGTGTGTGGCCGCTCCGCCGGCCTTTGCCCAGACCCCTCAGGAAGTTCCCAGTCTCAAAGTCGAGCAGCCGGCGGTCACGGTGCTCTCGACCGGCAGCGGTCCGAAACGGCTCCTCCGCTACAAAGTGCCCGCGGACACGAAGGACCGCATCGACATGACCATGCACATATCGATGTCGATGGACGTGCTGGGCATGGGCGAGCAGAGGATGGACGCGCCGCCGATGAAGCTCGGTCTGGACGTGGACGTCACGAACGTCGCGGAGAACGGCGACATCACGTATGTCTTCACGTTCGTCGAAGCGTCCATGGACGGGCCCGGGCTGCCCGCCGATGCCCTGGATCTCATCAAGGGGCTCACAGGCACCGCGACGATGAGCGATCGCGGCTTCGTCAGGGCGATGGCCTTCGACAAGGCGAAGGGCGCCAATCCGATGTTCGACCAGTTCATGTCCGCGTCCGGGATCGACCGGATGTCCGCGCCGCTGCCCGAGGAGCCGCTGGGTGTCGGCGCGAAATGGGAAGTCGCGCAGGTGGTCGAATCAGGCGGCATACGCCTCGATCAAAAAGCGACATACGAGATCACAGCGATGGATGCCACCTCCGCGACCATGGCCCTGACGGTGGATCAGCGCGCGGCGAACCAGACGCTCACGCCGCCCGGCATGCCGCCCGGCGCCGAGGCCACACTGGTGTCGATGGCCGGCGCGGGCACCGGCCGCATGACGTTCGCCGACGGCGACGTTGCGCCCCTGGGCGACCTGACGCTCAAGTCGCAGATGACGATGGACATGGCCGCCGAAGGGGAGAGCATGCGGATGTCGATGGGCACCGACATGAAGATGACGATGGCCCGCGGCAAGCGGTAGCGCACGTGGGGAGCGCGCCGTTCGCATGATCGCGCGCGGCGCACGTTCGTCATGCCGGAGCGCCTGTCAGGCGGGCGCTAGTGCCGACACGCCGCTCCGCGGCAGGTTCACGGTGAACACGCAGCCGGTACCTGGAATGTCGCGCGCGTAGATCCGGCCGCTGTTCGCCTCCGTGCCCCAGCGGCTGAACGCCAGACCCAGGCCGAGCCCGCTCTTGTTCGTGCCGCGCTGCTCGAACGGCCGGAACAGATCCGCCGCGTCGCCGTGCGGCAGGCCGCCGCACCCGTCCTCCACCTCGATCAGCACGCGGTCGCCCGACGCGGTCGCGCGCAGCGTCACGGTGGTGTGCGGCCGCGTGAATTTGATCGCGTTCTGCAGCAGGTTCATGACCACCGCGGCCATCACCTGGGGGTCGGCGTCGATCGCGACGTCGTCCGGCGCCTCGAAGACGACCGTGATCCCCTCGGCATCGGCGGCCAGCCGCGCGTCGTCGGCGAGGGGTCGCAGGAACGCCGCCAGCGCCAGATGCTCGCGGCTCTGCGCTCCCTGCGCCAGCCGCACTTCGGCCAGTGATCGGCTGATGAGATCCGCCGCGCTCACCAGGTTGCGGTGCAGGGCGGTGCCCGTGCTGCCGCTGATGCCGACGTTGCCCGACCTGAGCACATGGAACGCGAGCAGCGCCGTGTTGATCAGGTTTCGCAGCTCGTGCGCCAGAAACCCCAGGCGCACGGTGCCGCGGTCCACTTCGCCCTCCAGCGTGTTCTGATCCCGCTCGCGTCCATACTCGGTCACCGCCCGCGCGATCGCGTCGTCCAGACAGTAGTTGAGCAGGCGGAAGTCGTCGGCGTCGATGGGCGCGCCCGATTCGATGGCCAGCTCCGTGATGGACTGGCAGACGTCGCCGTAGTCGTGCACGACCTGCGAGACGGTGAACCCCTGCAGCTGCATGTCGCGCGCGTGCAGCACCGCCGTGGTGCCGATCTCCGGGCTCGAGCTCTGACCGGCCCGCAGGGCGGCGACCAGCTGGTCGAGGAACAGCGGCACGCCGTGATTGATCTCGGCCTCGGTCGGCGGCGGCACCGATCGGACCGCGACCTTTGCGCGGCAGCGGCGGATGATCTCGTCGCGATTCAGCGTGATGAATTCGTGCAGCATGGTCCCTCCTTCGGAGGCCCGTTGCGGGGAGCTGTTCCGGGAGTCTCAAGGCTAACCTCAACCGCAAGCTGCCGCTGTTCACTTCGGCACACCCCCCTGTGGGCGGATGTGCGATCCTGAAGCGTGCAAAAGACGAGAAAGCTGGCGGGTCCCGCGGCGAAGGCCGGGCCACCGTTCAGCGCCCAGGCGTTTCTGGAGACCGCCAACGGCGCCACGGGACGCTACGGACGGGGTGAGACCATCTACACGCAGGGCGGCGACGCTGAGCACGTGATGTACATCCAGTCGGGCGGCGTGAAGCTGTCGGTCCTGTCGAAAGCGGGCAAGGAAGCGGTCGTCGCCATGCTTGGCCCGGGCGACTTCTTCGGTGAGGGCTGCCTGGCCGGCGAGACCGTGCGCATGGGCAGCGCGACGGCCATTACGCCGAGCGCCGTCCTCCTGCTCGGCAAGGCCCAGATGAGCCGGCTGCTGCGCACGCAGCACGGCATGTCGGACCGGTTCATCACCCACATGCTGACGCGCCACATCCGCATCGAGGAGGACCTGGTCGATCAGCTCTTCAATTCGGCCGAGAAGCGCCTGGCGCGCACACTGCTGCTGCTCGCCCGCTACGGCAAGGTCGACAAGCCCGCCCGCGTGGTGCCGAAGGTCTCACAGGAAACGCTCGCCGAGATGGTGGGGACGACGCGCTCGCGCGTGAACTTCTTCCTCAACAAATTCAAGAAGCTCGGCTTCATTGAATACGACGGCAAGCTGCCTGTCAAAATCAACAGCTCGCTGCTGAGCGTCGTTCTGCACGACTGACGCGCGGCGTCCTACACCGACTGGGCCGCCGGCACTCCAGGCCCTCTGCGCGCGTGCTCGTGGATGACCATCTCTGTCGCGCCGAGTGCCATGGCGAGGTCGGTGATGACCTGTCTGCACGCCAGATCTCCCTCCGACGAGTAGATGTCGAGGTTGATGGTGCCGTTGCCGGGCCAGGTGTGCAGCACGGCGTGCGACTGTCGGAGGATGACGGCGCACGTCAGGCCCACCCCCGGGAAGGCGTGCGACACGACGTCGACGGCCTGCCCGCCGGCCCGGGTCGCCGCGGCGCCCCGGCGGGAACCCTCCGGCTCAGCCGTTCCAATCAGTCAGTACGTCCAGCGGACGCCGAGCTGGATCTGGCGCGCCGACGTCACGGTGCTGCGGATCTGGCCGAACGACGCCAGCGGCGCTTCGGTGTCCGACGTGCCCGCGAAGGCGATGAGTGACGGCGGGCCGAAGTTGGCGCGGTTGAAGGCGTTGAAGACCTCCAGGCGCAGATCGATGCGGCTGCGCGCGCCCAGCGCCGGCGCCGCGAAGCCGCGGCTGACGGCCGCGTCGACCGTCCGCAGATCCGGCCCAATCAACTCGTTGCGCCCCACGTTGCCGAACGTGCCGGCCGCCGGCAGTACGAACGCGGCCGGATTGAACCACTGAGACGGATCGCCGGTCACCGCCGCATCGGGCCCGTGCCCGGGCGCATAGCTCGGACGATCGGGCCCCGTGCCCGGGCCAAGTGAGGGCGACCACAACGACCGCGAGCGGTTGGTCTGCAGCATCGGGGTGAGCGGGCTGCCGCTCCGCATGCGCAGCAGTCCCGAGAGCCGCCATCCGTCGGCCAGCGCGCCCACGACTCCGCCCTGCCCGGTGCGCGGCAGGTCCCACACGAAATTCAGAATCCAGTTGTGCTCGGCATGAAAGTCCGAGAGCCCCTTGTTGTAGTCCTCGATGAATTCCGGCATGGCCGACACGCCCGCCGTCGTCGAGTCGCTGAAGAACGTCGCGTTCTGCGTCGTGTCTTCCGACTTCGACCAGGTGTACGAGGACTGCACCTGCAGCCCTGCGCTCCACCGCTTCCGGAGGTCGACGACGAGCGCGCGATACCAGGAGTCGCCGTCGCTCGACTTGAGCTCGATGGCGGAGAAGGCGCCGTTTGGCCGCGACAGGCCTGCGGGGTAGAACGGCGTGCCGTCGGCCAGGATTTGCGGCGACGGGACGTTCGCGTCGGTATTGCGCCAGAGATGCCGGCCGCGCGAGCCGGCGTAGCCGAGCGTCACGACCCAGTCGGTGAACAGCTCCTGCTGCAGGTTGGCGTTCCACGCGTGCAGGCGCGGCAGCTGGATGTCCTGCTGCACGGGCCGCACCGAGATGCCCGTGCCGCGCTCGAACGGCGGCACCGGGAACGTGGGGCTCGGAATGAAGACGCGCGGCGTCGCGGGCGGGTTGGTGACCGTGACGATCAGGTTCTGCTGGTTGCTGGTGTTGAAGTAGAGGCCGTAGCCGGCGCGCACCGACGTGCGGCCCGATCCGAAGACGTTCCAGGCCAGCCCCGCGCGCGGTGAGAGCGCGCCGCCAGGATTGTCGTAGAGCGGGCCCGGCACCGGCGCCCCCAGCAGATCGGGCATCCCGATATCGCGCGGATCCACCGGCATGGTCGTGCCCTCGTAGCGCAGACCGGCGTTCACCGTCACGTTGCGTGTGAGCTGGATCTCGTCCTGTGCGTAGACGCCGTACAGCGTCCAGTCCCAGCGGCGGTTGAGATCCCCCTCGGGCGTGAGACCGATGAACAGTGCCGGCTGGTTCCGGAGGAACGCCGAGAGGTTGGCAAACCGGAAGATGCCGAGGCTGAACGTCGGATTGAACTCGTCATCCTGATAGTGCTCGACGAGCGCGCCGGTCTTGAACAGATGGCGGCCGCGCGCGTGCGCGAGATCGTACTGCGCGCTGTAGACGTCCTGCCCGAGCCGCACGTTGGCCGACACCTGCGTGCCGAAGCGCGGGAAGCCGCCGATGTCGATGGCGCCGACCAGCGGCCGACCTGGCACGAACGCGGGCAGCGGCTGCGCCGTGTTGGCCTCGACGGCCTGCCCGATGCGCGTGCGGCTGTAGCCGCCGCGCGCCGTGTGCAGCGTGGAGGCGGTCAGCACCTGGCGGAACTCGGCGGTCAGAAACTGGTTGCGCGACACGAACGCGCGCGGGAACTGCGGATAGTCGGTCGGCAGCCGCTGGTTGGCGTCGTCGAGCGTGTAGCGCACGAAGGCCTGGACGGCGTCGGCCGGCGCCGCGTCGGCACGCGCCTGAAAAAAGTGCTGCCGCAGCGTTTGATCGAACGGGAACGTATAGCGCGCGAGCCCGCCGCCCAGGCTGTCGCCGTTCGCGCGCGGAAACGCGTCGAGGTACGGCTGCACGGCCGGCGACACGGCCACCGTGCCGGACGGCAGGATTCCCATCCGCGCGTTGTCGTCGGGCACGGTCGTGACAATCGTGCGGCCCAGGTTTTCGCGCAGGGCCTCGTAGCCCACGAAGTAGAAGAGCCGATCGCGGGCCACGGGGCCTCCGGCCGTGCCCCCGAACTGGTTGCGCGTGAACGGCGGCTTGCCGTCCGTGTCGAAGTAGTTGCGCGCGTCCAGCGCGTCGTTGCGGTGGAACTCGAAGAGACTGGTCGCGAGCTCGTTGGTGCCCGACTTCGTGATGACGTTGATCTGGCCTCCGGCGGCCCGCCCGAATTCCGCGCTGTAGGCGTTGGTCTCGACGCGGAACTCGCGCACCGTGTCCATGCCGAGCGCGGTGCCCGCGGCGCTGCCCGCCGGCCCGTTCGTGAAGTCGTTGAGCAGCGTGCCGTCGAGCAGGTACACGTTGGCGCGCGGGTCGGCGCCGTTGACGCTCATCGCCAGGCCGTGCGCGACCACCGAGCCGTTGTCGCGATGCGGAAAGGGCGTCACGCCCGGCTGCAGCGCCATCAGGTCGGTGAAGTTGCGCCCGTTGATGGGGATCCGCTCGATGGTGCGCTGATCGACGAGGTAGCTGAGCTCGGAGCTGCGCGTGTTGACCTGGCCGGCGCCGCCCGACACCTGCACGTCCTCGGTCGCGCCCGCCGCAAGCGTCAGGGCCAGCGACGCATGTTCGCCAACGGTCAGCCGGACGCCGCTGCGGACGAGCGGCCGGAATCCGGCGATCTCCGCGCGGAGGACATACTCGCCGGCAGGGAGGCCGGCCAGCGCGAAGCGGCCCTCCTCGTCGGTGACGGTCTGCCGCGCGGCGCCGGTGGCGCCGCTGGTGACGATGATGGAGACGCCGGGCAGGCGCCCGCCGGTGGCGTCCTCGGCATAGCCCACGAGCGTGGCGGTGGTCTGCGCGGCCGCCGTGGTCGACAGAAGAAGGAAGAGCAGAGAGGCGAGTACGGATCGCATGACGCGATCCGATTATCTATCGCTTTTCGGCGTCGCGGACGATGACGAGGACTTCGCCGGGCTTGATCAGGCCGTGCCTGCGCCGGGCGACTTCCTCGATGGCCGCGGGGTCTTCGCGCAGCCGCCGCATGTAGTCGCGCATGCGGGCGTTGTCGTGCCGCAGCCGGTTGATCGACTGCGCCAGCTCGGCATGCCCGCGCCGGGCGCGGAACGTCTCGAGCAGGCCTTTTTCGCCGACCACCGCGTCGATGGAGATGACGGCGGCCACGGCGAGCAGCGCCAGCTGCATCACCCGCGTGCGCTTCGCCGCGGCCCGCTGCCGGGGCGCGACCACGTCGTTCCGGCGAGACCGGGCCGCCCGGGTGGCGGAGGCCCTGTCGGGCGCGGTCGAGTCGACTGTTGGTGTCCGGGGCTCAGCCATGCTGAAATGAAGCAGGCTCTTTGTACCAAAGTTCCACGGGCAGTACAAGAGGAAACGTACCTCGACTGGAAAAACATGGCCGACGTTCTCGCCGACTGCGTGCTCGTGCTCGTCACCATCCCCGCCGACACCGAGGCGGAGTCGTTCGCCAGAGGCCTGGTCGAGACCGGCGTGGCCGCCTGCGTGAACGTCCTGCCGCCGATGCAGTCGGTCTACCGGTGGGAGGGGGAGATGCAGTCCGAAGAAGAGTGCCAGGTGCTGATCAAGACGACGAGCGCCGCCGTCCCGTCGCTCTGGCAGCGCGTTCGCGACCTGCACCCCTACGACATCCCCGAATTCCTCGTCCTGCCGATCATCGACGGCAACGAAGCTTATCTGAAGTGGATCCGGCTGAACGTGCTGCTGGAAGGCGACAGGCCGTAGGGCGAGCCGCGCCGCGCGAAAGGGCGCTCGGGTGAGTCTGTCGCTGCGCCGCGGAGCTCGGGCGATCTCCGCTCGCATGTACAAGCACGGCGCCGCGCCAGACCCACCACTCGCGCTCAGCGCGGCCTGACGCGCAGGGGCGGTGTCCGGTGTTCATCAGCGCCGCCGTTAAAAAGACGTCGGAGGGACCGCTCTTTGGCCCGACTCGCCTCGGCGGCGCTGAGGAATACCGGACCAAGCCCCGAGCACCAGCAGACGTTGGAGCGCGCTGCTAGCCCAGCGCCTGTTCGAGATCCTCGATGAGGTCCTCGGCGTCCTCGACGCCGGCAGAGATGCGCACCATCGCGTCGGTCAGGCCGATGGCGGCGCGGCGCTCGGCGGGGACCGAGGCGTGGGTCATCGACGCCGGGTGCGAGATCAGCGTTTCGACGCCGCCGAGGCTTTCGGCCAGCGACATCAGCCGCACCCGCCCGAGCATCGCGCGCGCCGCGGCTTCCGACTCGAGCTCGAACGTCAGCATCCCGCCGAAACCGCGCATCTGCCGTTGCGCCAGATCGTGCTGCGGATGGCTCGTCAGACCCGGATAGATCGTCCGCGCCACCTTCGGGTGCGCCTCCAGATAGTCGGCCAGGCGCTGCCCGTTCTCGTTGTGCTGCTTCATGCGCAGCGCCAGCGTCTTCGTGCCGCGCAGTACCAGCCACGAATCGAACGGGCTCAGGATGCCGCCCGCCGCGTTCTGAATGAACTTCAGCCACTCGATGTGCTCGTCGCGCACCGCCACCACCACGCCGCCCACGCTGTCGCTGTGGCCGTTCAGATATTTCGTCGTGCTGTGCACCACCAGGTCGGCGCCGAACTCGATCGGCCGCTGCAGCACGGGACTCGCGAAGGTGTTGTCGACGACGAGCGTCAGCTTGTGCTTCCGCGAAATCTCCGCCACACCCGCCAGGTCGGTCAGGCGCAGCACCGGGTTGGTCGGCGTCTCGACGAAGATCATGCGGGTCTTCGGCGTGATCGCCCGCTCGATCTCCTCCAGCCGCGACGTGTCGACGTAGCTGAACGCCAGCTGAAATTTCGTCAGCACCTTGTCGAACAGCCGGAACGTGCCGCCATAGGTGTTGTCGGTCACCACCACGTGGTCGCCCGCCTGCAGCATCGTGGTGATCGCGTTGATGGCCGCCATGCCCGAAGCAAAGGCGTACGCCGCCTTGCCGCCCTCGATGGCCGCGATGTTGGCCTCGAGCGCGGCGCGCGTTGGATTCTGCGTGCGCCCGTACTCGTAGCCCTTGTGCCTGCCCACCTCCTCCTGGACGTACGTCGACGTCTGGTAGATGGGGGTGATGATGGCGCCGGTGGCCTCGTCGGGCTGCTGGCCGGCGTGAATGCAGATAGTGGCGAAACGGGCGCGATCGGTGAGTTTCATGGCGACGGTGCGATGATATCATCCGTGATCTTCCCGCATGGCTGAAGGCGCACACCAGCGACGCCGCCCGAGACGTGGTCGCGTCGCCCCAGCGCTGCCGATGCCGTCGCCCCCGTCTGCCGCACCCGCGCGCTCGCCGCGCGAGCTGCTGCTCGGCACGCGCATGGGCCGCGTGTTCCTGGCCGCCGCCGCGCTCAAGCTGATCATCGCCGTCATCGAGCGCGCCGCCGGCGCGCCCGTCTGGCTGTCGGCTCTCGGCACCCTGGCCGGCATCGTCATCGTCGTGACGGCCGCCGTGTTCCTGCTGCGGGCATTCGTGCTGGCGCGGCGCCAGCTGCTGTGGCCCGTGCGGCGCAAGCTGATCGTCTCGTACGTGTTCATCGGCTTCGTGCCGGCGCTGCTGCTGATCGTGTTCTTCCTGTTCGGCGGGCAGGTCGTCTTCAACAACGTCGCGTCGTACCTGTTCAAGACCGGCTACGAGCGCTACGTGGTGAGCGCGGGCCAGATCGCGCAGTCGACTGCCTACGATGTCGAACGCGAGCCGGCGCGCGCCGCCGCCGTGCTGCAAAGCAAGGTCGACAACCTGATCGATCAGTACCCGGGCCTGTCGATTGCGATCGTGCCGATCGCGGCCCGCTCCGGCGTGTCCGCCGGACAGGCCGGGCCGTGGCGGCATCTCGATCCGCCGCCGGCGCCGCTGCCGCGCTGGCTGTCGCGGTTTCAGGATCCGACGCTCGGCCGCCGCGATACGCCCGGCTTCACCATCGCGTGCCGCATGGAGGACGGCGCCGACAAGCTCATTGCGCGCGCCGTCGGGTTTCCCCGCGGCGCCAACCCGGGCTTCGCCGCCATCGTCGACCTGCCCGTCGGCCAGGAAATGGCCGATCGGCTGCGCGAGACGACCGCGATCAGGGCGACGGGCGTCAGCATCAGCGTGGTGGAGGAGAGGGAGATCATTCCGCCGCCGTGCAAGGCGGACGCGGAAGCCGGGCCGGTGGGCGAGGAGCTGCCGGCGATGCCGTTCCGGTACGACCGCAGCGTCGCCTTCTTCGACTACCACGACTGGCTGACCGGCCCGACAGAGCACCAGGTGTCGGTCGGCCTCAAGGTGCGGCTCGGCGATCTCTACAAGGAAGTCTCCAAGGGACAATCGCTGCGCGTGGGCAGCCTGGAGTTCGGCCAGCTGATGCTGGTGCTGCTGGTCACGCTCGCCATTCTCTTCTTCATCATCGAGATGGCCGCGCTCGTCATGGGCCTCGCGCTCGCGCGATCGATCACGACCGCCGTGCACGAGATCTACGCCGGCACCGAGCGCGTGCGGCAGGGCGACTTCACGCACCGCATCCAGGTGCAGTCGCGCGATCAGCTCGGGCAGCTGTCCGACTCGTTCAACCAGATGTCGACGAGCATCGAGCACCTGCTGGAACAGGCGGCCGAGAAGCGCCGGCTCGAGGAGGAGCTGCGCATCGCGCGCGAGATCCAGATGTCGCTGCTGCCGTCAGGGCCGCTCGACATGCCGGGCGTCAGCATGACGGCGCTGTGCGTGCCCGCGCGTGAAGTCGGCGGCGACTACTACGACTACTTCCGCCTGGGCGAACACCGGTTCAGCCTGCTGATCGCCGACGTGTCGGGCAAGGGGACGTCGGCCGCGCTCTACATGGCGGAGCTGAAGGGCCTGCTGCTGTCGCTCAGCACGATCTATCAGTCGCCCCGGCAGCTGCTCATCGAGGCGAACCGCATCATTTCGGACCATCTCGACACGCGCAGCTTCATCACGATGACCTACGCGGTGGTGGATCTCGAGGCGCGCACGCTCGTGTTCGCCCGCGCGGGCCATACGCCGTTCATCTATCTGCCGGCGCCCCACGCGGCGCCCGCGGCCCACGCGGAGCCCTCGGGCTCCGCGGGTAACGTCCCGCGCCGCGCGCAGGCGCTCGTGCCCGACGGCATGGTGCTCGGCCTGCGCGTGCCGAACATCGAGCGGCTGTTTCCGCATCATCTCGTCGAGCACACCATCGCGCTCAGGACGGGCGACGTCATGGCGCTCTACACCGACGGCATCAGCGAGACGATGAACGCCGCCGGCGACCTGTTCGGCGACGCGCGCATCGCGCACCTCATCGAGGAGCACGGCCACCTCGAGGTCGGCGAGCTGCGCGAGCGGATCGTCCGCGACGTGGAGGCGTTCGCCGCCGCCGAGGATCAGCACGACGACCTCACGATGATCCTGCTCAAGATCGAGGAGCCGGCCGCGCGGCTGCCGGCCGTCCACACCGAGGGCATCGTCGAGCCGTGACGGCCGTGTTCACGACCCACTCGCACGTGGAAGCCGACGTCGTGCGCGGCCTGCTCGACGCCCACGGCATTCCCGCGATCATCACCTCGGACATCTCGCAGTCGGTGTTCCCGCTGCGTCTGTCGGGACAGTGGCAGCTGCGCATCTCGGTGGAGGACGACCGCGCGAACGCCGCGCGCGAGCTGATCGAGTCGCACCGCGACGCCGTCGGCGCCGGCGCCGGGCGGCTGCGCGACACGCTCGGCCCGCTCGAGTCGGTCATCGGCTACCGCTTCAGGGATCTCGGCCTGCTCGAGCATGCGCTGACGCACCGGTCCAGGGCGCACGAGGATGCCTCGGGCGGGGTCTTCGACAACGAGTCGATGGAGTTTCTCGGTGACGCCGTGCTCGGGTTCGTGATCGCCGACCTGCTGTTCCGCGAGTTCCCGCATCATGACGAGGGGCACAAGTCGAAGATCAAGGCGTCGATCGTGTCCACGCTCTCGCTCGGCCGCCTCGCCGAGTCGCTCGATCTCGGCCGGTTCATCCTGCTGGGCCGCGGCGAGGAAAAGACGGGCGGCCGGCGCAAGCAGGCGCTCCTCGCCGACTGCTACGAAGCGCTGATTGCCGCCGTGTACCTCGACGGCGGCATCGAGCCGGCGCGCGCCTTCATCGCGCGGCAGTTCGCGCCGCTCATCGGCGAGGCGCGCAGCACGGGCAGCGAGGCCGCGTTCACCGAGGACTGGAAGTCCGAGCTGCAGGAAGTGCTGCAGTCCGAGGGCCGCGGCCTGCCGGAATACGTGCTGGCCGCCGAGGACGGCCCCGCGCACCGGCGCGTGTTCATCGTGGATGTGAAAGTCCGCGGCGACATCCTCGCGCGCGGGGAAGGGCGCTCGAAGAAGGCGGCGGAGCAGGAAGCCGCGCGCGCGGCGCTGTCTAGTCTGCGCGCCTAATCGATTTCAATAATGCCCCACGAGCGATCGTCGGTCCCCGTCGGGGCGGCCGCGGCGACGGCGCCCGCCATCGCCGGCTCGGCGCCGGGCACGGGCAGGCGGCTCATCGCGAACTCGTGCACCTCGCGCGCGACATCGTCGTCGGACGGCGGCGCGGGCTGCGCGTACAGCCGCACGAACAGCCGCAGGACCGGATCGTCGAACGTGTAGCGCTTGCGCGTGCTGACGACCAGGTCTACGTCCTCCAGCCACGACAGATAGTCCTTCGTCGAGCCGGGCGTGCGGCGCAGGCGCTGCGCGATCTCGGTGAGCGTCAGGCCCTCCTGTTCCGAGAGGACGCTGAGGATGGCCTTCAACGCGCCGTAGCCGCGCGCGCGGTGCAGCCGCAGCTCGAAGGCCTGGCGGCAGCGCGCCGCGATGTCGCCGCCGGGCGCCATCAGCGACACGAGCGCGCTGATCGGATCGAGCCGGCCCGCGCCGGCGGGCGTGTCGAGCGCGCGCGCGAGCGATGCCGCGTACGTCGCGCGTCCGGCCGACAGCGCCTGAATCGCCGCCGCCGTCTCCTCGCCGTCGCGGCCGTGCCAGCGCCCGCCGGGCCCTGTCCCGTTGCCGCACGATGCCTGCACTTCCGCAACCGAGAGCGGCGCCAGCTGCATCACTTCGAACCGCGCCGGCGCGTCGCGCAGCACACGCAGCGTGCGCGCCGAATAGCGGCTCGCCAGCACGAAGCGGTTCCGGCTCTCGCCGACGCGCGCGATGAAGTCGCGGACGACGTGACGCAGGCCGGGGAAATTCTCGAACGTGCGGAACTCGAGGAAGCCGTCGAGCAGGAACGTCGCCGGCTCGTGGCCCGGCGCGCGCGATCCGTCGAGGTGCGTCAGCAGCAGCTCGAATGCCGCCCGCGGATCGGCGGGCGGGTACTCGCCGCCGGCCGGCGGAAACGGCGACGCCGACTTCACCGCATCCGCGCACCGCTCCGGCGTCGTCGCAATCCCCTCGAGATCGATGTACTGCGCCGCGCCGTGGCCCGCGAGCTCGCGCAGGCGCAACAGCAGCGACGTCTGCCCGGTGCCGCAGCCGCCCACGATGACGGGGATGCGCGAGGGGCCGCTGTCGATGGCCGCGAGCAGCCGGCGTTCGACGAGCGGGCGCTCGGGAAGGCTCATGAGTCCTTCTCGCTCGTCCGCCGAAGCTCGGCGGAGCCGAGCGAAGGAGGAAGCATCGGGATGTCGATGCCGCGCGCGCGCGCGGTTTCGATGGCTTCGGGATACCCGGCGTCGGCATGGCGCGCGACGCCAATGCCCGGGTCGCACGTGAGCACGCGCTCGAGCTTCTCGTCCGCCTCGCGCGTGCCGTCGGCCACGATCACCATGCCCGCATGCAGCGAATAGCCGATGCCGACGCCGCCGCCGTGATGCACCGACACCCACGTGGCCCCAGACGAGGTGTTGAGCAGCGCGTTGAGCACGGGCCAGTCGGCAATCGCGTCGCTGCCGTCGCGCATGCCTTCGGTTTCGCGGTTGGGCGAGGCCACCGATCCCGTGTCGAGATGATCGCGGCCGATGACGATGGGCGCCGACACCTTGCCGGTGCGCACGAGATCGTTCAGCGCCAGCCCGAAGCGTTTGCGCTCGCCGTAGCCGAGCCAGAAGATGCGCGCGGGCAGGCCCTGGAACGCCACGCGCTCGGAGGCGAGCCGAATCCAGCGGCACAGCGCCTCGTCATCCTTGAACATCTCGAGCGCCAGCGCGTCTGTGGCGGCAATGTCGGCCGGATCGCCCGAGAGCGCCGCCCAACGGAACGGGCCTTTGCCTTCGCAGAACAGCGGCCGGATGTATTCGGGGACGAAGCCGGGGATATCGAACGCGCGCGCCACGCCCGCCTGCTGCGCCTGCGCGCGGATGTTGTTGCCGTAGTCGAAGGCCACGGCGCCCTGCTTCTGCATGGCCAGCATCGCCTCGACATGGCGCCCCATCGCCTGCATCGAACGGGCGATGTAGGCGTCGGGATCCTGGCGGCGCAGCGATTCGGCTGCCTCCAGCGACAGGCCGTCCGGCACGTATCCACTTAATGCGTCGTGCGCCGACGTCTGATCCGTCACGATGTGCGGCGTGATGCCGCGGCGGACGAGCTCCGGCAGCACCTCGGCGGCGTTGCCGACCAGGGCAATCGAGCGTGCTTCGCGGGCCTTCAGGCACGCATCGACCCGCGCGAGCGCGTGGTCCAGCGACTCGGCCCGCTCGTCGACGTAGCGCGTCTCGAGCCGGCGCTCCACGCGGTGCGGATCGACCTCGACGACCAGCGCGACGCCGCCGTTCATGGTGACGGCCAGCGGCTGGGCCCCGCCCATACCGCCGAGGCCCGCGGTGACCGTGAGCGTGCCCTCGAGCGATCCCCCGAAGTGCCGGCGCCCGACGGCCGCCAGCGTCTCGTACGTGCCCTGCAGGATGCCCTGCGTGCCGATGTAGATCCAGCTGCCGGCCGTCATCTGGCCGTACATCGTCAGGCCCTTGTCTTCGAGGTCGCGGAAGGTCTTCCAGTTCGCCCAGGCGGGCACCAGCATCGCGTTGACGATGAGCACGCGGGGCGCCCAGGGATGCGTGCGGAAGACCGCCACGGGCTTGCCCGACTGCACGACGAGCGTCTCGTCATGCTCCAGCCGGCGGAGCGTGGCGACGATGGCGTCGAACGCGGGCCAGCTGCGCGCGGCGCGGCCCGTGCCGCCGTACACGATCAGGTGATCGGGATCCTCGGCGACGTCCGGATCGAGATTGTTCATGAGCATGCGCAGGGCCGCTTCCTGCGGCCAGCCCTTGCACGTCAGGGTTGTGCCGCGGGGCGCGGTAATCGTTCGGGCGGTGGTGCGCATGTGGAGATCTCGGCGGCGTGGGGGCCGCACCGCCGAAGAGACAGACTTTAGAAAAGCGGCAAGGGACGTGTCAACACTTGACGCGCTAATGAGATGGTGGATCTAGATCGCGAGCGCGCCGCTCGTGATTAACTCCGCAATGATCTCGATGTCTGGCGACGGCGGGCGGTCGCCGTCGAGCGGCGCAACGGCCTGGCGCACGCGCGCGTGCGCCGTTCTGAGGCGCGGCGACGTCTCGAGCGGCGCGAGCAGGTCGATCGCCTGGCACGCGCACAGGATCTCTATTGCGATCACGCGCACGGCGAGGTCGGCGGCGCGCGCGCACTTGAGCGCGGCGCCCATGCTCATGCTCACGTGGTCCTCGCGGCTTGCCGATGTCGGGATCGTGTCGACGCTGGCGGGGTGCGCGAGCGTCTTGAGCTCGGATGTGAGGGCGGCGGAGGCCACCTGGGCCATCATGAAGCCCGAATGCAGGCCGCTATCGCGCGTGAGGAACGCCGGCAGGCCGCTCAGGGCCGGATTCATGAGCCGATCGGTGCGCCGCTCGGAAATAGTGGCGAAGTGGGTGAGGCCGATCGCGAGCAGATCGGCCGCCATGGCCACCGGCGCGCCATGAAAGTTGCCTCCGGACACGATTTCACCGGAATCTCCCGATCCGCCTTCGGCCACGAAGACCATGGGGTTGTCCGTGGCCGCGTTGGCCTCGGTTTCGGCCGCCCGCCGGGCAAATGCGATGGCGTCGCGGGCCGCGCCGTGCACCTGCGCGGCGCACCGCAGCGAATAGGCATCCTGCACGCGGCCGCAGTGCTCGTGCGACTTGTTGATGGCGCTGCCCTCGAGCAGGCCGCGGATGTTCGCGGCCGAAACGCTCTGCCCCTCGAAGCCCCGCGCGTCGTGAATGCGGGCATCGAACGGATGCGTCGATCCTTTTAAGGCGTCAATCGACAGGGCCGCCGCGACATCCGCCGCGTCGGCCAGCCGGATGGCCGCGGCGACGGCCAGGGCGAGCAGCGCGGCGGACGGCTGCGTGCCGTTGATGAGCGCGAGACCCTCCTTCGCGGCAAGCGCGACCGGCTTCAGTCCCGCGCGGGAGAGTGCGTCGGCGCCAGAAATGATGGAGCCGTCCGCCGCAATCGCCTCGCCTTCGCCAATCAACACGAGCGCCAGATGCGCCAGCGGCGCGAGATCGCCGCTCGCGCCCACCGAGCCGCGGCTCGGCACGCGCGGATGCACGCCGGCATTGAGCGCGTCGACGAGCGCCTGCAGCGTCTCGAGCCGGATGCCCGAAAAGCCTTTGGCCAGCACGTTCGCCCTCAGCGCCATCGTCGCGCGCACCGTCTCGACGGTGAGCGGCTCGCCGACGCCCGACGCGTGGCTGCGAAGCAGGTTGATCTGCAGCGCGCTGAGCTTGTCGCGCGGTATTGCCACCTCGGCCAGCGATCCGAAGCCGGTGTTGATGCCGTAGACGGCTTCCGTGCCCGCGGCGTGGCGATCGACGATCGCGCGCGCGCGGCGCACGCGCGCGACCGCGTCATCGGCAAGGCCGACCGTCGCGCGGCCGGCCGCAATCGCGGTCAGGCTGTCCAGCGTGAGGCTGTGTCCGTCGAGCAGAATCATGCGCGGAAGAATGTGGTGAAAGGGTATCATTCTCGGCTGTACATGACTTCTTCCCCGAACATGGTGGTGCTCGGCGCCCAGTGGGGCGACGAGGGCAAAGGCAAGATCGTCGATCTGCTGACGCCGGGGTTCCAGATCGTCGCGCGGTCGCAGGGCGGGCACAACGCCGGCCACACCGTCTTCGTCAAGCGGCAGAAGTTCGTGCTGCACCTGATCCCGTCGGGGATGCTGCACGCCGGCATCACCTGCGTCATCGGCAACGGCGTCGTCGTCGACCCGCAGGCGCTGTTCAAGGAAGTCGATCAGCTGGCGTCGCTCGGCATCGATACGAGCGGACGGCTGATTGTCAGCGACAAGGCGCACCTGATTCTGCCGTATCACCGCGAGCTCGACATTCTGTCGGAGGCGCGCCGCGGCGAGCGCAAGATCGGCACGACGTCGCGCGGCATCGGGCCGGCGTACGAGGACAAGATCGGGCGGCGGGGCATCCGCGTCGGCGATCTGGCCGACACGTCGCCCGGATCGCCCGCCGCCGAAGCCGTGCGCGAGAACGTCGAAGCGCGCAACCGCCTGGTCGGCGACTCGCACATGGATTACAAGGTGGTGCTCGCGGACCTCGAGGTCGCGTGGCAGCGCCTGCGGCCGTGGGTGGCCGATGTGTCGCTCATGCTCACGCGGGCGATTGCGGAAGGGAAGCGCGTGATGTTCGAGGGTGCGCAGGGCACGCTGCTCGACATCGATCACGGCACCTATCCATACGTGACTTCCTCGAATGCCACCGTCGGTGGCGTGTGCACCGGCCTCGGCGTCAGCACGAAGGCGATCGGATCGGTGCTGGGCGTGGCCAAGTGCTACACGACGCGCGTGGGGGAGGGGCCGCTCGTCACCGAGCTCACCGACGCGATTGGCGACCGGCTGCGCGAGACGGGGCAGGAGTTCGGCGCGTCGACCGGCCGGCCGCGCCGCTGCGGCTGGTACGACGCCGTGGCCGTGCGCTACGCCGTGCGCGTCAACGGCCTCGACGCGCTCGCGCTGACCAAGCTGGACGTGCTGGACGGCCTCGACGAGCTGCAGATCTGCACCGCGTACAAGTGCCGCGGCCAGGAAATCACCGAAGTGCCGGGCGACGTCGCGCAGCTCGCCGCGTGCGAGCCGGTCTACGAGCCGTTCCCGGGCTGGACGGGCAGCACGAAGGGCGTGCAGCGCTACGAAGACCTGCCCGAAGGCGCCCGGCGCTATCTCGAGCGCCTCGAAACCCTCACCGGCGTCCCCGCCGCCATCGTCTCGACCGGCTCCGAACGCGACGAAACGATCATCCGCCGCGACACCGAGGCCGGACGCAGGCTCGGGCTTTAATCAGGCCAGAGGCCAGAGGGCGCCAGGCCGCGAGCTGCCGCGTTGCAGAAATCTCGTCGCGCGCGCACGACGACGAAACTGCCATGCTATCCTCCGCGCGATCTGTTCGCGCAGGAGGTCCCATGGAGTCGTTCCGCCAGGACGTTCGGCTCGGCATTCGGCTGCTTCTCAAGCAGCCTGGCTTCTCGCTGCTGGCCATCATGACCCTCGCGCTCGGCATCGGGCTGTCGACGGCCCTCTTCAGCGTGCTCGACGCGGCGTTCATCCGGCCGCTGCCGTATCCGAATCCGGAACAGCTCGTGGACATCGGCATCGATCAGCCACAGCCGAACGGCGAGACGTTCGTCCTCGGTCCATCCTCGGCCGACGTCGAGGACTGGAAGCGTCACGGCGGGGTGTTCACCCAGGTGGCCACGTCGCGAAACGAGTTCAGCCGGCCGTTGATTCTCGACGGCGAGGAGCCGCAGCGACTGCTCGCCGAGGTCGTGACGAAGGACTACTTTCCGCTCTACGGCGTGGCGCCGTTCGCCGGCCGCGATTTCACGGACGACGAGTATGCGCGTGGCGCCTCCGACGTGGTGATCCTGGGCTACAACTTCTGGAAGGGCCGGTTTCACGGCGACCACGCCGTTGTCGGCAGCATCATCCATTTGAATGGCGTCGCCACAACCGTGGTCGGCGTTCTGCCTGAATGGTTCTATGCCAAAACGAAGATCTGGCGTCCCTTCAACGTCGCCGGCGATTCGTTTGGCAAACAGCGGGGCAGCGGCGCCGGGACCGAGGGGCGCCTGCGCGCCGGATTGTCGATTGCGGAGGCAGAGGCGGCGCTGACGGCGATCGCCGAGCGAGCCGCGGCCGAACGCGGCGGACAGCCAGGGCGCGTGAAACTGACATCGATGTACGAGTCGGTCACGGCGTCAAACACGAAGACCGCGCGCATCATCGGGTACGCGGTCGGATTGGTGCTCCTGCTGGTGTGTGTGAACGTCGCGGGGCTGCTCCTGGCGCGCGGCGCGGTCCGGCGGCCGGAGATGGCAGTGCGAGCCTCGCTTGGAGCGGGCCGTTTTCGCCTGCTGCGGCAGCTGATCACCGAGAGCCTGGTGTTGGCGGCGTGTGGAACGGCCGTGGGCGTGCTGCTGGCATGGTGGTGGCTCGACGTGCTGGTCGCAAATACGCCGATGTACCTGCCGGCCAACGCTCAGGTGACGATCGATCCGAAGGCGCTTGGGTTCGCGGCGGTTACCGCCGTTGCCACAGCCATGCTGTTTGGCCTCGTGCCGGCCTGGCGCATCTCGGGCACGTCGGTCAGCGATGCCCTCGCGCGCGCCGGGCGCGGTCATGGGTCCGCGCTGTCACGTCGAGGCGGGCAGCTGCTGATCGGCGTCGAAGTCGCGGTCGCGGTCGTGCTGATGGCCGGTGCGGGGCTGATGATCCGCAGCTTTACGCGCGTGCTTGCCGTCGACCTTGGATTCGATCCAACGCCGGCGATTGCGCTCGATGTCTCTCCTGTGGCCCCGACGGTCGACGCGCACGGCCAGTACTACCCCGCGCTCGTACGCAACCTGTCCAGTCATCCCGCAGTCGAAGCTGCCGGGGCCGTCGACAACGCGCCGCTGATCGGCGGCGGCTCCTACACCGGCGTCAGCGCCAACGGCGCCATGCATCCGGTCACGATCCGGCGTTACGTCGGCGCCTATTTCGACGCAATCGGCTTTTCGCTCAAGGAAGGCCGGTTTCCCTCCGCGACCGAGAGCGCGGGCCTCCCGCCGGCGATTATCAGCGAATCGGCGGCGCGAAAGATGTTTGGCGATCGTCCGGCGCTTGGCAGCACACTCGAGGTCTGGAAAACCGTGCACGAGATCGTCGCGGTCATGCGGGACGTGCGGTATCGAGGCCCGATTTCGACGCGACCGCTCGACCCCGAGGTGTTCGTGCCCGCGACGACGATGGCGAGCAGCACGCGTCCGCCGAGGCCGCTGATGGTGATCGTCCGGCTGCGGCCTGGCAGCACGCTGCCGGCGAACTTCTTCCGCGAGGCCGTGCAGTCGGCCGGACAGCGCGCCGTGCTCGAAGAGGTGAAGCACGGCTCGACCTGGCTCGATGGCGTCGTCGTGACGCCGCGCCGGGGCACGGTGCTGCTCGGCCTTCTCGGCGGCCTGGGCCTCGTGCTGGCGCTCGTCGGAATTTTCGGCGTGACGGCCTACGCCGTGTCGCGCCGCACGCAGGAGATCGGCGTGCGCATGGCCTTTGGCGCGACGCCGGCGAATGTGGTGAGTGTGATGGTGCGTGATTCCGTGTGGCCGGTCGTGATGGGCGTGGCAGCCGGTCTCGTCGGCTCATGGTGGGCCACCAAGGTCATCGCGAGCTTTCTCTTCGAGACCGAGCCGCGCGACATCGCGACGTTTGCGTCGGTGGCGCTGGTGCTGGTCGCCGCCGCGGGGCTCGCGGCCTGGCTGCCCGCGCGCCGCGCCGCGCGCATCGACCCGATCATCGCGCTGCGGGCGGAATAGCCGTGTTATCCTTCGCGCGGCTTTCTAAACGCGCGGAGGTAACGGCTGCATGCGGGTTATTCCGGTCACAGCCGTCCAGCAGCGAGGTTTCGGCGAGACACTGCGCCGCGACGCCTGGTGGACGACCCCGGTCCTTGTCTTCATCGTCTTCGGCACCTTCATCGTCTATGCCACGTGGGCGGCGTTCCAGAACGCGCATTACGCGTACGGGCCGTACCTGTCGCCGTTCTATTCGCCTGAGATCTTCGGCGACTCCCCGCACGCGTGGTTCGGGCCGAAGCCGGCCGCGTGGCCGGCATGGCTGCCGTTTTCGCCCGCGCTGCTGATCCTGCCGTTCCCCGGCCTCTTCCGGTTCACCTGTTATTACTACCGCGGCGCGTACTACAAGGGCTTCTGGGCCGATCCGCCCAGCTGCGCGGTCGGCGAGCCGCGCAAGAGCTACTGGGGCGAGCAGACGCTCCCGCTGATCCTGCAGAACGTCCATCGCTACTTCCTGTACGTCGCGCTGCTGTTCCTCGTCTTCCTGACGTACGACGTGTGGCTCGCGCTCTGGTGGGATGACGGCGCGGGCGGCAGGGAGTTCGGCGTCGGGGTCGGCACGCTCGTGCTCGCGCTCAATGTCGTGCTGCTGGCGTCGTACACGTTCGGCTGTCATTCGCTGCGCCACCTGATTGGCGGGCGGAAGGACGAGGTGTCGAAGAGCGCGCTCAAGAGTTGTTATGACTGTGTCAGCAGTTTCAACCGCTGGCATCCGCGGTGGGCCTGGTTCAGTCTTTTCTCCGTGATGGGCGCCGATCTCTACGTCCGTCTGTGCTCGATGGGCATGCTGACGGACTGGAGAGTGCTCTGATGGCGGTGCATGCCACCCATACCTACGATGTCCTCGTGATTGGCGCCGGCGGCGCGGGCCTGCGCGCCGCGATCGAAGCGGCCAACGCCGGCGTGTCCGTTGGTCTGATCTGCAAGTCACTGCTCGGCAAGGCGCACACGGTCATGGCCGAAGGCGGCATGGCGGCGGCGCTCGGCAACGTCGACGACCGCGACAACTGGCGGGTCCACTTCGCGGATACGATGCGCGGCGGCCAGTATGTGAACAACTGCCGCATGGCGGAACTGCACGCGAAGGAGTCCCCGGATCGCGCCCGCGAAC
>DATKDT010000152.1:0-70282 GCA_035512575.1 Vicinamibacterales bacterium | reverse complement strand
GACCTCATCGTCGAACTTGCCGACGCCGCCCGCACCGATTCCGTGTCCGTCGCGATCGGCAAGATGCTGGATCGCAGCGGATATCTGAAGGACCTGCGTGAGGAGCACACCGAGGACGCCGACGCGCGCATCGAGAACCTGATGGAACTGGTGTCGGCCGCGCGCGAATACGAGACGCGCGATCCAGAGGCGTCGCTGGGCGGCTTCGTCGATCGTCTCTCGCTGCTGTCCGAGACGGACGAGGAAAGCGGCACCAAAAACGCCCGCGTGTGGCTGATGACGCTGCACGCGGCCAAGGGACTCGAGTTTCCTGTCGTCGTGATGGCTGGCCTCGAGGAGGGTTTGTTTCCGCACGCGCGGTCGGCCGAAGACGAGGACGAGCTCGAGGAAGAGCGCCGCCTCTGCTACGTCGGCATCACGCGCGCGCGCGAGCGGCTCTTCCTCACGAGCGCCGCGCGCCGCCGCGTCTTCGGCGAATATCAGTCGACCGAGCCGTCGCGCTTCATCGAGGAAATTCCCGCGAACCTCATCGAGCGCATGGAGCCGGCGTGGTCAGGCGGGAGCTTCGCGGGCGCCGGCCGGATGTCCTATCCGCGCACCTTCGACACGCGCCCGAACCCGTACGGCCGGCGATACGGATCCGGCAGCGCCAAGACCCGCGCGCGCGAAGAGACGACGACGTACGACTATGCGTCGGAGGATCAGTCGGCGATGGGCGGCATGCGCAAGGGCATGCGCGTGCGCCACCAGCAGTTCGGGCTCGGCACCGTCACCGACATCGAAGAGCAGGGCGACGACTTCAAGGTCACCGTGCGGTTCAACACCGCCGGGCTCAAGAAGCTGCTGGCGAAGTACGCGCGGCTGGAACCCGCTTAGGCCGGTTCCTCTGGTTCCCGGGGTTCCACGGGTTCCGGGGCGGCGGCGTCGGCTTCGTTTGCGAGCCGGACGATCGACACGACCTTGTCGGGCTCGGCGCCCTCTTCCTCGTCGGTCGTCAGATTGAGCAGCGTGACGCCTTGCGTGGCGCGGCCGATGGTGCGGATGTCGGAGGTCGCCATCCGGATGACCTTGCCGTGCTGGCTGATCACCATGATCTCGTCGCCGTCGTGCACCCAGGCCGTGCCCACGACTTTGCCGTTGCGGTCGGATGTCTGGATGTTGATGATGCCGACGCCGCCGCGCGACTGCAGCCGGTACTCGTCAATCGCCGTCCGCTTGCCGTAGCCGTTCTCCGTGACGCTCAGGATCGTGCCGGTCTCGCCGACGACCTCCATGGGCACCACCTCCATGGCCACGACCTCGTCGTCATCGCGCAGCGAGATGCCGCGAACGCCGTAGGCGGTGCGTCCCATCGGCCGCACGTCTTCCTCGGGGAAGCGGATGGACATGCCGTCGCGCGTGGCGATGAACACCTGCGCGCGGCCGTCGGTCTGCGCCACCGCAATCACGGCGTCCATTTCCTCGACGCCCATCGCGATGATGCCGCCCGCGCGCGGGTTGCTGTAGGCCGACAGGTCCGTCTTCTTGACGACGCCGCGCCGCGTGCCCATGACGACGAACTGCCTGCCTTCCTCAAACGGCCATTCGCGGACCGCGAGCAGCGCCGCGATGCGCTCGCCTTCCGCCATCGACACGAGGTTGGCGATCGCCTTGCCCTTGCCGCCCGCGCCGGCATCGGGGATTTCGTGCACGCGCAGCCAGTACGCGCGGCCGCGGTCCGAGAAAATCATGATGTACGAGTGGGTCGACGCCACGAACAGATGCGTGACGAAATCCTCCTCGCGCGTGCGCATGCCGATGCGGCCCTTGCCGCCGCGCCTCTGGCTCCGGTAGGTCTCGAGCGCGGTGCGCTTGATGTAGCCTGTGTTCGAGACCGTGATGGCCACGTCCTCGTCGGCAATCAGGTCCTCGATCCGGAACTCGCCTTCGGCGTCGAGGATCTGCGTGCGGCGGTCGTCTCCGTACTTCTCGCGCACCGCGCGCAGCTCGCTCACGACGATCTCGAGCAGCAGCGTCTCGCTCGACAGAATCGCGCGCAGGCGCTCGATCGTGCGCATCAGCTCCGCGAGCTCGTCGATCACCTTCTGGCGCTCGAGGCCGGTCAGCCGCTGCAGCTGCATGTCGAGAATCGCCTGCGACTGCAGCTGCGAGAGCCCGAACTGCGTCATCAGGCCTTCGCGCGCTTCCGCCGGATTCTTCGACGCGCGAATGAGCCGAATCACCTCGTCGAGATGATCGAGCGCGATCTTCAGGCCCTCGAGGATGTGCGCGCGCGCCTCGGCCTTCCGCAGCTCGAACTCCGTGCGGCGCCTGACGACCTCGCGCCGGAATTCGATGAAGCTCTCGATGATCTCGAGCAGCGACAGCACCTTCGGCCGTCCCCCGACAATGGCCAGCATGATGATGCCGAACGTCGTCTGCAGCTGCGTCTGCTTGTAGAGGTTGTTGAGCACCACCTCCGGCACTTCGCCGCGCTTCAGCTCGACGACGATGCGCATGCCGTCGCGGTCGGACTCGTCGCGCAGGTCCGAGATGCCGTCGATGGCCTTCTCGCGCACCAGGCCCGCGATGTGCTCGATCAGTCGCTTCTTGTTGACCTGGTAGGGAATCTCCGTGAAGACAATCGACGAGCGATCGCCCTTCTTCGAGATCTCGACCTCCGACTTCGCGCGCATCGTGATCGATCCGCGCCCGGTCAGACAGGCCTGCTGGATGCCCTGGCGTCCGACGATGAAGCCGCCGGTTGGGAAGTCGGGCCCCTGAACGGCGCGCAGGACCGCGCGCTGGCGGTTGTCTCGCGTGTCTTCGCGGTTCTCGATCACGGCCACGACGCCGTCGATCACCTCCCGCATGTTGTGCGGCGGGATGTTGGTGGCCATGCCGACGGCAATGCCGGCGGATCCGTTGACGAGCAGGTTCGGGAACGGCGTCGGAAGGACGGACGGCTCTTCGGTGGTCTCGTCGTAGTTCGGGACGAAGTCGACCGTCTCCTTGTCGAGATCGGCCATCATCTCGTCGGCCAGGCCCTCGAGACGCGCTTCGGTGTACCGCATCGCGGCGGGCGGATCGCCGTCGACCGAGCCGAAGTTGCCCTGCCCGTCGGTCAGCAGGTAGCGCATGTTGAAGTCCTGCGCCATGCGGACCAGCGTGTCGTAGATCGAGGCGTCGCCGTGGGGATGGAAATTGCCCATCACCTCGCCGACGATCTTCGCGCACTTGCGGTAGCCGCGCGTCGACGACAGCCCCATGTTCTTCATGCCGTACAGCACGCGGCGGTGCGCCGGCTTCAGCCCGTCGCGCACGTCGGGCAGGGCTCGCCCGATGATTACGCTCATCGCGTAATCCATGTACGAGCGCTTCATCTCGTCTTCGATGTTGACGGGAGTGCGATTGGTAACTTGATCCATCAGTAGAGCGGTCTGTCGCTACACATCGAGATTCTTGACGTCCAGCGCGTTGTCTTCGATGAATTTGCGCCGCGGCTCGACCTGGTCGCCCATCAGCGTCGTGAACATCAGGTCCGCCTCGGTGTGATCCTCGGCGCGCACCTGCAGCAGCGTCCGCACCGACGGATCCATGGTCGTCTGCCACAGCGTGTCGGGGTTCATCTCGCCGAGGCCCTTGTAGCGGTTGACGGCCACGCCCTTCTTGCCGGCGTTGATGAACAGTTCGACGAGATCGTCGATCGAGTCGACGCGAATCTCGCTGCTTTCGACCTTTTTCGCGGCCTTCGACCCCTCGACGCCGCCCGGGGTGGTGGCATCCGCGCCCGCCGGCGGCGGCTCGCCGGCCTCGTCGGCCTCCTCCGCCTGCGCGCCGCCCGTCGTCGAGCAGACCGTGACGGGGCCGAGCAGGCCGCGAACGTCCTGGTAGCTGCTCGCGAGCGTGCGGAACTCGCCGGTCTGCACGAAGTCCAGGTTCACCTGAAACGTCCGCGGGTAGCCGGCGCTGCGATCCTCGACGACCACGCCGAAGGCCTGATGCTCCTCGTCGGCCTGCACCGTGACGGTGCGCTGAGACCCGCCGAGCGCCGCGGCCAGATCCGCGAGCGACGCTTCGGTGCCGAAGAAGCCCTTGTCGCGCGCGCTGCGCTCGAGCAGCGCGAGAATCACGTCGCGCAGCGGCATGCGCCGCTCGACGACCTGGAGGTACTTGCGGAAGTTGATCAGCTTCTCGAGCTTGCGCTCGAGATCCGCGCCCGACATCTCCGTGCCGTCAGGCAGCTTCACGACGCGTGAATCCACGGCGCGCCGGATCAGCCAGGTCTCGAGCTCGCGCTCGTCCCTGATGAAATGCTCGCTGCGGCCGCGTTTGGCGCGGAACAGCGGCGGCTGCGCGATGTAGATGTGCCCGCGATCGACGAGCTCGCGCATCTGCCGGTAGAAGAACGTCAGCAGCAGCGTGCGGATGTGCGACCCGTCGACGTCGGCGTCGGTCATGATGATGATGCGGTGGTACCGCAGCTTCTCCGGATCGAAATCCTCCGCGCCGATGCCGGTGCCGAGCGCCGCGATCATGGTCTTGATCTCGTCGCTGCCCAGCATCTTGTCGAAGCGCGCCTTCTCGACGTTCAGAATCTTGCCCTTGATCGGCAGGATCGCCTGGAACTTGCGGTCGCGGCCCTGCTTCGCCGACCCGCCTGCCGATTCGCCCTCGACGATGTACAGCTCCGACAGCGCAGGATCGCGCTCCTGGCAGTCGGCGAGCTTGCCCGGCAGCGAGCTGCCGTCGAGCGCGCCCTTGCGGCGCACCAAGTCGCGCGCCTTGCGCGCGGCCTCGCGCGCGCGCGCCGCGTCGACGGCCTTCGCGACAATCTTGCGCGCGACGGCCGGGTTCTCCTCGAGATACGCGCCGAGCCGGTCGTTGAGGATGCCTTCGACGATGCCCTTGACCTCGGTGTTGCCGAGCTTCGTCTTCGTCTGGCCCTCGAACTGCGGGTGCGGAATCTTCACGCTGATGACGCCGGCAAGCCCCTCGCGGATGTCGTCGCCCGACACGCTCTCCTTTAGGTCCTTCGCGAGGTTGCTGCTGGCGGCGTACGTGTTGAACGTGCGCGTGAGCGCCGCGCGGAAGCCGGAGAGGTGCGTGCCGCCTTCGTGCGTGTTGATGTTGTTGGCGAACGAGTAGACCGTCTCGGCGTAGCTGTCGTTCCACTGCAGCGCGATCTCGACCGTGATGCCGTCGCGCTCGCCCTTCATGAAGATCGGCTTGTCGTTGACGATCGTCTTGTTCGTGTTGAGGAACTCGACGAACGACACGATGCCGCCCTCGTACAGGAACGAATGGCTGCGTCCGTCGCGCTGATCCTCGATCGTGATCGTGACGCCGCCGTTGAGGAACGCGAGCTCGCGCAGCCGCTGCGACAGCGTCTCGAAGCTGTAGTCGGTGGTCTCGAAGATCTCGGAGTCGGGCTTGAACGTGACCTTGGTGCCGCGCTTCTTCGTGGTGCCGGTGGTCTCGAGATCGCCAAGCGGCTTGCCGCGCTCGTAGCGCTGGTTGAACACCTGGCCGTTGCGCCAGATCTCGAGCTCGAGCCATTCCGACAGCGCATTGACCACCGACACGCCCACGCCGTGCAGGCCGCCCGAGACCTTGTAGCTGTCGTTCTCGAACTTGCCGCCGGCATGGAGCACCGTCAACACGACTTCCGCCGCCGACCGGCCGCTCTCGTGCAGATCGGTCGGGATGCCGCGGCCGTTGTCGACGACCGTGATCGAGCCGTCGATGTGGATCGAGACCTCGATCTGGTTGCAGTAGCCGGCGAGCGCCTCGTCGACGGAGTTGTCGACGACTTCGTACACGAGGTGATGCAGGCCGAGCGGCCCGGTCGACCCGATGTACATGGCGGGACGCTTCCGGACGGCCTCGAGGCCCTCGAGGACCTTGATTTTGTCCGCGCCGTAATCGCCCGATCCATTGCCGTTGCCGGCGCGGGCCTCATTCATTTCGGGGACAGCGGGCTGGTCGTCACTCCCCTGCCCGGCCGCGTGCACATGTGGGTCACTCATTCAGCGGGTCAGATCCTCATCGGCATGATGACGTAGGTGTATTCGTAGCCTTCAGCGCCCACGGGCGTCATCACCGCCTGGCTCATCTCGTCCTTGAACGCGAGCGACACGACATCGGTTTCGACGGCGCTCAGAAACTCGAGCACGTAGCGCGCGTTGAAGCAGATCTGCATCGGCGCGCCGTCATACTCGACCATGATCACTTCGTGCGCCTCGCCGAGCTCTGGGCTGCTCGAGGTGATCTCGACCTTGCCGCTGTCAATCTGGAACTTCACGGCGCGCGAGCGCTCGTTCGACATCAGCTCGACGCGGCGGACGGCGCTCGTGAGCCGGTCGCGGTCGAAGTCGATCTTCTTGTCGGTGTTCTTGGGGATGACGCGCTCGAACGCGGGGAACTGGCCGTCGATCACGCGTGAAATCAGCACGCGCCCGCCGACCTCGAAGAACAGGTGGTTCTCGCCCTTCTCGAACCGCACATCGTCTTCGCCTTCACCGAGCAGGCGCTGCAGCTCGTTGAGCGTCTTGCGCGGCAGAATCACGCGAACGTCCTCACTTCCTGAAGAGCCCGTGGCCGCGGCGCCCTTGGCCTTCTTGCCGCCCTCGCGCGGCACCTGCACCAGCGCCAGCCGGTGGCCGTCGGTCGCCACCAGGCTCATGGCATCGGCGGCGAGCACGAACAGCGCGCCGTTCAGGAAGTAGCGCGTGTCTTCGCCCGTGATGGCGAACTGCGTCTTCGGGATCATCGTCCGAAGCGCCTCGCGCGGCAGCGTCGCGCTCCACGCGCCGGCCGCCTCTGGCAGCGTCGGAAAATCCTCGCGTGGCAGTGTCTGCATCCGCGAGTCGAACCGCTCGGCGGCCACCTTGACGCCGCTCTTGTCCTGCTCGATGCGGATGTCGCTCTCGGGCAGCGCCTTCACGATCTCGAACAGCTTCTTCGCCGGCAGCGTCAGCGAACCCGATTTACCCACCACCGCCTCGCAGCGGCTCCGCAGGCCCACCTCGAGGTCGGTCGCCAGCATCCTCACTTCCTTGCCGTCGGCTTCGAGCAACACATTCGCGAGGATGGGGATCGTGTTCTTGCGCTCGACGATGCCCTGGAAGAGCTGGAGCTCGCGAAGCAGATCGCTCTTGCGGACGACTAGTTCCATGGGCGTGCTGACCTCGTTGTGGAGCCGTGGTGGCGTTCCCTGATCCCTCTGGATCGATCAGGAAAGAAAGAACGAGAAATTATAACAAGAAGAAGGTCTTGTTGAAACCTGAAAATGTCGCCGTTAGTGGTTCTATATCAACAACTTACCCTGTGGACGCGAGTGCCGTGTAATCGGCGGGTACCGCGCGGGGAGGTTGTGTGGATCTCCAGCCCGGCCGTACCTGTCGGATTACCCACAGCACCCCCCTGTGGACGGCTGCGGAAATCGCGCACCGGCTCAGCGAAACGACTCGAGGAAATTGTTGATAAGCGTGTTGAAATCGCCGTCGGTCTTTCGCAGTTCTTCGATTTTCTTGATCGAATGAATGACCGTGGAGTGATGCTTCCCGCCGAAGCTCTTGCCGATTTCCGGCAGCGACGCGTTCGTCAGCCCCTTGCACAGATACATGCCGATCTGGCGCGGCATCGAGATCGACTTGGCGTTGTTGCGCGACTTGAGGTCCGCGACCTTCAGCTGGTAGTAGTCGGCCACGAACTTCTGGATGCCTTCGATCGACACCGCCTTCTCGTCCTGCACCAGGATGTTGCGCAGCACGTCCTGCGTGAGCGGCAGCGAGATGTCCTTGCCGGTCAGCGACGCGTAGGCCAGCAGGCGGATCAGCGACCCCTCGAGCTCGCGGATGTTCGACTTGATCTTGCTCGCGATGTAGATGGCGACGTTGTCGGGCAGCGCCACGCCCTCGCTCTCGGCTTTCCGCTTGAGAATGGCGATTTTCGTCTCGAGATCGGGCGGCTGGATGTCGGCAATCAGCCCCCACTCGAACCGCGATCGCAGCCGCTCTTCGAGCGCTGGAATCTCGCGCGGCGAGCAGTCGCTGCTGATGACGATCTGCTTCTGCGCGTCGTACAGCGCGTTGAAGGTGTGGAAGAACTCGGTCTGCGTGCCTTCCTTCCCGGCCATGAACTGCACGTCGTCGACCAGCAGGATGTCGACGCTGCGATAGCGATCGCGGAAATCCAGGATGCGGTCGTACCGCACGGCGTTGATCATCTCGTTCATGAAGCGCTCGGACGAGATGTAGGTGAGCTTCGCCGACGGCACGTGCATCAGCATGTAATGCCCGATCGCGTGCATCAGATGCGTCTTGCCCAGACCCACGCCGCCGTAGATGTACAGGGGGTTGTACGACCGCGACGGCGCCTCGGCCACCGCGCGGCACGCCGCGTGCGCGAACTGGTTCGAGGGGCCGACAATGAAGGTGTCGAACGAGTAGCGGGGACTGAGCCCGGCCGGACTGGCCGTGGCCTCGTCCTCGACCGGGCCCTCCGACGGGTCCATCTCTGGCAGCATGGGACTGGCCGCCAGTAGAGGAACGGAATCGTCGGCCACGAACGAGATTTCGGCCTCGGGCCGCCCGACCTCCGTCAGGGCCTCGTCCAGGACGGCCGAGTAGTGCTTGGTCAGCCAGTCCCGGAAAAGGGGGTTGGGCACCTTCACCGTGAGGGTCCGGCCGTCGTCGGCTACGCACACCGTGGGCTTGAACCAGGTATAGAAGCTGTACCGGTTGACCTTGGTCTCGATGCGGCCGAGGATGTCGTTCCAGAGAGTCGGGGTGGTCATTCGAGCCTGAAACCGCGTAATTTTCGCCTCAAAAGGCGAAACCTTCGTTTTCCACAATAATTTCCACAGTTGTGGAAATCTTCGGGGTAGAGACCCATTCAGGGTCTGCCCTGTGGCTCCCGCGAAGCGCTTGCCGGGCCCCGGTTCGGGCCCGGGAAGCGCGCCGGAGGAAGAGGGTTATTCTCCCCCGATTGACAGTCCGGCGGGGCACGTCTACGATCAAAGTTTCGTTTTCGCCCTTCGGCTTCGCTCAGGGCGCCCCCGTTTTCGCAAAAGGTTCTCGATTCATGAAGCGTACTTATCAGCCCAACCGGCGCCGCCGCCGCAAGACTCACGGCTTTCTGGTCCGGATGGAGACCAAGAACGGCCGCCTGGTGCTCAAGCGCCGGCGCGCCAAGGGGCGCAAGCGCCTGACGGTGTCGACGTCGAACAAATAAGCGGACCCGTCCGCGCGCCGGCGCGGCCGTTTGCGCGTGATGGCGAGGCCATGCCCGACACCTTCCAGGCGCACGATCGCGTGCGCAGGCGCGCCGACTTCGTGCGCGTGCAGCAGCAGGGCCGCCGCGTGTCCGGCCGCTTCGTGACACTGTTGATACTCGCGAATGATTGCACAGCGCCCCGCCTGGGTCTCATCGCCTCGCGCAAGCTCGGATCGGCCGTCGCGCGCAATCGCGCGAAGCGCCGGCTGCGCGAGCTGTTCCGCCGCCATCGCGGCGCGCTTGGCGACGGCGCCGCCGTCGACATCGTCGCGATTCCGCGCCGCGAGCTGAGTGCCGCGCCCTTTGCCGATGTTGAGGCCGATTTTCTCTCCACACTTCGCCGCTGCAAGCGCCATGCGTGACCTTCCGCGCGAGGCGCTGATCCTGCTGATTCGCGGCTACAAACTCCTGCTTTCGCCGTTCTACACGGGCAGCTGCCGCTACGTCCCGTCATGCTCGGAGTACGCGTCGATCGCGATTCACGAGCACGGCGCCGTGAAGGGCTCGTGGCTTGCGGTGAAGCGACTCTCGCGCTGCCGGCCTTATGGAGGCTCGGGCGTGGATGCCGTGCCTCCCAGAAACATATAAATGGAACGCCGCGTCTTTCTCGCAATTCTCCTGTCGTTCGCCGTGCTGTTCGGCTATCAGGCGTTCTTCGCGCCGCAGCCGATCGAGCCGCCGCCGCGGGGCGCACCCGCACAGATGCCGCAGAGCGCGCCGGCGCCGGCGCCGGCGGCCACCGTGCCCGAGCCCGAGCCCGCGCCCGGACCGGACGCCCCGCAGCCGCTCGTGGCGGACACCGAAGCGCGCGACATCGTCGTCGACACCGAAACGGTGCGCGCGGTGTTCAACACCCGCGGCGCGGTGCTCACCAGCTGGAAGCTGAAGGCGTATCTGGGCGCCGACGGGCAGCCGCTCGATCTCGTGCCCGCGGAACTGCCGGCGTCCGAAGCGCGGCCCTTCTCCATCATCACCGGCGACGCCGCGGTCGATCGCCGGCTTGCGGCCGCGCTGTTCAAGCCCAGCGCCGAGAGTCTCACGGTCGCGGGCCCCGATGCGGCCCCGCTCGAGTTCGAGTATCGCGACGCGTCGGGCCTGGTCGCGCGCAAGCAGTTCCTCTTCAACGCCGGCGGCTATCCATACGCCATGCAGGTGTCGGCCGCGATTGAGCGCGACGGCGCGAAGCCGCCGTTCCAGTTTGCGTTCGGGCCGTCGCTGGGCACTGGCTACAACACCGGCGGATCGAACTACTACTACCCGCCGGCGGCGATCTATTCCGACGGATCGGATGTCGAACGGCTCGACGCGGGAGACATCACGGCGCAGCCGCGCTACCAGGGCGCGTTCCGCTGGGCCGGCGTGTCGGATCACTACTTCCTCGTCGCCGTGCTCGGGCAGGGCCAGCCCATAGCGGTCACCTTCACGCCGCTGATGTCGCCCGTGCCTGGCGGCGCTCCCGACGCCATGCGCACGTTCGTGTCGTGGAGCGCAGACGCGGCGCCCGACGTGCCGGTCAACGTCTTCTACGGCCCGAAGGATTTCGATCTGCTCAAGGCCGTCGACGGCAGCCTCGTGCGCGCCATCGACTTCGGCATCTTCGCCTGGCTCATCGTGCCGCTGCTGACGGCGCTCAAGTGGGTGCACGGCTACGTCGGCAACTGGGGCTGGTCGATCATCGTCCTCACGCTGCTGATCAACGCCGCGATGGCGCCGCTGCGCCACAAGAGCCTCGTCTCGATGCGCAAGATGCAGAAGCTGCAGCCCGAGATCAAGGCGCTGCAGAAGCGGTACGAGAAGTACAAGATGACCGATCCCGAGCGCCAGAAGATGAACACGGAGATGATGGCGCTCTACCGTGAACGCGGCGTGAACCCGGCCAGCGGCTGCCTGCCGATGCTGCTGACGATGCCGGTGCTGTTTGCGTTCTACTCGATGCTGTCGGTCGCCATCGAGTTGCGCGGCGCGCCGTGGATCGGCTGGATCGTCGATCTCTCCGATCACGATCCGCTCTACATCACGCCGCTGCTGATGGGCGGCACGATGTTCTGGCAGCAGTACATCACGCCGACGACGGCCGATCCGGTGCAGCAGAAGATGATGCTGCTCATGCCGGCGGTCTTCATGGTGATGTTCCTGTGGGCGCCGAGCGGCCTGGTCCTCTACTGGCTGTTCAGCAACCTGTGGGCGATCGGCCAGCAGATGGTGACCAACCGCTTCGTCGAGCCCGTGCCCGCGGGCCCGTCGCAGCCGCCGGCGGTGCGCCGGGTGAAGCGCAAGGGAGGCAAGCAGTGAGCGAGTCAGCGGACGCGCGCGCGATCCAGTTCCTGAAGGACGTGGCCGCGGCAATGGGCGCCACCGTGGAGGTGGCCGTGGAACAGTCGGACGACAACGTGCGCCTCAACATGGAAGGCCCCGGCGCCGACGTCCTGATCCGGAAGAAGGGCGAGACGCTCGACGCGCTGCAGCACATCGTCAACACCGCGTTCCGCCGCGACTCGCGCGGCTCACATGCCGGTTCAGGAGAGGCGGCGGGCGATGTCCGCCACTACGTCGTCGACGCGCTGGGGTTCCGCAAAGACAAGGAAGCGGAGCTGAAGCAGATGGCGAAGTTCCTGATGGAAAAGGCGAAGTCGACCGGCGTGCCGCAGGAGATCGGGCCGCTCAATCCGTACCATCGCCGCCTCGTGCACATAACGGTGGCCGAAGATCCGGAGTTCACGTCGGAGAGCGCGGGCGACGCGTTCATGAAGTCGGTCTATATCAGTAAGAAGTAAAGAACACAGAACACAGAACACAGGAACACAGAACACAGAATGCAGAATGGTGTTCAGTACCGATGACACCATCGTTGCGATTGCGACGCCGCGGGGGCGCGGGGGGATCGGGGTCGTCCGGATCAGCGGCCCGGACGCGGCCGGCGTCACGGCGGCACTCCTGCCAGGCACCCCGTCGCTCGAGGCCAGGCACGCGACGCTCGCGAGGGCCGTCGATGATGCCGGATCGCCCATCGATGAAGTCGTCGCGACCAGTTTTCCCGCGCCGCATTCCTACACCGGCCAGCATGTCGTCGAACTGAGCGGACACGGAAATCCCGTGCTGCTCGACCGCCTTGTCGCAGCGGCCGTCGCGGCCGGCGCGCGTCTGGCGGAGCCGGGCGAGTTCACCCTTCGAGCTTTTCTTCACGGTAGGATCGACCTCGCGCAGGCGGAGGCGGTCGCGGATCTCGTCGATGCCGTCACGCCGCTGCAGACGCGGGCCGCCTTCGATCAGCTCGAAGGCACGCTCACCCGCGCGATTGCCGCGGTCGACGCGCCGCTGTTCGATCTGATCGCGAAGCTCGAGGCGAGCGTCGATTTTCCAGACGAGGGCTATCACTTCGTGACGCCGGGAGACGCGGCGGCCGAGGCAAAGGCGATTGCCGATGCACTCGCTGCGTTGATCGCGCGCGGCCGCGAAGGGCGCGTGATTCGCGAAGGCGCGCAGGTGGTGCTCGCCGGACGGCCGAATACGGGAAAGTCGAGCCTCTTCAACGCGCTGGCAGGCGCGGATCGCGCGATCGTCACCAGCGTGCCGGGCACCACGCGCGATCTGGTCACGGACCTCGTGGACATCAATGGGCTCGCCGTGACGCTCGTCGATACGGCGGGACAGCGATCGACGAGCGATCTGATCGAATCGGAAGGCGTCGGGCGCGCCGAGCGCGCGGCGGGCGTCGCCGACTGTGTCGTCCTCGTCATCGACGGCTCGACTCCGCCGCACGACGATGATGCCGCGTTGATGCGGTCGACGGCCGCGCGACCGCGCGTGATTGCCGTCAACAAAGCGGACCTTCCCACGGCGCCGGGGCACGACACGTACGGCGCGCCGGTCGTGCACGTGTCGGCGCGCAGCTACGCCGGCATGTCGCAGTTGCGCGACGCGATGGCCTCCGTGCTGGCCGGATCCGATCCACGCCGCGATGCGCCGGCCGTCACCAACCAGCGTCATCTCGCGCTGCTCGAGCGCGCGCACGAATCGCTGTCGCGCGGCGCCGACGCGCTCGCCCACGGCGCGCCGGAGGAGCTCGCGCTTGCCGATCTGCAGGAAGCGCGCGCCTTCCTCGACGAGATCGTCGGCCGGCGCACCACGGACGACATCCTGCGGCACATCTTTCAGAGCTTCTGTATTGGGAAGTAGGTGTTAGAACACAGAATATAGAACACAGAACACAGAATGCGTCTGGCGCGCCGAGCGCGCTTTGACGTCGTACGTCAGGATTCTGCGTTCTACGTTCTTATGTTCTGTATTCTGTCTCCTTGATTTTCGACGTCATCATCGTCGGCGCCGGCCATGCGGGAGTCGAAGCGGCGCACGCCGCCGCGCGGCTCGGCTGCCACGTCGCGCTGTGCACGCTGTCGCGCGACACCGTTGCGCTGATGCCGTGCAATCCCGCGATCGGCGGCACCGCGAAGGGGCATCTCGTCCGTGAGATCGACGCCATGGGAGGCCTGATGGGCCTGGCGATCGACGCGACGGGGATCCAGTTCAAGCTGCTCAACCGCAGCCGCGGGCCTGCCGTGTGGTCGCCGCGCGCGCAGGCCGACAAGCGCCGGTACGGCGCGTGGGTGCGCGACACACTCGACGCCACGGCCGGCATCGAGTGGGTGATCGGCCCGGCCGGCGCCATTCTCACGCGCGGCGGACGCGTCTCGGGCCTGGCGCTCGAAGACGGCCGCGAGCTGCATGCGCCGGCGCTGGTCATCACCGCCGGCACGTTCCTGAACGGCCTCGTGCACATCGGCGACGAGCAGATACCGTCTGGCCGCGCCGGCGAGCCGCCGTCGCGCGCGCTTGCCGAATCGCTCAAGTCGACAGGGGTTTCATGGGGCCGGCTCAAGACCGGCACGCCGCCGCGCCTGGATCGCCGCAGCATCGATTTCAGCCGCTTCCGGGCGGATCCTGGCGACGACCCGCCTGTCCCCTTCTCGTTTCTCACCACCGGGATCTCGCGGCCGCAGATCGCCTGCCACGTGCTGCACACGTCAGCCGAAGCGCACGCCCTCGTCCGCGACAATATCGCTCGATCTCCGCTCTATAACGGCCGGATTGCGGGCATCGGGCCGCGCTACTGCCCGTCGTTCGAAGACAAGGTCATGCGCTTCCCCGACAAGGAGCGCCACCAGATCTACCTCGAGCCGGAAGGGCTCGACGTCGACGAGATTTACGTCAACGGCTGCTCCATGAGCCTGCCGCGCGACGCACAGCTGCAAATCATCCACGCGCTTCCGGGCCTGGAGTCCGCCGTGATGCTGCGCCCGGGCTACGCCGTCGAGTACGACTTCATCCAGCCGACGGAGCTCCGGCCCACGCTCGAGTCGAAGCGTGTGCCCGGCCTGTTTCTGGCGGGCCAGGTGAACGGCACGTCCGGGTACGAAGAAGCCGCGGCGCAGGGGCTGATGGCGGGCATCAACGCGGCAAGAACCGCACGCGCGGAAACTGCTATCTCCCTGCGGCGTGACGAGGCCTATATCGGCATCCTGATCGACGATCTGACGACCAGAGGATGCCTCGAGCCCTACCGGATGTTCACGTCGCGCGCCGAACACCGCCTCCTGCTGCGGATGGACAACGCTGATTTCCGCCTGACGCCGGCCGGCCGCGCCGCGGGACTCGTGGACGATCGCAGATGGGCGGCGTTCGAGGAGCGCCGGGAGCGGCATGCCGACAACCACACGAGGATTGCCCGGTCGCATGTGTTCATTGCCGACAGGAAGCTGCCGGCCGACCAGGCCCTGCGCCGGACGGATGTTCCGCTCGCCTCGGTGCTTCCGGCGCTGGCGCTGGCGGCGGGAACGACTCCGCTTGATCTGGCCAGTCTCGAAACCGAGCTGAAGTACGAGGGCTATCTGCGCCGTCAGCGCATCCAGATCGCGCGCGCGGCCCGCAACGAGGCCTGCGAAATTCCGGATGATTTCCAGTACGCCGGGGTGGCGGGACTCTCCCGCGAGGTGGTCGAGCGGCTGTCGTCCGTGCGGCCCGCAACCCTCGGGCAGGCGTCGCGCGTTCCCGGTGTTACACCAGCCGCAGTGGCGATCGTAGCGGCGCGAATCGGCCGATAAATCAACAGATCAACAAATCAACAAATCCACTTATGCTGCCTTGGTGCGTGACTTCCAGGGCAGGCTGAGACGGAGGGCGCAGAAGGCCGGTCTCGCCGTGGCTCCGGCGGCTGCCGCCAAGCTCGAGATTTACTACGATCTGCTCTCGCGCTGGAACGCCAAGATCAACCTCACGGCGCTCAACCTGGCGGGCGGCGACGAGGCTGTGGACCGCCTCCTGATCGAGCCCCTCCTGGCCGCCCGATCCGTCCGGCCCAGGGACGCTACTCTCATCGACATTGGTTCCGGCGGCGGGTCGCCCGCCATTCCGCTCGCGATCGCGAGTCCTCAGCTCAGCGTGACCATGGTGGAGGCAAAAGTCCGCAAATCCGCGTTTCTTCGTGAAGCAGTGCGTACGCTCGGCCTGAGAGCGCAGGTCTGGACCAGCCGGTTCGAGACTCTGCTCTCAGACCCAGGAATGCATGAATTTGCCGACATCCTGAGCCTGCGCGCCGTTCGCGTCGACGTGCGGACACTGGGAAGCATTCAGGCCTTCGTGAAGCCCGGGGGCAGGTTCTTTCTCTTCCGGCCGACCGGAACCGTGGGAGACATCAACACTCCGCCGACCATTGCCTTTTCCGAAGCCGTGCCGCTGGTGGAGAGTCTTAGAAGCCAGCTCATCATTCTCGATAAGCGTCCGGTTGGCAGACGGGGTGTTTCACGTGGAACACTGGACGTCTAACCCATCAATTGATTTGACGCCCCACGCCCAACCCGCCTACACTTTGCTGCGGGACCGATCAGTCATCTTGTTTTCTGTTGTATGACCAAAACAGCGAGGATCATTGCCGTCGCCAACCAGAAAGGTGGCGTCGCCAAGACCACCACCGCCATCAATCTGGCCGCCTCCCTCGCCCTCGCCGACCAGCAGGTGCTCGTCGTCGACATGGACCCCCAGGCCAACCTGACGAGCGGCCTCGGCCTCAAGAACCAGACCGGGCCCGGCGGCACGGTCTACGAGGCCATTACCGGCGAGGACACCCGGCACGGCGACCGCATCGTGCGCTCGATGATCGAGCGGCTCTTCGTGATGCCCGCCGACCGCAACCTCACGGGCGCCGAAATCGAGCTCGTCTCGCTGCCTGAGCGCGAGCGCCGGCTCGAGCGCGTGCTCACGCCCCTGCGCCCGGCATTCGACTACATCCTGATCGACTCGCCACCCTCGCTGGGCCTGCTCACGCTCAACGCGCTCGTCGCCGCCGACAGCGTGCTGATTCCCCTCAACTGCGAGTACTTCGCGCTCGAGGGCATCGCCGAGCTCGTCTCGACCATCAAGCGCGTGCGCGGCGCGCTCAATCCGCGCCTCGAGATCGAAGGCGTGCTGCTGACGATGTACGACGAGCGCACGAACCTGGGACAGCAGGTCGGCGCCAACATCCGCGAGTACTTCGGCGACAAGGTCTACGAGACCGTGATCCCGCGCAACATCCGGCTCGGCGAGGCGCCCAGCCACGGCCTGCCGGCCATCCTCTACGACGTGAAGAGCCGCGGCGCCGAAGCCCACGTCGCGCTCGCGAAAGAGTTCCTTGCTCGACGTTCGGCGTTCGGCGTTCGGAGTTCGGCGTTCTGAGTTCTACGTTCTGTGTTCTGAGTTTGGAGTTGTCGTGATGGCTGAGAAACGTCCCGCGCTCGGACGCGGGCTGAGCGCGCTGATTCCCGACGCGGCCGGCGACGCGCCGCCGCGCGACAAGCCGTTCGAGATCGATCTCGATCGGCTCACGCCCAATCCACAGCAGCCGCGCAGCGTGTTCGACGAGGCGAGCCTCGAGCATCTCGCGCAGTCGATTCGCAGCAACGGCATCATCCAGCCGATTCTGGCGCGCCGCGCCGGCGATCGATTCGAGATCATCGCGGGCGAGCGCCGCTGGCGCGCGGCCCAGCGCGCCGGCCTCCTGAAGGTGCCCGTCATCGTCCGCGACGTGCCCGATGACCGGCTGCTCGAAGTGGCGCTCGTCGAGAATCTTCAGCGCGACGATCTCAATCCAATCGAAGAAGCCTCGGCGTATCGGCGTCTGGCCGACGAGCTGCACCTGACCCAGGACGCGATTGCGGCGGCGGTAGGAAAGGATCGATCGTCGGTCGCCAACACGCTGCGCCTGCTGCGGCTGCCCGGCGAAGTACGCAATCTCGTGTCGGACGGATCGCTCTCGATGGGCCACGCGCGCGCCCTGCTCGGGCTGGAGTCGCCCGCCGCGCAGCGCCAGCTCGCGCGAGACATCGTGGCCAAAGGCCTGTCGGTGCGCGAGACCGAGGCGTTCGTCAAACGCCAGGGCGAGCCCGCGGCGCCGGCGAAGCCGGAAAGGAAGAAGGACCCGAACACGCGCGCCGCCGAAGAGAAACTGCGCTTCGCGCTCGGCACCGACGTCGAGATCGTGCGGCGGGGTAAAGGAGGACGAATCCAGATAGAGTTCACGAGCGAAGACGAGTTGAACCGCATTTTCGAAAAGTTGACCGAATGACCAGACGACTGACCAGCTACGCCGCCTGCGCGGGTTGAGCGAGCAAACTCGCCGCGGGCGAGCTCGCCCAGGTGCTGGGCGCCATTCCTCACACCACCGATGACCGTGTCCTCGTCGACTTCAGGACCGCGGACGATGCGGGTGTGTACAGGTGGGAGGGGGGCCCGGCGCTGGTGCAGACGGTGGATTTCTTCACGCCGGTTGTCGACGATCCCTATACGTACGGACGCATTGCCGCCGCCAACGCGATGAGCGACGTCTACGCGATGGGCGGCCGGCCGCTCACGGCCCTGGCGATTGCGGCGCTGCCGGCGAAGGACGGTCCCGGCGCCGACGTGATCCGCCAGATCTTTCTCGGCGGCCACGACACGCTGCGCGAAGCGGGCGTCGCGCTGCTTGGCGGGCACACGGTGTCCGATGTGGAGATCAAGTTCGGCTATGCGATCACCGGCGCGATCGATCCGACGCAAGTACTCACCAACAGCGGCGCGCGGCCAGGCGACGTGCTGGTGCTCACCAAGGCGCTCGGCACCGGCATCATTGCGACGGCCATGAAATTCGATCGCGCGCCGCAGGCGTCGGCCGACGCGGCGGTCGCCAGCATGACCGCGCTCAACCGGGGCGCCGCGGAAGCGATCGCGAAGCTGCCGCCCGGCGCCGTCCGGGCGTGTACCGACATCACCGGTTTCGGCCTTGCCGGGCATGGCTCGGAGATGGCGGCGGCGAGCGGCGTGACGCTGGTGCTCGACGCCGCAGCGCTGCCGATGCTCGAGGGCGTCGAAGCGCTTGCGGAGGACAACCTGCCGGGCGGCGGCCGCAGTAACGACGCCCACTTCGGAGGAGGCGTGCAGACCGCCTCAACCGTCAGCCGCGCGCGCCGGCTCGTGGCGTTTGACCCGCAGACGTCCGGCGGGCTGCTGATTTCAGTACAACCCGCTCATCTTGAAGAACTTAGGGCCCATCTGGCCGCCGCAGGCGCCGGCGGGCATGCCGTGGGCCGTGCCGTCGAGGCGGAGCCGGGCGTGCACGTCCGGCTTCTGTGAGGGGGTTTCATCCGCGCAAGTGCTTGTGAAGATGGGTACAAGGGCCCGCCACGTGTGATATAAATTTTAGGTTTTGGAACTGAATCTTTCCCTGCTCTGGGTCATCTTCTTCGTCCTCGTCCTGACCTTCGTCGTCAATCGACTGTTGATCAAGCCGCTGACGAACACGATGGAAGCGCGCCAGCAGGCGATCGATTCGGCGCGCGCGCTGGCCGAGCGCGCCGCGGCCGAAGCGCGCACGGCGACCGAGGAATTCGAACGGAAGACCGCCGAAGCGCGCGGCGAGGTCTACCGGCAGATGGACGACATGCGGCGGGTCGCCAACGACGAGCGCGCGAAGCTGCTCGACGAGACGCGCGCCGACGCGGCGTCGGCGCTGGCCGAGGCGAGCGCGAAACTGCAGGCCGACGTCGACCAGGCGCGCGCCCAGCTGCGCGGCGACGCCGAGAAGCTCGGCGCCGAGGCGGCGGGCCGCATTCTGGGACGCCAGGCGTCGTAGGCGCCGCTCCTTCCGAACGTCAGGTAACGGGTTCATGAAGAACTGGATGGCAATCCGTCGCGCGCCGCTTGCGCGCCGCGCTGTACTCGCGCTGATCGTGGTGCTGATCGCGCCGTCGGAGGCGCTGGCGGCCGAGGCCGAAGGCGGCGGCATCATGTCCACCATCGCGAAGCTGTTCAACTTCGCGGTGCTCGTCGCCATCCTCGTGCACTTCCTCCGCCGCCCGCTCGCCAACTATCTCGTCGACCGCAGCCAGCAGATCCGGCACGCCCTGGTCGAAGCGAAGGCCACGCGTGAGCAGGCGTCGGCGGATCTCGCCCGCATCGAAAGCCGGCTCGCGGCGCTGCCCGCCGAGCTCGAGGCGCTCAAGACGCGCGGCGCCGGGGAAGTGCAGGCCGAGCAGGCCCGCATCAAGGCGACCGCCGCGGCCGAGCGCGAGCGCCTGCTCACGCAGACGCGGCGCGAAATCGATCAGCAGTACCGGCTGGCGCGCCGCGCGCTGGTGGAAGAAACCGCCGCGCAGGCCTCCGCCGTCGCCCGGGCGCGCATCGAGCGCGACATCACGCCGGCGGATCAGACGCGGCTCATCGACCGCTATCTCACGCAGGTGCGCGCATGACCCCGGCCACCGCGGCCCGCCGCTACGCCCGCGCGCTCTTCGACGTCGTGCTGCGGCAGAACGGCGATCTCGATCGCATTGGACGCGAGCTCGACGACTTCGCGGCGCTCGTCTCGGGCAACGCCGGCCTGCACGCCGTGATCACGAATCCCGCGGTGCCCGCCGCGAAGAAGCGCGCGCTCATCGACGCGCTCGTCGCACAGGCGGGCGCCGTCTCCGATCCCGTCGCGCGCACGCTGGGCTTGCTCGCCGACCGCGATCGGCTCGGCCTCGTTGCGGCCATCGCGCGCGCGTACGGCGAGCGCGTGATGGATCACCGCCAGATCGTGCGCGCGGAGGTGACGACGGCGGTGCCGCTCGACGCCGATCGGACGAAGGCGGTGGCCGACGCGCTGGGCCGCGCCACGGGCCGCCAGGTGCTCGTCGAGTCCAAGGTCGACGCCGCGATCCTCGGCGGCGTCGTCGCGCGCGTGGGCTCGGTGGTGTACGACGGCAGCGTCGCGCGTCAGCTGGAAAAGATGAAGGAACAGTTGGTAGAGAGTGGTCAGTAGACGATGAATATCAAAGCCGAAGAGATTTCCAAGATCATCCGCGACCAGATCGGCAACTACGCCGTCGACGTCGACGTGGCCGAAGTCGGCACCGTCATTTCGATTGGCGACGGTATCGCGCGCGTGCACGGCGTCGAGCGCGCCATGGCCGGCGAGATGCTCGAGTTTCCGCACGGGGTCATGGGCATCGCGTTGAACCTCGAGGAAGAGAGCGTCGGCACGGTGCTCCTGGGCGAGTACACGGAGATCAAGGAAGGCGACCTGGTCAAGCGGACCGGCCGGATCATCTCCGTCCCGGTCGGCGAGGAGATGCTCGGCCGCGTCGTCAACGCGCTCGGCGAGCCGATCGACGGCAAGGGCCCGATCGTGGCGAAGCAGACGCTGCCGATCGAGCGGCTCGCGCCCGGCGTCGTCGACCGCCAGCCGGTCAAGGAGCCGCTGCAGACGGGCCTGAAGGCGATCGACGGGATGGTGCCGATCGGCCGCGGCCAGCGCGAGCTGATCATCGGCGACCGCCAGACGGGCAAGACCGCCGTGGCCGTCGACGCGATCATCAATCAGAAGGGCAAGGACGTCATCTGCATCTACAACGCGATCGGCCAGAAGCAGTCGACGATCGCGCAGGTGGTGCGGACGCTCGACGAGGCCGGCGCGATGGAGTACACGATCGTCGTCGCCGCCGGCGCGTCCGATCCCGCGCCGCTGCTCTACATCGCGCCGTACTCGGCCTGCACCATCGGCGAGTACTTCCGCGACTCGGGCCGCCACGCCCTGGTGATCTACGACGACCTGTCGAAGCACGCGCAGTCGTACCGTGAGATTTCGCTGCTGCTGCGGCGCCCGCCAGGCCGCGAGGCGTATCCCGGCGACGTCTTCTATCTGCACTCGCGCCTGCTGGAGCGCGCGGCGAAGCTGAACAACGAGCATGGCGGCGGATCGCTGACGGCGCTGCCGATCATCGAGACGCAGGCCGGCGACCTCTCGGCATACATCCCGACCAACGTGATCTCGATTACCGACGGGCAGATCTTCCTCGAGAGCGACCTGTTCCACCAGGGCGTGCGCCCCGCCATCAACGTCGGCAACTCCGTGTCGCGCGTCGGCGGCTCGGCGCAGATCAAGGCCATGCGAGCGGTCGCGGGCCGCCTGCGTCTCGAGCTCGCGCAGTACCGCGAGCTCGCCGCGTTCGCGCAGTTCGGATCGGATCTCGACAAGGCCACGCAGGCGCAGCTCAATCGCGGCCGACGCCTCGTCGAAGTGCTGAAGCAGCCGCAGTACCAGCCGCTGTCGGTCGAGAAGCAGGTCGCGATCATCTTCGCCGCCACCAACGGCTATCTCGACGAGGTGCCGGTCGACCAGGTGCGGAAGTACGAGGACGACCTCTATCGCTTCCTCGAGAGCCGCCACCCGGGCGTCATGTCGGGCATCGCCGAGAAGAAGGTGATGGACGATGACGCGAAGAAGGGGCTCGAAGACGCGCTGACCGAGTTCAACAAGGAGTTCGCGGCCGCGCCGGCAGCCGTCTGACATGCCCTCTTTATTGGATCTTCGTCGCCGCATCCGCGCGGTGAAATCGACGCAGCAGATCACCAAGGCCATGAAAATGGTCGCGGCGTCGAAGCTGCGCCGCGCGCAGGAGCGCCTGATCTCCGCGCGGCCGTTCGCCACCGAGATGCTGCGCGTGCTCAACGGCCTCGCGGCGCGGGTCGAGCCCGACGCGCATCCGCTGCTCGAGGACCGTCCGGCGGCCGGCGCGCCAACGCTGCTGATCGTGATCACCGCGGATCGCGGCTTGGCGGGCAGCTTCAACGCCAACGTCGTGAAGGCCGCGAACAACTTCATCGCGAAGGACGCCGGAGGGGAAGTAGCCGTGGGCCTGGTCGGCCGCAAGGGGCGCGACTTCTTCGTGCGGCGCGGGTTCGATGTCCGCTACGAGGCGGTCAACATCTTTCAGAAGGTGCAGTACGAGGACGCGCGGAAGATCGCCGAGGCGGCCATCGACGAGTTCACCACTGGACGCGTCAACAGCGTGTATCTCGTCTACAACGAGTTCAAGTCGATCATCTCGCAGCGTGTCGTGATCGAGCGGCTGCTGCCGATTCCGCGCCTCGAGATCGAGCCGGGTGCGGGCCAGCAGGTCGACTATCTGTTCGAGCCGGGCCCCGAGCAGATTCTGGGATCGCTGCTGCCGCGGCACGTCGAGACGCAGGTGTGGCGCGCGCTGCTCGAGTCGGCGGCGGCCGAGCATGCCGCGCGGATGACGGCCATGGACGCCGCCACGCGCAACTCGTCGGAGATTCTCGACAGCCTGACGCTCTACATGAACAAGGTGCGCCAGGCGGCGATTACGCGCGAAATCATCGAAGTCGTTTCAGGGGCGGAAGCTCTCTAGAACACAGAACACAGGACACAGGACACAGAAGCATGGCAGTCGCAACGGAAACGCAGGCGAAGCAGAAGGTCGGCAGGGTCGTCCAGGTCATCGGGCCGGTCGTCGACATCGAGTACACGAGCGGTCTTCCGGAGATCTACAACGCCGTGCGCGTGGTCTCCGACGAGGGCGCCGAGATCCCGGTCGACATCGTCTGCGAGGTCGAGCAGCACCTGGGCGAGAACCGCGTGCGCGCGGTCGCGATGAAGCCCACCGACGGCCTGCAGCGCGGCATGCGCGCGATTGACACGGGCGAGGGCATCACGATGCCCGTGGGCCCGGCGACGCTGGGGCGCGTGCTCAACGTGCTCGGCGAGCCGGTGGACTTCCCCGATCGGCCCGTGCAGTCGAAGGAGCGCTGGGCGATTCACCGCAAGGCGCCGACGCTCGAGGAGCAGTCGACCGAGCTGAAGATGTTCGAGACGGGCATCAAGGTCATCGACCTGCTCGAGCCGTACGTGACCGGCGGCAAGATCGGCCTGTTCGGCGGCGCCGGCGTCGGCAAGACCGTCATCATCATGGAGCTGATCCACAACATCGCCCTGAAGCACGGCGGCGTGTCGGTGTTCGGCGGCGTCGGCGAGCGCACCCGCGAGGGCAACGACCTCTGGCTCGAGTTCCAGGAGAGCGGCGTCATCAACATGGAGGACCAGACGAAGTCGCGCGCCGCGCTCGTCTACGGCCAGATGACGGAGCCGCCGGGCGCGCGCCTGCGCGTGGCGCTGTCGGCGCTGACGGTCGCCGAGTACTTCCGCGACGCGGAAGGCAAGGACGTGCTGCTCTTCATCGACAACATCTTCCGCTTCACGCAGGCCGGCTCGGAAGTGTCGGCGCTGCTCGGCCGCATGCCGTCGGCCGTCGGCTACCAGCCGACGCTGCTGTCGGAGATGGGCGAGCTGCAGGAGCGCATCACCTCGACCCGCAAGGGATCGATCACGTCGGTGCAGGCGATTTACGTTCCCGCGGACGACTACACCGACCCCGCGCCGGCGACGACTTTCGCGCACCTCGATGCGACGACGAACCTGTCGAGGTCGATCGCGGAGCTCGGCATCTACCCGGCCGTCGATCCGCTCGCGTCGACGTCGCGCATCCTCGACCCGCGCGTCATCGGCGAGGAGCACTACGACGTCGCGCGCAACGTCAAGCAGGTGCTGCAGCGCTACAAGGACCTGCAGGACATCATCGCGATTCTCGGCATCGACGAGCTCTCGGAAGAGGACAAGCTGTCGGTCTCGCGCGCGCGCAAGATCCAGCGCTTCCTGTCGCAGCCGTTCTTCGTCGGCGAGCAATTCACCGGCATCAAGGGCCAGTACGTGCCGATTGCCGAGACCGTGCGCGGCTTCAAGGAAATCGTCGAAGGCAAGCACGACAACATCTCGGAGCAGGACTTCTACATGGCCGGCACGATTGACGAGGTCGTCGAGCGCGCGGCGAAGAGAGCGAAGGCCTAGCGCATGCCGTTCCGCCTCGAAATCGTCACGCCAGAGCGGGTGCTCGTGCGCGAGGAGGTCGACGAGGCCGTGGTGCCCGCCGAGGACGGCTATCTCGGCGTGCTGCCCGGCCACACGCCGCTGCTCGCGACGCTCAAGAGCGGCGATCTCTGGTACCGCAAGGGACAGGACAAGACCCACCTCGAGATCTCGGGCGGCTTCGCCGAAGTCCTGCCCGACCGGGTGACCATCCTCGCCGAGGCGAGCGCGCCCGTCGCGCCGACAGTCTGATCCGCATGTCACGGCTTTCGTGGGCCGTCGCAACGCATCCTGGACTGAGACGGGACTCGAACGAGGACGCGTACGCCGCGCGCCCGGATCTCGGGCTGTTCCTGGTCGCCGACGGCATGGGCGGCCACGCCGCGGGCGAGGTCGCGTCGAAGATCACGGCTGAGACCTTCGAGGCCTTCGCGAACGACACCCGCGCGCGCGACACCAACCGCACGTGGCCCTTTCCCTTCGATCCCGCGCTGTCGGTTGACGCCAACCGCCTGAAGGCCGCGTTCCGCCTGGCCAACCGGCAGGTCGCGCAGCGCATGGAAACCCACCAGGAGCTGCGCGGCATGGCGACCACCGCGTCGGCCGTGATTCTGGACGAAGAGCCCTCGGGCGGCGTCAACGCCGCGATCGGCCACGTCGGCGACAGCCGCGTGTACCTGTTCCGTGACGGCGCGCTGCAGCAGCTGACCGACGATCATTCGTGGGTGGGCGAGCAGATTCGATCCGGTGTGATGAGCGATACCGACGCGCGCCGGCATCCGTGGCGCAACGTCGTGACGCGCGCGATTTCCGGCGGCGCGGATCCGGAGGTCGACGTCATCGAGATGAAGCTCGAGCCGGGCGATCGCCTGCTGCTCTGCAGCGACGGCCTCTCCGGCGCCGTCGCGCCCGAGGAGATGGGCCGGATCGCGTCGAGCCAGGGTCTCGAGGAGGCCTGCCAGGCTCTGATCGAGGCCGCCAACGCCGCGGGCGGCCCCGACAACATCACCGCCGTGCTGATTGCGATTGCCGCGCCTGGGGACTGATGCTCCACAACCTCCGGCAGCTGCCCCGCTACCGCGGCCTCATCCAGACGCTGGTGGTGCGCGAGCTGAAGGCTCGCTACCGCGGATCGGTGCTCGGGTACCTGTGGTCGTTCATCAACCCGCTGCTGCTGCTTCTGATTTATTCGTTCGTGTTCAGGATCGTGATTCGTAACGACGATCCTCTCGCGCAGCCGTATGCCCTGTTCATGTTCGTCGGCATTCTGCCGTGGACCTGGTTCTCGGCCTCGCTGAGCGAGTCCGCGGGCTCGCTCATCGCCGGCGGGAACCTGATCAAGAAGGTGTTGTTCCCGGCCGAAGTGCTGCCCATCGTGAGTGTGCTCGCCAACATGGTGCACTTCTTCCTGGGCCTGCCGATTCTGGCGGCGTTTCTGATCTGGTATCAAAAGCCCATCAACGCCCTCGAGCTGCTCTGGTTCCCGGTCGTGGTGTTGGTGCAGCTGGTGTTCACGCTGGCGCTTGCGCTCATCCTTTCGGCGCTGACCGTCCATTTCCGCGACATCAAAGACATCCTCTCGAACCTGCTGACGTTCTGGTTCTTCGCGACGCCCATCATTTACACGTGGCGCATGATGGCGGACATGGGGTACATGAAGTACCTGAACCTCAATCCCTTCACGCACCTGGCCATCACGTATCAGGAGATTCTGTTCTTCGACGGTCCCGTGGGCCACTGGAAGTGGCTGCTCGCGCTCGGCGTCGCGTCGGTGCTGTTGTTCCTCGCCGCCTACTGGCTCTTCGATCGCCTGCGTGACTCGTACGCGGAGGTCGTCTAGACATGCGCCCCGCGATCGAGCTCGCGAACGTCACGAAGATCTACCGCCGCTATGGCGGCCGCCAGTTCGCGACGCTGAAGAGCGCGCTGCTCAACCGCAGCATCCTGCGCGACCTGGCGCCTGCCGACACCTTTGCCGCCGTCAAGGACCTGTCGTTCACGGTGCCGAAAGGCTCGACGTTCGGCGTCATGGGCCGCAACGGTTCCGGCAAGAGCACCGCGCTGAAGCTCGTGGCCGGCATCACCAAACCGACGTCGGGCACCGTCCGCGTCGAGGGCCGCATTTCGGCCCTCATCGAGCTCGGCGCCGGATTCCATCCCGAAATCTCCGGCCGCGAGAACGTCTACATCAACGGCATCATGCTCGGCCTCACGAAGCGCGAGGTTCAGGATCGCTTCAACGAGATCATCGAGTTTGCCGAGATGCAGAAGATCATCGACGCGCCGGTGAAAACGTATTCGTCAGGCGAGTACATGCGCCTGGGGTTCGCGGTCGCGATTCACGTCGATCCCGACGTGCTGCTCGTCGACGAGGTGCTGGCGGTCGGCGACGAGGGCTTCACCCACAAGTGCCTCGACAAGTTCTCCGAATTCAAACGCAAGGGCCGCACGATCCTGCTCGTCACGCACACGCTCGACCTGATCGAGAAGTTCTGCGACGACGCGATCTGGCTCGACGCGGGTGAGAAGCGCGCCGAGGGCGATCCCAAGCGGGTCGTCGGCACGTACCTGTCGGCCGTCGCCACCGGCGAGGAGGCGCAGCTGGCCGCGGGTGACGCGCGCGCGAAACAGGCCGTCGCCGGGCTGGAGGACGCCGGCGCGGCGGCCGCCGGTCAGGGCGACGGAGACGTTCCGGGCCAGGAGGCCGCGGAGCTCGAAGCGGCGGCGGGTGAGGGCCCCGAAAACATGTTCCAGGCCGACGAGGGCCGCTGGGGCTCGCGCGAGGTCGAGATCACCAGCGTCGAGCTGTTCGGGCCCGACGGCAAAGCGGCCCACGTCTTCCAGTCGGGCGATCCGATGAGCATCAATCTGCGCGTGCTCGCGAAGGAGCCCGTCGACGACTACGTCTTCGGCATCGGGCTGTTCAATGTCGAGGGCGTCTGCTGCTACGGCACGAACACAAGCCTCGAAGAATACGAGTCCGGCCGGTTCTTCGGCGAAGGCGAGGTACGGTTCGTGATCGGGGGCCTGGATCTCGTCCCGGGCACGTACAAACTCGACGTCGCGGCGCACAGCAAGGACGGCTATCAGTACGACTACCACCGGCTGCTTTACACTTTCCGTGTGAAGAGCCGGCTGCACGACACGGGCATCTATCGGCCGCGCCACGCGTGGGCTTTCTCGGGAGCCGTATCGTTGTCGAAGACAGCCTCCGCCTCCGGTGACGAACCGCCGTCGAGCTGATGGAGACGTCGCGGCGGCGGCTCACCGTTCCAGACCGACTGCCGCCTTACTACAGCCTCGGGATTGCGACCTTTGTCGTCACGCTCGACTACGCCGTCGGGCCGCGCGTGGAGTTTCCGGGCCTGTCCGTCGTGCCCGTCATGTACGGCGCCTGGTACGGCGGCGTCCGGTGGGGGCTGCCGCTCAGTCTGCTGCCGTTCGCGCACGTCGCCACCGTGGCGGCATCGGGCGCGCCGGAGGGTCTCTACGAAATCGTCATCAGCGCGGTCGTCCGCGCACTGGTGCTCATACCCGTCGCCTGGTGGATCGCCACGGTCGCCGACTCACAGCGCGCGCTCAAAAAGGAAGGCGACCTTCTCGAAGGCCTGCCAGCTGACCGCCTGGAAACGATCCGGATGACCGGGAAGCCCGGCTGTATCCGTACGCTAGGATCGACAGTTCGGATTGGCGACGTACTCCTCGAGCAGCCTGACGCTGCGCGCACTCCTCAAGGGCGCGGTTAATCGCGCAGGGATACGTGCGTCCGCCCGCCGGCTGACCGGTCTTACTCCTCCTGCCCGCGCCCTTGCCGCTGCCGCATTCGCGGCAGAACGCTCGCCGGTCTTCGTCATCACCGCCACCGACGCCGAGCTCGAAACGGCCGTCGCCGACGCGCGGTTCTTTCTAGGCGCGCTGACCGGGCTTTCCGACGACGAGCTCGAGCGCACGGTGCTGCCCTATCCCTCGCTCGAGGTCGATCCGTATCGCGGCATGTCGCCCCACCTCGACGTCGTCTCGGCGCGCGCCCTGGCGCTGCACGCGCTGGCCTCCAACACCGCCCGCATCGTCATCGCCTCGGCGCGGGCGTTGCCGCCGCGGGTGAGCCCGCCGGCGCAGCTCCTGGCCGCCGGATTCGACCTCCATGCCGGCAGCGAGATCGATCCGGCTGACCTCGCGGCGCGCCTCGCCGACGCGGGGTTCACGCCCGAAGATCCGGTCGATCAGCACGGCGAGTTCTTCCGGCGCGGCGGCGTGCTCGACGTCTTCCCCGCCGCCGACGCGGAGCCGGCGCGCATCGAGTTCGTCGGCGACACCATCGAATCGATCCGCCGCTACGACCCGGGCACGCAGCGATCCACCGGCGAGATCGATCGCCTCGTCATCGTCCCCCTGCGCGACGTCCTGCCCCGGCCCGGCAGCGACGGCACCGAAGCGGATGCCGACCGGTCGGCGACGATCTTCGATTACCTGATCAATGCCCACCTCGTGGCCGTCGAGCCTTCGGATGTGAACATCCAGGGACGCGCCCACGCCGAGCAGATCGCGGCCAGCTATGCCGAAGCGCAGCAGCGCGGACGGATCGCGCCGCCGCCCTCCGAGCTCGTCGTCTCATGGGATGACGTGCTCGCGCGGCTCAAGGGCGCGACCGCGCTCGAACAGCTCGCGATCGACGAGGACGAGGCCGCGCCGGCCGGCCACGTGTCGTGCCAGCCGATCGCCGAGTTCCAGGGGCGGATTCCCGACTGGGTCGAGGAGCTGAAGAAGAGCCGCGAGCGGGGAGACACCACCGTCTTCGTGGCCGCGACGCCCGGCCGCGCCGAGCGGACGCTGGAGCTGCTCGCCGACTACGAAATCCTGGCGGAGTCGATCGACGGGGCCGAGCAGACGCGGCACGCGTCGGTGCTGGTGGGCGTGGGCGCGTTGTCGAAAGGCTTCCGGTTGCCGTCCGCCGGCGTGCAGCTCTACGCCGAAACCGACGTCTTCGACGAGGAGCGCCGCGTTCACGAGCGCCGCAAGTCGGCCTCCCGCACGTTCCTGTCCGACTTCCGGGATCTCAAGATCGGCGACCTCGTCGTGCACGTCGAGCACGGCATCGGCCGGTTCGTCGGGCTGAAGAAAATGGAGGTCGGCCACGAGCCTGTCGAGTTCATGGAGCTGCGGTACGCCGGCGACGACAAGCTGTTCGTGCCGGTCGAGCGGCTCGATCTCGTCCAGAAGTACACCGGCGGCGCGCATCCATCGCTCGATCGGCTTGGCGGCGCGACGTGGGAAAAAGCCAAGACGCGCGTCAGGAAAGCCATGCGCGACATGGCCGAAGAGCTGCTGAAGCTCTATGCGCAGCGCAAGGCCGTGCCCGGTCATGCCTTCGCCCCGGATTCGCACTGGCAGGAGGAATTCAACGACGCGTTCGAGTACGACCTGACGCCCGATCAGATCTCGGCCATCGCCGACATCACGCGCGACATGGAATCGCCCTCGCCGATGGATCGGCTCCTCTGCGGCGACGTCGGCTACGGCAAGACCGAGGTGGCCATGCGGGCCGCCTTCAAGGCGGTGATGGACGGCAAACAGGCCGCGTTTCTCGCGCCGACCACCGTCCTCGCCTCGCAGCACCTGAAGACGCTGCGCGAGCGGTTCGCCGGCTTCCCCGTCGGGATCGACATGGTCAGTCGCTTCCGCTCGAAGCAGGAGCAGAAGGCCACGCTCGCCGCGCTCGCCGACGGCAAGGTCGACATCATCGTGGGCACCCACCGCCTGCTGTCGAAGGACGTCGTGTTCCGCGATCTCGGCCTGCTGGTCGTCGACGAGGAGCAGCGCTTCGGCGTCACGCACAAGGAGAAGATCAAGCAGATGCGGAAGAAGGTCGACGTCCTGACGATGACGGCGACGCCCATTCCGCGCACGCTGAATATGTCGCTCGTCGGCATCCGCGACATGTCGGTGATCGAGACGCCGCCGCGCGACCGCATGGCCATTCAGACGCAGGTGGTGAAGTTCGATCAGCCGGTGATCGCGCGCGCGATTCGCAACGAGCTGGAGCGCGGAGGGCAGGTGTACTTCGTGCACAACCGCGTCGAGTCGATCTTCTCGATCGCCAGCCTGATCACGCGCCTCGTGCCCGAGGCGCGCGTCGGCGTCGGCCACGGGCAGATGGATGACGACGACCTCGAGAAGGTCATGCTCGACTTCGTCACGCGGAAGCACGACGTGCTGGTGTCGACGACGATCATCGAGAACGGGCTCGACATCCCCAACGCCAACACGATGATCGTCAATCGCGCCGACCGGTACGGCCTGGCGCAGCTCTATCAGCTGCGCGGGCGCGTCGGCCGATCCGATCGGCGCGCCTACGCCTATCTGCTGATTCCGCCGGAAGAGTTGCTGTCGGCCGTCGCGCGCAAGCGGCTCGCGGCGATACGCGAGTTCAGCGATCTGGGCAGCGGCTTCCGCATCGCGGCGCTCGACCTGGAGATTCGCGGCGCCGGCAACCTGCTGGGCGGCGAGCAGAGCGGCCACATCGAAGCGGTGGGCTTCGACATGTACATGAAGCTGCTCGAAGAAGCGGTGCGCGAGCTCAAGGGTGAGGACATCGAGGACGATCGGCGCGCGGCGATCAACCTGAACATCGATCTGAAGATCGACGAGGCGTACATCCCGGACATGAACCAGCGGCTGGCGATCTATCGGCGGTTCGCGTCCGCGCGCGACCTCGGCACGCTCGATCGCCTGCTCGACGAGGTGCGCGATCGGTACGGCGCGCCGCCGCCGTCGATTCTCAATCTTGCGGAGTACGGGCGCCTGCGTGTGACGGCGGAGCGGCTGGGCGTCGAATCGATCGAGCGCGAGGGGGCCGCGCTGGTGCTCAGGTTCCGGAACGACTCGCGGCTCGAGCCGCCGCAGATTCTGCGGCTCGTCCAGACCCGCGGCGACCTGAAGCTGATTCCCCCGGGGATTCTGCGTCTCGAGCCGCAGCCGGCGCCGCGGCCGGCGCAGGCTCCGGCAAGGCCGGCAGGGGCCGGGGAGCGTCCTTCTTCAGTACCCGCGGCCTCGACGGCGCGGCCCGGGCAGGTCAGGCGAACCGCAAAGCCGCTCGAAGACACCTCGGCGTCGTGGTGGACGAGCCGCGCGACGGCCGGCGCCGTGACGCCGGGCTTCAGCCGCGGCGAAATTCTCAAGCCCGCCGCCGTGGACCCGCGGGCGCCGGGCGGGATCTTCGAGCGCGTTTCAGCTCTGCTGGCGGATTTGAGCACGGCCGCCGGACTGGTCTAAGATACTGATACACAGAAAGTTACAGCCATGACACGACGTATTGCGGGAAGCCTGGCGGCCGCCTTTCTCATCGCCGGCATGCCGGCCGGCGAGCTCCGGGGCCAGGAAATCATCGAGCAGATCCTGGTGAAGGTGAACGGCGAGATCCTCACGAAAAGCGACCTCGAATCGCGCCAGATTCAGGCGCTCCGCGACCAGGAGCGGGCGCTCGATCCCGAGCGCCTGAAGAACGACGCGGAGCTGCAGCAGATGCTGCGCGAGGTCACCCCGGCGATCCTGGCCACGGCGATCGACGAGATGCTGCTCGTGCAGCGCGCCCGCGAGCTGCGGCTGACGGTACCCGACGAGCACTTCCAGCGCACGATCGAGGAGATCAAGAAAGCGAACAAGATCGAGACGCAGGAACAGTTCCTCGCGGCGCTGCGCGGCGAGGGCATGACGCTCGATCAGTTCCGCCGCATGTTCGAGCGCAGCGTGCTGCGGTCGCAGGTGCTGCGCCAGGAAATCGGCCAGAAAATCACGCTCACCGAGCAGGAGGCGAAGGAGTACTACGCCACACACCAGGCCGAGTTCGTCGCGCCGCCCACCGTCACGCTCCGCGAGATCTTCATCGCCGTTCCGGTGCAGCAGCGCGACGGCGGCGAGTCGTTCAGCGTGGCCGACGATGAGGCGGCCGCGGCGAAGGCGCGGTCGGTGCGCGAGCGCGCCGCGAAGGGGGAATCGTTCGAGACGCTCGTCGCCGAACTGTCCGAGTCGGGTTCCAGGGCCAACGGCGGTCTCGTCGGTCCCGTCCTGCGCAACGAGCTCGCCCCGGCGCTGCAGACGGTGCTCGAGGCGCTGAAGCCGGGCGAGGTGTCGGAGCCGATTCGCACGCCGCGCGGCTATCAGGTGGTGAAGCTGGAATCGGCGAGCGCGGCCGTGCCGGCGCCGTACGAAGAAGTGCGCGATCTCATCGCCGACAAGGTGGTCGAGCAGAAGCAACTGGTCGAGCAGCGGCAGCTGCTGGATCGGCTGCGCGCGCAGGCCATCATCGAATGGAAGAACGACGAGCTGAAGAAACTGTACGAGCAGTTTCTCGCGCGTGGCGGAGCGGTCAACGGACTGAACTGATGCCCGTCGACGCTCCCTGGTTTGCCATCTGGACGCGCTCGCGCCACGAGCAGGTCGTCCGCGAGCAGCTCGAGCGCAAGGGGCTCGAGACGTTTCTGCCGACGATCCTCAAGTGGAGCCGGTGGAAAGACCGCAAGAAGCAGATCGAGTGGCCGCTGTTTCCCGGCTATTGCTTCGCGAAGTTCCCGGCGGTGGATCGCCTGCCGGTGCTCAAGTGCACCGGCGTGGTCAACATCGTGTCGTTCGACGGCGAGCCGGCGCCGATTCCCGACTCCGAGATCGCCGGCATCCGGACGCTGGTCGAAAGCGAGCTGGCCTACGATCCCTGTCCGCTCATTCACGAGGGAGACATGGTTGAAGTCACCCACGGCCCGCTCAAGGGCGTCGTCGGCCGCCTCGTGCGAAAGGGATCGCACGCGCGGCTCGTGCTGTCGGTCGAGTTGATCGGCCAGGGCGTATCGGTCGAAGTGGACGCGGCCGACGTCCGGGCGTACTGACAGAACGCAGAACACAGAACGCAGAATACAGAATCTTTTGGCCAAGCACCTTCCGCTTCAGTCACCGTTCGCAATGGCTCCGATGGCGGGCATGACCGATACCGCGTTCCGGCGGCTCGTCAAGCGCCGCGGCGGGTGCGGGCTGGTCGTCACCGAGATGGTCAGCTCCGAGGGGCTCGTGCGCGGGATCGATCGCACGCTGGAGTTCGCCGAGTACACGGAAGAGGAGCGGCCGGTGTCGATTCAGATCTTCGGCGGCGACCCGGCGAAGATGGCCGACGCCGCGCGAATCGTCGAGGGCATGGGCGCCGACGCGGTCGACATCAACATGGGCTGCCCCGTCCCGAAGATCGCGAAGCACAACGCGGGCTGCAGCCTGATGCGCGAGCCGGAGCATGCCGCAGCGGTGATCAGGGCAATGGTCGACGCCGTGAAGATTCCGGTGACCGTGAAGATGCGCGCCGGGTGGAACGACGCCGAGATCAACGCGCCCGTGCTGGCCCGCATGGCCGAGGACGCCGGCGCGGCGGGTGTGGCCGTCCACGGCCGGACCGCCGCGCAGTCCTATTCGGGCGTGTCGGACTGGGATCTCATCGACCGGATCGCCGGGTCGCTCGACATTCCGGTGTTCGGCAGCGGCGACTGCGTCGAGGCGTCGCAGATGGTGGACCGCCTGCGCAGCACCCGCGTCTCTGGCGTGCTGGTGGGCCGCGGCGCGCTGCGCAATCCGTGGATCTTCGAGCAGGCGCACGCGCTTGCGGCGGGACGCGCGCCTCGCGAGATCACGATGGAAGAGCGCGGCCTGTTCCTGCTCGAGTACATCGATCTGCTGCTGGCCGAGCGCGTCGGCGAGCGCGACGGCTTCCGCCATAGCGCTCCGGGCCAGGCGCCGATCGCGCCGGACGATCAGACGCCGCGTGGACGCCGCAAGTGGGTGATCAACAAGCTGCGCGCGCTGAACTCGTGGTACACGAAGGGGATCGAAGGCGGGTCGCAGCTGCGCGTCGCCATCAACTCCGCCGAGTCGATCGACCATCTGCGCGACATCATCGTCCGCTTCTTCGGCGTTACCGTTCCTGCCTGAGACCGTCGAGCGCGCCGGGCATGTCGCCCGTCTCGAAGTCGTAGGCCTCCGCCGCCTCGCTCGCCAGATAGAACTGCGCCCCGAGCTCCTCGTGCGCGGGGTGCGATACATACGCGTCGAAGTCGGCCTGCGTCTCGAATTCCAGCAGCGCAAAGAAAGGAAAGTCGCGCGCGAGCGCTTCGTAGGGCCGGCCGTTCTTCACGCGCTGCCCGACGACGAACCGCGCGATCCGCGGAATCGCGCGGTGCGCCGCGCGCATGGCGTCGAACAGGCGCGCCCGGCCGGCATCGTCGAGATCGGCTTTGGGACGAAACAGGATGACGTGCGCGATCACCCGCGGCCGCCCCCGCGGCCTCCTGGGCCGCGGCCACCGGGCCCGCGGCCACCCGGCGCGCGTCCGCCTGGTCCACGCCCGCCGGGCCCACGTCCTGCGGGTCCTCCGGGTCCCCTGCCGCCAGGCGGCCTGCCGCCTCCCCCCGGCCGTCCGGGGCCGCCGGGCCGGCTCGACCCCGGCCCGCGTCCACCGGCAGGTGATCGCCCCAGGCCTCCAGGCGGACGGCCTCCGGGCGGACGGCCTCCGGGCGGACGGCCCATTCCAGGTCCGCGCCCCACTCCCGGGCCTCCGGGCGGCCGTCCCGGCCCGCCAGGCGGGCGTCCGGTTCCAGGCCCGCGCCCCGCGCCTTGCGGACGGCCGCTTCCCCACCCGCCAGGCTTGCGCGCGCCGCCGGCCGGGCGGCGATCGCCGCCTTCCCTGTCCTGCCACCTCCCGCGGCCACCGCCTGCGGGACGCCGGTCGCCTCCCGCCGGTCGCCGGTCGCCGAACGGACTGCGCTCTCCCCCGCCCGCGGGCCGTCGATCGCCGAACGGCGGACGATTCTCGCGCGGCGGACGATTCTCGCGTGGCGGCCGATTCTCGCGTGGCGGATTCTCGCGTGGCGGCCGCTCGCCGAACGGCTTCCGCGGCCGTTCGGCAAAGGGATCGAAGCCGCCGCGATCGCCCGGCTCCTCGTCGCGCATGCGCCGCTTCTGCGCCAGCTGCCTGAAGCGCGCCCGTTTCTGGTCGCGCGGCACGTCGTACTTCGCGCGCGGATCCTTGTGATCGCCGCCGGGCCGCCAGTCGCGCGGCCTCCGCTCGCGCGGACCCCGCCGGTCCTCCAGCGCCGCCTCGCGCGTCGGAAACACCTTGCCGCGCTCGAACCACACGATCGCGGCATCCGGCTGCTTGCTCTGCAGCTGTTTCAGCGTCGGCAGCAGATCTTCCCTGTCGCGCCCGCGAAAGGCCGTCGGCTGCCCTCCCGCAACGATCGTCCAATACGCCGCCCGTGACATGCGCCCTCAGTTTCCCAGTCGCTCGAGCCGTTTCAGTTTTTCGATCAGCGTCGTCCGCTTGATCTGCAGCAGGTCCGCCGCGCGCCGCTTGTTGCCACTCGTGCGATCCAGCGCTTTCCTGATCAGCATCAGCTCCACGTTCGAGAGATAGCCATCCAGATCGACGCCGTGGTCGGGCATGGCGTCCTCATGCACCGCCGATGCCGCGCCCGGCGACGCCCCGCGGATGTCGTCGGGCAGATCGGCGACCTCGATCTGCGCGCGCTTCGGCAGCAGCGTGAACAGGCGCTCGATCACATTCTCGAGCTGCCGCACGTTGCCGGGCCAGTCATACGTCATCAACTGGCGCATGGCGTCTTGCGAGGCCGTTGACGGGCCGGCGGCCGAACCGTTCCTGTCCTTGCGTCCTGCCGCGTCGCGCGCGAGCTTCACCAGGAAGTGCTGCACCAGCAGCGGAATGTCGTCGCGCCGCTCGCGCAGCGGCGGCATCCGCACCGGTACGACGTTCAGGCGATAGAACAGATCCTCGCGGAACTGCCCTTCCGTCACCATCTTCTGGAGATCGGCATGCGTGGCCGCGATGACGCGCACGTCCACCTTGACCGTCTGCGAGTCGCCCACGCGCTCGAACTCGCGCTCCTGCAGCACGCGCAGCAGCTTCGCCTGCAGCGCCGCGCTCATCGTCCCCACCTCGTCGAGGAACAGCGTGCCCCGATGCGCCGCTTCGAGCTTGCCCTGGCGGTTGGCCACCGCGCCCGTGAACGCGCCCCGCACGTGCCCGAACAGCTCGGCCTCGAGCAGCGTTTCAGGGATGGCGCTGCAATTGAGCGCGACGAAGCGCTGCGCGCGCCGCGAGCTCGCGTGATGGATCGCGCGCGCGGCCAGCTCCTTGCCCGTGCCCGTCTCGCCCGTGATCAGCACCGTCGCGGGCGAGTCGGCCACCGTGTGGAGCAGCTGAAACAGCCCGTGCATCGCGTCGCTCTTGCCGACGATGCCGTCGATCCGGTACCGGTCGTCGAGCTGCGATCGCAGGTAGTCGTTCTCGGCGCGCAGGCGACGCTGCTCGAGCGCCGCCTCGATCACGTGCAGCAGCCCGTCGAACTGAAACGGCTTCGTGATGAAGTCGCTCGCACCCTGCTTGATCAGCTCGACCGCGTCCTTCACCGTGCCGTAGCCCGTGATGACGATCGCGATGATGTCGGGGTAGCGCGCCCGCGCCTCCTGCAGCACCTTCCGCCCGTCGGCGCCGGGCAGCCGCAGATCGGTGACGACGATGTCGTAGGCAAACTCGGAGAGGCGGTCGAGGGCGCTCGTGCCGTCGGCCGCCTGCGTCACGACGAAGCCCCGATCGGCCAGCTGCTCCGCAATCGCCTCGCGAAAGGCTTTCTCATCGTCGACGAGCAGAAGATGCCAGGGATCGGCCATCGGACAGGTGGCGGCATTTTGACACCCTGCAGCCCTGCGCGCAAATGCCGATAGATGCCTGCGAGGACTTGTCATGATTGTCGAACGCAAAACCATCTCGATCATGAAGGCGTGCGAGCTGGTCGGCGTCAGCCGCCGCACCATCTACAACTGGATCGCCAACGGCAAAGTCGAGTACGTGCGCACGGCCGGGGGGTCGGTCCGGATCTTCGTCGACACGCTCTGGCGCGAGCCGGAGCGGCGCGCCGGGTGGAGCAGCCGCAAGAACAGCGTTTCGGCGTGATCGCGCATCACAGAGGGGAACGGCTCCAGGTGGCGGACACCCGCGACATCGGCCGGCTCTTTCACCAGCTCAACAACCAGCTCGGCATCGTGCTGGCCAATGCCGAGCTGCTCGAGGCCCGCGCGGCCGACGACGCCACCCGCTCGCGCGCGGCCCAGGTCGTCAGCAGCGCGCTCGACGCCATGGCGACGGCTGCCGAAATCAGAAAGCTCGCCGAAACAGGCCCATCGAACGCTAAATAGCGTCAAACTTCCGACGCTTTGACACCCCCTGCCAACAAATTGACGCAAAATCGCCCGTAACTGCGCGCCTCTTCACAGGCATCAGATGCCTGTAAATCACTCAATCTAAAGCTCTTAGATCTGAAGTCGCACATCGTCAAATCTCAATTGGAGAGTTGGCTGTCCGGTTGCGCTAGGGCTCCCCGCAACTTTCCAAGGAGTTCGAATGTCCCGACAGCCATTGGCCGCCGCCGAACGTGACCGTATCGCCCAGAGCCTGCCCTTCGTGGAATCGCTGGCCCGCCGCGTCGCCGCGACGATGCCAAACTCGATCGACATTGGCGATCTGGTGCAGGACGGCATGCTGGGCCTGATTGACGCGGCGCGCCGCTTCGACAAGGCGCGGGGCATCAAGTTCGAGACCTTCGCCGAGCGCCGCGTGCGCGGCGCCATGATCGACGCGCTGCGCAAGGACGCCTGGCCGCGCGGCGTGCGCCGCCAGCGCCGCGAGCTCGAAGCCGCCCGCGAGTCGCTGCGGCGCGAGAACGGCGCCGAGCCGTCCATGCAGGATCTCGCCACGCGCGTCGGCACCGACGTCGCGCGCCTCGAGCGCACCATCGTCCGCATCCACACGATCGAGTCGACGTCGCCGATGGCGTCGGCCGAGTCGATCGACGGCGCGTCGCTGCCGGCCGTGCTTGTTCCGAGCGAGCCGCCGTCGCCTGAGAAGGCATTCGAAACGCAGGAAGTGAAGGATCGCGTGCGCTGCGCCATCAACGCGCTGCCGCCGCGCGAGCGGAAGATCGTCTCGATGTACTACTTCGCCGAGGCTACGATGAAGCAGATTGGCGGCGAGATTGGCGTGAACGAGTCGCGTGTGTCGCAGCTGCACGCGCGCGCGCTCGACCGCCTCAAGCGCCTGCTGGCCGCGGATGTTGGCCTGCACGAAACAGCGAGTGCGCAGGGAGCGGAGCGGGGCGTCGGGGCCCCGCGAGCGACCGAGCTAGGCGGGGTGCAGGGGCCCCCGCCGAAATTGAAGATGGCCAGGGCGTCGATGCCGGCGCGCGACGCCGGCGGGTCAGCGCAGGGTCTCTCGCGCCAGTCGCAGAAGATCGCGTAGGCGGAACGGCTTCGCGAGCCAGCGGCAGCCGCTCGCGTCCAGGAAGCGCTCGGCTTCGGTGCCGGCGACGTCGCCTGTGACGAACACGACGCGGCGGGCGAGGGCGGGCTTCTCGTCCGACAGCACGGCGAAGAACGCCGGGCCGTCGAGGCGCGGCATCTTCAGATCGCACACGATCAGGTCGTAGTCGCGCTCCCGCACCTTCGCGAGCGCCTCCTCGCCGTCGCCGGCGCGGTCCACCGTGAAGCCCGCGTCGGTCAGCGCGTCGCCGACGGCCGCCCGCAGCGCGGCCTCGTCTTCGACGATGAGCGCGGTGGAGCCGGCGGGAATCTCGGCGGGCGCCGGCGCGCTTGGCTGGGCCGGCGTGCGCACCGCCATCCCGCCCACCGGCAGCTCGATGATGAACGACGCGCCGCGGCCGCGCTCCGATTCCACCCGCAGCCGCCCGCCGTGCTCCTGCACGATGGCGTAGGCCACCGTCAGCCCGAGTCCGGTGCCTTTTCCCACTTCCTTCGTCGTGAAGAACGGGTCGAAGATCTTCGGCCGCACATCTTCGGGCACGCCGGGCCCATCGTCGTTCACCTCGAGCACCACAGCGTCGCGATCCGGCTCGTGCCACGTGCGCACGATCAGCGTGCCGCGCCCGTTGGCGCCGAGCATGGCCTGTTCGGCGTTGATGACGAGATTGAGCAGCACCTGCTGCACCTGGTGCGGGTCGGCAAAGACCTGCGGCAGCCCGGCGGCGAGCGCCTCGATGATCATCACGTTGCTGACGCGCTGCTCGTAGGCGCGCAGCGCGAGCGTCTCGCGCACGACGTGATTGAGATCGACCATGGCGCGCGTCGTGTGGCGCTTGCGGGCGAACGTGAGCAGGTTGCGCACGATCCGGGCGGCGCGCTCGGCCTGCGTGAGGATGGCGTCGACGCCCTTGGCGGTGGTGTCGGGCGACGGCGATCCCGAGAGGCGCTCGGCCCATGTGAGAATCGCCGCGAGCGGGTTGTTCAGCTCGTGCGCGACGCCGGAGATGGTCTGGCCCAGCGACGCGAGCTTTTCGGCCTGCAGCAGCTGGTGGTAGACGTCCTTCGCCTGGTCGTCGAGCTTCTTGCGCTCGCTGACGTCGCGGATCAGCGCCTCGACCGACAGGCCCGCGCTGTCCGGCTCGGCAATCGCGGTGACTTCCACCCAGAAGGGCGACCCGTCGGCGCGGCGCATCCGCAGCAGGTAGTCGCGGACCGTGCCGTCGCGGCCGAGGCGCTCGAGGAAGGCCTCGCGCGCCTGCGCGTCGACGAACCGATCGGGCGCGAACGGCTGCGCCTCGGCGTCGGGCGTGTCGGCCGCCAGCCCGAACATCAGTTTGAGGTAGGGATTGGCCGAGTCGGTCGCGCACCCGGCCGCGTCCACCGCGCCGGTGAAGATGCCTTGGGGAACCTGGTCGAACAATCGAAGAAGTCGCGACGCGGGCATCGGCGGATTGATAATAAGACTGTTCATGTTCACCGACTCCCTCTTTCGCGATCAGGTCGCGCTCGTCACCGGCGGGGGCACGGGCCTCGGCCTGGCCATCGCGCGCCGTCTCGGCGCGCTCGGCGCCCGCGTCGTCATTGCCAGCCGCAGCACGGAGCACCTCGATGCAGGCGCCGCGGCGCTGGCGGGGGACCGCATCGAGGCGCTTGCGGTGCAGGTGGACGTCCGCCAGCCCGACCAGGTCGATAGCATGGTCGGCGAGGCCGTCGAGCGGTTCGGCCGCGTCGACATCCTCGTCAACAACGCCGCCGGCAATTTCATTTGCCGCGCGGAGGATCTGTCGCCCAACGGCTGGAACGCCGTCATCAACATCGTCCTCAACGGCAGCTTCTACTGTTCGCGCGCGGTGGGGCGGCACATGATTGCGCGCGGCGGCGGGGGATCGATCGTGTCGATTCTGGCGACGTACGCCTGGACGGGCAGCGCCGGCACGGTGCATTCGGCCGCGGCGAAGGCGGGGGTGATGGCCATGACGCAGACGCTGGCCGTGGAATGGGCGCCGCACGGCATCCGCGTCAACGGCGTGGCGCCCGGGCCGATCGAGTCACCCGGCGCGGCAAAGCAGCTGTGGAACACGCCCGAGATGGTCGAGCGCCTTACGCGGTCGGTGCCGTTGAAGCGATGGGGCAAGCCGGGCGAGATTGCGGACGCCGTCGCGTTTCTCGTTTCGCCGCACGCCGCCTACATCACTGGCGACGTGCTGACGGTCGACGGCGGCCAGTGGCTCGGCGCGGGACCTTTCGGATTCCTGGACAAGTCGTAATGCGAGACATGGAACTCTTCGGCGAGGGCGGACGCGGGGGCGGGCGGCTGCCGCAGGTGGCGATGCTGCAGGCGCAGTCGTCCGGAACCGGGTTCTACCTCTGCGTGCGCAAGGACGTGCGCACGGGACGCAACGGGGGCGAGTTTCTCTCCGTCGTCCTGCAGGACGTCTCGGGCGAAATCGCCGCGAAGGTCTTCAACGACGTCGACACGCTGCGGCACGAGTTCGAGGCCGGCGAGTTCGTCAAGGTGCAGGGGCGGGGGAGCGTCTACAACCAGCGCCTCGAGCTGCTGCTCGACAAGATCCGCCGCGTCGACGCGAACCGCGATCGGCTCGACGGCTTCCGCGAGGAGGACTGCATCCGCGCCTCGCCGCATTCGCCCGACGAGATGTGGGCCGCGCTCGAGGCCCACGTCGGCGGCGTGGGCGACGGCCACGTGCGGGCCCTCCTCACGCGCATGCTCGAGACGCATGGCGAGAAACTCCGGATCTGGCCGGCCGCGCAAACGGTGCATCACGCCTATCGGAGCGGCCTGCTCGAGCACGTGCTGAAGCTCGTCGAGACCACGACGGCGCTGGGCGAGGCCTACGGCGCGAAGCGCGACCTGCTCGTAGCCGGGGTAATCCTGCACGACATCGGCAAGCTGCAGGAGCTGGCGTACGACACCGCGACGCAGTACTCGGTGGAAGGGAACCTGGTGGGGCACATCACGCTCGGCGTGATGATGGTGCGCGACGCGGCGGCGGGCCTTCCTGACTTCCCGCCAGATTTGCTGACCGAGATCGAGCACCTGATCCTGTCGCATCACGGCTCGCGCGAATTCGGCTCGCCGGTCGAGCCGATGACCATCGAGGCCTTCATCCTCGCGACGTGCGACGACCTCGATGCCAGGCTGCACCAGGTCAGTCGCCACATCGCCGAGGACGACGGCGCGGGCCCGTTTACGCCGTATCACTCACGGCTGAAACGGGTGTTCTTCAAATCCGGCCGCGGCCGCCCATGAACCGCACCAGCAGCAGCACGATCGCGATCACCAGCAGCACGTAGATGAAGTTGCCCATCGTGTTGCCGCTGACCAGACCCAGCAGCCACAGCACGATCAGAATGATGGCAATGGTTTCGAGCATTCGTTCCTCCCGTTACTAGTGGCGGGGGCCCCTGCACCCCGCCAGGCTCGTCGCTCGCGGGGCCCCATCGCCCCGCGCCGCTCCTCGCGCCCCTCCTAGCAACGGCAGTGCCACGCCTGAGCTGAAGCAGCTTGACGGAAATATATTCTGATAATAAGCTGTTTATAAGAATATATGTCTGAACTAGACGCCATAGACATCAGTATCATCGATGCTCTTCAACGCAACGGCCGTGTCACCCAGGTGGAAATTTCCCGGGAGGTGGGGCTGGCGCCGTCGGCCGTGCTCGAGCGCATCCGGAAGCTCGAAGCCAGAGGCGTCATCCGCGGCTATGCGGCGCTCGTGAGCCCGAAAGCGCTCGGCCTCGGCCTGCTCGCGTTCGTGGCCGTGCGCACGAAGGAGGCGCCGGAGGAAGAGGACTCGGTCGCCGCGTCGCTCGGCCAGGTTCCGGAAGTGCTCGAAGTGCACCACGTCGCCGGCGACGACTGTTTTCTCGTGAAGGTCCGCGCGCGCGACGCGGAGCATCTCGGCGAGCTGCTGAAGGGCCGCATCGGCCGCATCAGCGGCGTGCGCTCCACCCGCACGACGATCGTCCTCGGCACCCTGAAGGAAACGCACCAGCTGCCGATGCCCGACGCGCCTGCCGAACAGGCGGCGTCATGAGTCCCGTGGTGCGCCGGCGCGCCTACATCGCCTTCGCAGCGGTGTGCCTGATCTGGGGCACGACGTACCTCGCGATCAAAATCGCGCTCGAGACGATTCCGCCCATGGCCATGGGCGGCATCCGCTACACCACCGCCGGCGTCGTGCTGGCGCTCGCGCTGTGGATGCGCGGCACGCCGCTGCCGCCGCGCTCTTCGTGGCCGTCACTCGCCTTCATCGGCTTCTTCATGCTCGGCCTGGGCAACGGCGGCGTGACGTATGGCGAGCAGTTCGTGCCGAGCGGTCTTGCCGCCGTGCTGATTGCCACCTCGCCCTTCTGGATGACCGGCATCGAGAGCCTCTGGCCGGGCGGCGAGCGGCTCAGGCTCCGCCAGATCGTCGGCCTCATCGTCGGCTTCGGCGGCATTCTCGTGCTGGTGTGGCCCGATCTGCTCGCGTCGGCGGATGCCGGGTCGCGTTTCGGCGCCGGCGTGCTGGCGCTGCAACTGGCGTGCGTCGGCTGGGCGATCGGCTCCACGTACGCGAAGCGCTTCACCCACTCCACCGATGTGCTCGCGTCCGCCGCGTTGCAGATGGTGTTCGGCGGCGCGTGGATGCTGCTGTTCGCCACCGTCGCGGGCGAGTGGCCGCGCCTCGCCTTCAACGGCAAGACGACCCTGGCGCTCGCGTACCTGACCGTGGCCGGCTCGATTGCGGCCTACACCGCCTACGCCTACGCGCTGAAGCATCTTCCGGTGTCGACCGTGTCGCTCTACACGTACGTGAATCCGGTGATTGCCGTGGCGCTCGGCACGCTGCTGCTCGGCGAGCCGTTCGGCGCGCGTATGCTGGTGGCGGCCGCCATCATCGCCCTCGGCATTCTCATCGTCAGCGTGAGACAGAGCGGCCAGGTCGTTGGAAAGGACGCCGTCATTGTCGATCCCGTTCCGGTGCGCCGCGCTTCTTAGTCTCGCGCTTGCCGCGTCGCCGCTGCAGGCCCGCGCGCAGGATCGGCAGCCGCCCGCACACCGGCAAGTGGATCGTCGATCGACAATTCCGCCCGCGCAGCAGCCGGCCGACGACGGCCGGGCGGCGCGAGTGCTGCGGTTTCTCGCGGGCGGGACCGCGGGGCTGGTCGTGCACGAGGCCGGGCACGTGCTGTCGGGCGTCGCGCTGGGCGCGAACCCCGGCTTCAAGCGGCTCGACTATGGCCGTATCCCGTTCTTCGTGGTTACGCACGATCCGGTGTCGCGGCGCCGGGAGTACGTGATTGCCTCGTCCGGTTTTCTCGCGCAGCATGCCGCCAGCGAATGGCTGCTCGGCGGCCCGCCGCTGCGGCCGTCTCCGTCCTCCTTCAGGAAGGGATGGCTGACGTTCAACCTGGCGACGTCGGCGGTCTACACGGCCGCGGCGTTCGGCCGGTTCGGCCCGCCCGAGCGCGACACCCGCGGCATGGCCGTCAGCGCCGGTGACGACGGCGTGCCCGAGCCGTGGATTGGGGTGTTGATCGTGACGCCCGCGGCGCTCGACACGATCCGCTATGCCGCCGGCGACCCGGCGTGGGCGCGATGGTCGTCGCGCGCGGCGAAAGCCGCGATGCTGCTACTCGCGTTCAGGTGAGTCGGCGTCGGCCGATCCGAGCGCGAACGTCATCGTGCCCTCGATGACGACCTTGCCGTCGACGCGGCCCTTGCCCTCGAGCACGCCCATCCGGTTGCGCAGCCGCCTGACCACCGCCTCGATTTCGACGACGTCGCCGGGGTGTACCGGCTTGCGGTAGCGCACCCGCTCGATCGCGCGGAAGTAAATCAGCTTGTCGCGGTTCTCGGGCTTCGACAGGATGAGAATCGCGCCGACCTGCGCCACGGCCTCCGTGAGGATGGTCGGCGGCATCACCGGCGTCTCGCCGTCGCGGTGCGACAGGTACCGCTCGTTGAGCGAGATGTTCTTGATGCCGACGATGCGCTTGTCCTGCTCGAATTCGATGATGCGATCGACCAGCAGAAACGGATAGCGGTGGGGAAGGATGCGCTCGATCGCCTGATAGTCGAGCGGCAGCACAAGGTCGTCGCGCGTCGATGCCATGACGAACCAGTATAATTGCTGCACCCGCCCCCATGGAGCACGTGTCCGCACACCCCGCCACCGAGCACGAAGTCCTGCTGACCCTGTTCGACCTGGGACGCCGCGTGACATCGGTGCTGGAGCTCGAGGAGCTGCTGCCCAAGATCCCTGAGTTGATCGCCCGGCTCATTCCCTTCGACGCCTTCGGCGTCTATCTGTACGACGAGCGCCGCGACGAGCTGCGGCTCGAGTACGCCGAGGGCTATCCCGATCGGGAGGCCGGGTTCCGGATCAAGGCCGGGGACGGCATCGTCGGCCGCGCCGTCAAGGAGCGCCAACCGGTCGTCGTCGACAATGCCGCCGACGATCCGCGCTACATCGAAGTCGTCCCCGGCATGGTGTCGGATCTCGCCGTGCCGCTGACCTACAAGTCGCGCGCGGTCGGCGCGCTCAACGTGCTCAGTCACAACGCGGCGCAGTACGGGGAGCGCGACGTGCAGATCCTGCGGCAGTTCGGCGCGCACGTGGCCGTGGCGCTCGAGAATGCGCGCCTGTTCGAGCAGGCGCGCCGCGACGCCGACGCGTTCGAGACGCTCGCCGAGATCGGCAGGGAAGTGGCGGCGCTGCTCGAGCTCGACGAGCTGCTGCCGCGCGTCGCGCAGCTGGTCAAGCGGGTCGTCGACTACCGCACGTTCGGCATCCTGCTGCTCAACGAGGGCACGCGGTCGCTCGAGATGCGTGTCGCCGTGCAGTACGGCGAGAAAGTATCGCTGCCGCACGTAAAGCTGGGCGAGGGGCTCGTCGGCTACGCCGCGCTCCACCGCGAGGCTGTCGTCGTCCCCGACGTGTCGAAGGATCCGCGCTACATCAAGGTGGTCGAGGACGTCAGATCCGAGCTGGCGGTGCCGCTGCTGCTCAAGGACCGCTGCATCGGCGTGTTCGACCTCGAAAGTCCGGAGCTGGACGCGTTCTCGAAGCGCGACGTCGAGATTCTCACGCTGCTGGCCAGCCAGGCGGCCGTCGCCATCGAGAACGCGCGGCTGTACGCGGAGGTGTCCGACACCGAGGCGCGGCTGGAAAAGGAGCTGCGGTTCGCCCAGCGTGTGCAGGCCGCGCTGCTGCCGACCGAGCTGCCCAAGCGGCTGAAGGGCGTCGACGTGGCGGCGGCGTTCGCCGCGGCGCACGAGCTCGGCGGCGATTTTCACGACTTCCTGTCCCCCGAGTCGAACACGCTCGTCGTCGCGCTCGGCGACGTCTCCGGCAAGGGGGTGCCCGCCGCCCTGTACAGCGTGTTTGCCGGAGAGCTCGTGCGCGGCCGCACGTTCCGCCGCCGCTACGTGCCCGAGCGCTCGACGCCGGCCGGCGTGCTGTCGTCGATGAACACGATCCTGCATCAGCGCCAGCTCGAGGAGTACTACTGCACGCTGCTGTACGCCGTGTTCGACGTGAAGCGGCGGTCGTTGACGCTGTCGAATTCAGGCGTGCCGTACCCGGTGCATTGCAGCGGCGATCGCTGCTCGCTGATCGAGCTCCCCGGCGTTCCGCTCGGGTCGTTTTTTGGCTCGACCTATGACGAGATCACCGTGCCGATTGCGCAGCACGACGTGTTCGTCTTCTGCAGCGACGGCGTGTCCGAGGCGATGAACTCGCGCGGCGAGGAGTTCACGTCGGCGCGGCTGATGGATGTGGTTAAGGAGAGCCGCGCTCAGAACGCCCGCGACATCGTGCAGGCGATCGTGAGCGCGGTCGAGGCGTGGCGCGCCGGCGCGCCGCCCAACGACGACATGACGGTCGTCGCGCTGAAGTTCAATATCCCCGACCGTTCCTGAAGTCGAGATCCTTCTGCTGCAGATGCAGGCCCAGCGACCGGCCGCCCAGCGTGGCCACGTCCTGCAGCTTGCCTCTCACCCGCACGCGCGCGCCCTTGCTCGGCACGCGGTCGTCGTTGGACACCACCGTGATCTCGCCCGTGCCGTCGTCGACCTTGTAGAGCTTGTACGGCACCAGCGGGATGCCCCACGACTCGGTCACGACCCCTTCGATGACGATGTCGCGATCGACGTACCGGCCTGGGTTGAATTTCACCTCGGCGATGTTCGCCGAGCGCGCGGCACAGCCCGACGCCGCGAATCCGAAAGCCAACACCAGAGCGACGAGCTTCAATCGTGCACTGCGCATAACCTGCCTCCACCTCGACGCCTCGCAATTGGCGATCCAACGCCGATTGGGGATCGGGCGACCCACCCCGGAAACGAGAAAAGGCCGCGGTGAGAATCGTAAAACTTCCCGGAAAGCGGCGATGCCAGCGCCTGCCTGAGGTTACGCCTCCCGGTGATTCTTCGCGGCCCGCACACTGACATTCCAAACGGTGTGCCGCGACCGATGACTGTGTTTGCTGAGGAAAACCGGCGATCTTCGGCTCGGGGACACGGCCGTTGTCACCGGTCACGGACGGCGTGTGACCTCACCCAGTGACGCCCGCCCGGCGCCTCGTCGCCCGGGCCGACGGATGGGCTTCGACTACGGGGTTGGCGCAGAGGCGCATGCTGGGAAATCATAGAGTCCACGCATGAACCAGCCGGACGCCGCCGCGCTCAGACTCGCCGCGGTCATCGAATCGTCCGACGACGCGATTCTGAGCGAGGATGCGGACGGCGTCATCGACAGCTGGAACCGGGCGGCGACGGAGATGTTCGGGTACTCCGCCGACGAGGCGATCGGCCAGCCAATCGACATCATCATTCCCGACAGCGAGCGGCAGGCCGCGGCGCGGCTCACCGCCCGCGTGAAAGCGGGAGAGCCGGTCGGGCACTTTCACACGTATCGCAAGCGGCGCAACGGGCAGCTGCTGCCGGTGTCGATGGCGCTGTCGCCGATTCGATCGTCAGACGGCCGGATCGCCGGCGTGTCCGCCATCGCCCGCGACATCACCGCGCAGCTCGTCGCCGAGCGCGAGGCCATGCGCCTGGCGGCCATCGTGGATTCGTCCGGGGACGCCATCGTCAGCAAGGACCTGAACAGCATCGTGCAGACGTGGAACGCCGCGGCGGAGCGGATGTTCGGATTCACCGCCGACGAGGCCGTCGGCCGATCGATCCGGATCATCATTCCGCCCGAGCGTCAGTCCGAGGAGGATCACGTCCTCGACCATGTGCGGCGCGGCGTGCCCGTGTCGCACTTCGAGACCGTGCGCGTCCGGAAGGACGGCAGTCACATCGACATTTCCCTTACGGTGTCGCCGATCAGGAATGCCGAGGGGCGCGTGATCGGCGCGTCCAAGATCGCCCGCGACATCTCGGCGCACAAGGAGCTGCTGCGGAGGCTCGCCGAAGCCAACCGGATCAAGGATGAGTTTCTGGCGACGCTCTCGCACGAGCTGCGCACGCCGCTGAATGCGGTGCTGGGCTACACGCAGATGCTGCGCACCGGCCGCATTGCCGACGCGCGGCGGCAGCAGGTGATCGAAATCGTCGAGCGCAACGCGCACCTGCTGTCGCAGCTGGTCTCCGACGTGCTCGACGTCTCGAGCATCGTCACCGGAAAGATCCGGATCAATCCCGCGCCCACCGATCTGCTGCACGTCGCGCGTGCCGCCGTCGATGTGGTGCGCCCATCGATGGATGCCAGGAATCTGCAGTTCACGCTGACGCACGACGAGCGCCCGATGATTGCGATCGCCGACGCGGACCGCCTGCAGCAGGCGCTCTGGAATCTGCTCAGCAACGCCGTCAAGTTCACGCCGGAGGGCGGCAGCATCAGCATGGACGTGGCGCGCACGCCCGGGGGCGCCGAGATTACCGTCAGCGACACCGGCATCGGCATCCCGGCGGAATTCCTGCCGCAGATGTTCGAGCGCTTCCGGCAGTTCGAGGGCGGGGCGCGCCGCGAGTACGGCGGCCTCGGTCTCGGCCTGTCGCTGGTCCGGTACTTCGTCGAGCTTCACGGGGGCCAGGTCTCGGCGCACAGCGACGGCCCCGGCCTCGGCGCCACGTTCCGGCTGACCCTGCCCCTCGCACCCGACGACGAACAGGCCTCGTGAGCGATCAGGCCTCGGCGGCTTTCCGGGCCTCGGCCTCGGGGCCCGAGACCGTCGCGGCCAGCTGCGCGGCCACGATGCGCGCCAGCGACTGGACGTCGCCCGCACGTTCCCTTCCATCCTTCAGTTCGACGGCGAGGACGCCCGTGCAGCCGCCGCTCGTGAGCAGGGGCACCGCGAGCGCGCCCTCGACGACCTGGGTGGCCTTGCTGCGGCACGCGGCGGCCGTGGCGTTGTCGGCGTCGATGGACAGGGCGCCCAGCCGGGCCACCAGCGACGGGGCGTAGCCGTGCGTGAGCGCGGGCGCGAGCGACCGCCCTTCCGCGTCGGCCATCCACACAATCACCCCGTCGGCGCCCAGCACCGACGCGACGCGCGCCATCACCGGCTGCAAATCGCGCGCGTCGAGCAGGCGCGCGAGATCCACGCAGACATCGGCAGCGGAAGGCAGGTCCACCGTGGTGGGAAACGTGGGGGCGTCCAGTCCCTCCAGGCTTGCGTCGAGGGCGGCGCCGATGGCGTCGTCCGGCGCGGCCGCGGCATGTGAGGCCGGCGCCGCGTCGAACGGCTGAGGCGCAATCGTGGCCACGATCGGCTCGGCCGGCTTCGGCCCGGCGAGCGCCAGGAGCGCGGCAATCAGCACGCACGCGCCGAGCGCAGCGACCGAGGCCAGGTGCAGCTGACGGTCGCGCGCCGCCGCGGTCGTGATGCCGGCCTGCTCGATCGCAACCGCGGACGCGACATCGGCGCTGGCGGCCGCCATGATCTCGTAGCCGTCCGCGAAAATCAGGTCCGCGCCCATGGCGTTGCGGCTCTCGCGCACGTAGTCGCGCACGCTGCGGTCCATCACCGCGAAGTCATGGAGGCGGGAGACCGCCGACTCGACGGCCGCCGCGCCCTCGACGCTCGCCGCCGTCTGCAGGGCGGCCAGCGCCGCCCCGGCCGAGGCCAGGGCCTCGTCGACCTTGCCGGCCCAGAAGTCGAGTCCCTGCCCGGGCGCGACGTACGCCCGCTGCGACGCCGCGACTTCCGCGAGCGCGACCTCGGCCCGCGATGCCGCCGCGGTCAGCGCCGCCTGCGTCGCGGCCGCCGTCTCAAGCGCGCGTGAGCGCGACACGGCCTGATACGCTGCCGCCGCCGCACCGGCCACCAGCAACAGCACGATCATCACGCGCGCGGCCCGCCGTCTCATTCCCGCCTACTATACTGCGCGACATGCGCGCCGCAGTCATCATCAACCCGAAATCGGGCCGCGCCCCGGGGATCACGCCGGCCGGAAAAGTGGAGATGGCCGTCGCGGTTGCCGCCGCCTGCGGCGTCGAGGTCGACGTCGCCGTGACCGAGCGCGCGGGCCACGGCCGCGATCTCGCGCGCGCGTTTGCCGCGGCCGGCGCCGGCACGGTCGTGGCGTGGGGCGGCGACGGCACCGTCAACGAGGTCGCCGGCGCCATCGCCGGCGGCGGCGCCGCGTTCGGCATCGTGCCGGCCGGCTCCGGCGACGGCTTCGCCACGACGCTCGGCATCGCGCGCGATCCGCGCCAGGCGCTTCGCGCGGCGCTGACCGGGCGCGTCAGGCCGCTCGACGTCGGAGAGGTGAACGGCCGGCCGTTCCTCAATCTCGCCGGCATCGGCTTCGACGCGCGCGTCGCCCGCCGCTTCAACCGGCTCACGAAGCGCGGCGGCCTGCCGTACCTGCTGATCGGCCTTCACGAAGGCCTGACCTACGGCGGCCGCGAGTACCGCGTACATCTCGACGATCAGCCGTTCGACCTCCGCGCCTTCCTCATCGTCTTCGCCAACGGGCAGCAGTACGGCAACAACGCCGTGATCGCTCCGGGCGCGCGGTTCGACGATGGGTTGCTCGATGCCTTGATCGTCGACGCGCGCCCGTTCTTCCCGCAGCTCTGGCGCGCGCGGCGTCTGTTCATGGGAAGGGAGAAGGCCATCGACGGCATCGTCCGCCGGCCGGTCCGCCGCGCGGTGGTGGAAGCGGACGGCCCCATCGAGATCCATCTCGACGGCGAGTGCATGGAGATCGGGAACCGGATCGAGGTGGGAGTCAGGCCCGGCGCGCTGCGGCTCCGCCTTTAGTCTTCAGTCTTCAGTCTTGCGTCTTGAGGTTTCCACCGGCTGTATTTCACGGTGGTCAAGACGGCCTTCACCGCGTCCTTGATGCCGATCTTCTTGCCTTCGTCGTACGTGCGGCCCTGATAGGCAATGGGAAGTTCGCGCAGCCGCACGCCCATCCGGGCGACCTTGCACGTAATCTCGGGCTCCATGGCGAAGTCGCGCGACTGCAGATCGAGCCGCCGCGCGACGTCGCGGCGGAACATCTTGTAGCAGGTCTCCATGTCGGTGAGGCCGAGCCCGGTGAAGCGGTTCGACACCATCGTGAGGGCGGCGTTGCCCAGCCAGTGCCAGCGGCGGAGGTAGCCGCGCCCGCCTTCCCGCTGCATGAAGCGCGAGCCGTACACCACGTCCGCCTCGCCCGAGGCAATGGGCGCCAGCAGCCGCCGGAAGTCGTTCGGGTCGTACTCGAGATCGGCGTCCTGGATGACCAGCGCATCGCCCGACGCCTCGCGGATGCCGCGGGCGACCGCGGCGCCCTTGCCCGCGTTCTGCGGCTGGTAGATCACGCGGACCCCGTCCTGCTGCTCGTACTCGCGCAGCACGTCGCGCGTGCCGTCCCTCGACCCATCGTCGACGATGACGAGCTCGAGCGTGTGCGGCGAGAGGTCGACCGCGAGCACGCGGGCGACGATTTCACGGATGGTGCCGTGCTCGTTGTACGCGGGCATGATGACCGAGAGCTTCATGAGGGTCGCCGGCAGCTCAGTAAGTCGGAAGGTAGGGCGTCAGCCAGCGGATGATGAGCGTGAACCGGCCCGTCACCATCAGCACGCCCAGCAGGATGAGCAGCGAGCCCGAGACGAGCTCGATGGCGCGGTAGTAGCGGCGCACTTTCGCCGAGGCCGCGAAGAACCTGTCGATGGCAAGCGAGGTCAGGAAGAACGGAACGCCCAGGCCGGCCGAGTACACGGCCAGCAGGAGCACGCCCTCGCCGACGGTGCTTTTCGAGCCGGCGATGGTGAGGATGCCGCTCAGAATCGGGCCGATGCAGGGCGTCCACCCGAACCCGAACGCCATGCCGACCACGATCGCGCCTATCGGCGTCGCCGGCTTGCGCGACGTCTGCACGCGCGTGTCGCGATCGAGGAAGCGGATCCGGAACAGGCCGGTCAGGTGCAGCCCGAGGACGATGATGATCACCCCGGCGATCTTCTGGACGATGCGCATGTGCTGCTGCAGCAGCGCGCCGATGGCGCTCGCCGACGCGCCCATCGCCATGAAGACGATCGAGAAGCCGAGAATGAACAGCAGCGTCGCGATCATCAGCCGGCGGCGCGCCCCCGTGTCGGCCGTGCGCATGTCTTCGAGCGACATGCCCGACACGTACGAGATGTAGCCGGGGATGAGCGGCAGGACGCAGGGCGAGATGAACGACAGGAAACCCGCCCCGAACGCCGCGACGAGGGAAACGTCCGGCACTTATTTAATTTCGCGCAGCGGGATGACGTCGGCGCGCGGCAGCGGGCCGAATTCCACGCCGAACTTGATGGGCGGCAGGTCCTGGAACATGAAGTCCCACTTCCAGCGTTCCGACGGGTTCGATGTCTGCAGCCAGCTGCGCTGCGGCACGGGGCGGGGAAACGTGACCGCCTTCAGCGCCTCGTAGCCCGGAATGGGCGTGCCCGACGCGATGCTCTCGCGGATGGCGGGCGCGCTCGCGAAGGCGGTCGGCGCGCCCAGCACCCCGGCGAGTCGCGTGAAGATGCGCCAGTCCTCCTGCGCGTCTCCGGGCGGCGTGATCGCCTGTGCGGTGGCCTGCACGCGGCCCTGAGAGTTCGTGTAGGTCGCGTCCTTCTCGGCGGAGCACGCGCCGGGGAGGACGATGTCGGCTTCGGCGGCAAGCGGCGTCAGCAGCACGCCCTGGTACACGAGGACGGGCAGCCGGCCCGCGCGGCGCGCGGCCAGCATCCATTCGAGGTCGCCGATCGAGCCGTCCGGGCCGGGATCGAAGACGTACAGCGCCTTCACGCGGCCGCCTTCGACGTCGGCGCGGAGCGCCGACAGATCCGCCGGCGCGCTCTCGGCCGGCACCCTGAAGCCGAGATCGCGCGCGCCGCGCAGATTCGGCGCGTCGACCGGCGGCACGACGAACTTCGTGCCCTCGGGCTGCGGCTTGCGGCTGTACCGCCAGCCGACCGCCACGTTGCCGGCGCCGCCGGCCAGCGACGCAAGCAGGTGCAGCTCCTCGAGCGATGCGTGTGCCGACGCGAGGTACCGCACCGCCCGGGCGCCGCCCGCGCCTTCGACCGCCGCCGTCAGCGCCTGGAACGCGTCGTCCCAGTTTGCCGGCGCGAGCGCGCCGCCGCGCTTCACGAGCGGGCGCCGCAGCCGCTGCTCGCTCTCGATCCAGTCGAGATTGAAGCGGCCGATGTCGCACATCCAGAACTCGTTGACGTCGGGGTTGTAGCGCGGCGTCGCGCGCACCACCTGGGCGCCTTTCGCCCATTCCGGCTTCGCCTTGATCCAGAGCGTGGTGTTGCAGCCGCGCTCGCACTGCGTGCAGATCGTGTCGATGGCCAGCGGGTTGTCCCACGGGCGCGACTTGAACCGGTAGTCGCGCGTGGTGATCGCGCCGACCGGGCAGACGTCCATGAGGTTGCCCGAGAGAAGCGAATGGACGCCTTCCTCCCTGAACGTCGCAATCTCGCTGCCGTAGCTGCGGTTGACGATGCTGATCTGCGCGTCGCCGTCGATCTCGCGCATGAACCGCACGCAGCGCGTGCAGAGGATGCAGCGGTTGCGGTTCAGCATCAGCGTCGGCCCGAAGTCGACGTCGGCGCGCACGCCGTTGCCGTCGAACTCGCGCCGCGGAAACTCCATGCGGCTGCGCTCGGGCCCGAACGTGTAGGAGAAATCCTGGAGCGGGCATTCGCCGCCCTTGTCGCAGACCGGACAGTCGAGCGGATGGTTGATCAGCAGGAACTCGAACACGCTCGCCCGCGCCGCTTCCACGTCCTCGGAATTCGTCGTCACCACCATGCCGTCGGCGCAAGGCGTCGAGCACGACGTCTGCAGCTTCGGCATCTTCTCGATCTTGACGATGCACACGCGGCAGGAGCCGTCGATGCCGAGGCCGGGGTGATAGCAGTAGTAGGGAATCTGAATCCCGGCCTGAATCGCGGCCTGCAGGACCGTGGTCCCCGCGGGGACCGACACCTGCTTGCCGTCGATGGTGAGCGTGACGCTGTCCATAACAGGAAATTCTATCGGATCTAGCGGACGAACCGGGCCAGCGCGGACTCGTCGCTGTCGACGTGGACGCGCCGCACACGCCCGGCCGCCGCGTCAATCGGGACGCGCAGCTCGGCCGACGCCTCGGTCAGCAGCAGCAGCACGTCGCGCTTCGCGCCGTTGCGCTGCTCGATCGTCAGGGTCACCGGCAGGTCGTAGACTCCGCCGGTCTGGACCGCCGAAATGACCACCTCGGTTTCGCCGCCGGGATGCGTTTCGACGCGGTGCGTGATGCGGACGGTGGGCACGCCGAACCCGTAGATCCACCCGTCGAAGAACTGCTCGAGGTTGCGGCCGGTCTCGGCCTCCATCACCAGCCGGAAGTCCTCGGTGCCGGCCTTGCCGAACTTCGTCTGCTCGTAGAAGCGGCGCATGCCGGCGAAGAAGCGCTCGTCGCCGACGATCCGCCGCAGCATGTGCAGGACGACCGCCGACTTGTTGTAGACGAGGGCGCGATAGACGCGGCTGTCGCGCTGGACGTGCCCCAGCCGGTAGCCGAGATGGATCGGCCCGTCGCCCGACCGCTCGAGCGCCCAGCGCCGCATCTGCCGCAGCAGGTTGCCGAGCGCCGCCGGGCCGCGCTCCTCTCCGGCGTAGAGCGCCGCGAAGTACTGCGCGAAGCCCTCGCTGATCCACTGCTCGTGATAGTTCTTCCAGCCGACGGCCTGGCCCCACCACTGGTGGGCGATCTCGTGCGCGATGAAGAAGGCCGGGTAGTTGTCGAAGCTGACCGGGTCGGCGCGCCAGGTCATGGCGGCCGACGGCAGCGTCTGGTTGAGCAGCACGAAATACGCGGGGCTGTGGCCGCCGGGCAGCTCGCTTTCGCTCACGGCCACCGTGAGCTGCGGATAGGGCGCGCTGCCGAGCAGCGCGCGGTAGAAGGTGAAGATGGCTTCCGCCTGATCCGCCACGTCCCGCGCGCGGCCGGCCTGCCGCGGGCTCGCGATGACGTTGAGCGTCAAGGGCGCGCCGCCGCCGGCATCCAGCGGCCGCGACACGACCGGGACGAAGCGTGAGATGACGGCCGAGAGATAGCGCACCGGGCGCGCCGACTCGAACGTGAACGCGCGCGCCGGCGCGGCAGGAGGCGGATCCGCCACCGGCTCGGGCGGGCCCAGCTGCACGCCGGTGGCGATCACGTCGAGCGGATCGGGCACGGTGACGCGGACTCGCGCCGTGGCGAAATCACCCACCGGCGACTGCGGATACCAGTAGCTGCGGTTGCTGTAGATCCAGCGCGGCTCGGGCGGGATGACGATGGGATCCATCTGCTGGGGCGCCGCGACCGCCGCGGCTTCCCGGTCGAGCGTCTGGCTGGGCACCCGCCCGCCGTAGCGCACGTCGAGCTCGATGATCTCGCCCGGCTCCGCCGGCGTGGGCAGCGTCACGATCACGTTGTTCTGGCCGATGACGCGCAGGTGCATCAGGCGGCCGTGCCCCTTCGCGGCCACCGACCGCACGACCAGCGATTCGGCGAGCCGCAGCGTCACGCTCGACAGCCGCCGGCGCGCCCGCGCGCGCACTGAGGCGGCGCCTTCGATCCATTCCCGCGACGGCGTCACCCGCACGTCGACGTCGTGATGCTCGATGTCGTAGTCGGCCCGGTCGTCGTCGCTGTAGAAGCGGCCCCGCTGGGCGCGCTGCGCCGCCGAGGCGTAGAGCGAGATGTTGCGCCGGCTCTCGCGGTGGAACAGCGTCACGTTCTCCGCCTCGCCCGACGAGAGCGCGTACGTCAGGTTGCCGAACTTCTTCGTGCGCACTTCGGCGACGAGATCGCCGAACGCCGGCACGAGCGACCAGCGATCGCGCGACAGATCCTGCAGGTCGAGCGTGTAGGTGCGCCCGGCGAATGCGTCGAAGACCTGCAGCGCGCGCCGCGCGTCGGACTCGCTCGCCTGGCGCGGCGTCAGGGCCTGGACGCCGAGGCGGTTCTGCAGGTCGCCGGGGTGCAGGCGGATGAACGCCTCCTCGAACGGCACGCGCAGCGCCGGCGACTTCGAGAAGATCTCGACCTGCCGCCGCTCGGCGGGATCGGGCGGCGTGAAGATCATCTCGCCCCTGCCGCGGAGCACGACGGCGGTGACGCCGCCGCCGGCGTCGGCCGTATAGGCGAGGCCCGTGCGCATCTGCAGCGTGAAGTCGGTTGCGGAAAGCCTGAGGCCGCGCGCGTCGTAGGCCTGGGCGCCGAGCGCCAGGCGATAGAGGCCGTCGACCGCCGACAGCTCGTCGAGCGCCGTGATCTGCCACGGCGCGCCGGCCTCGGCGCCCGGCCGCGCCGTGGCGCGCCAGGTCGCGATGTGTCCTTCGGCGCCGCGCTCGACGAAGGTGTCGAGGAGCAGGTCGACCTCGCCGGGCGCGGACGCCGGGGCGCGATCGCGCTCGCGCACCACGGCTCTGGTCCGCGGGCCGCGCATCAGCCGCTCGAACGTCCCGGTGCGGGCATCCGTCGCGAGCAGCGCGCGGAAGCGCTCCATCGCGCCCGTCTGCATCGCCTCTTCGAGGGCGAGGACGAGCCGCGCGGGCCCGTCCCCCGTCTGCGCCGGCAGCGGCGGAGCAGCGGTCAGAGCCGCGGCCAGCAACACGACGACGCGGAGGCGCGCCCGCACGGATCTTTAGACGCCGAAAATGGTGGATCCGCCGGGATGGCGGACGAGCGAGAGGACGGTGAGGTCGTCGGCCAGCTTCGCGTCGCCGGCATACGTCTCGACCGCCCGCAGCAGCGCGCGGCCGAGCGACGCCGGATCCGCCACGCCATGTCTGGCGACGACGGCTTCGACGCCCGCGTCTTCGAAGGGGTTGCCGGCGGCGTTCTCGGCTTCGGTGAGCCCGTCGCTGTAGACGACGAGCGCGTCGCCGGGTTCGAGCCGCGCCATGCGCGTGTCGTATTCGGCCGCCTCGAACATGCCCAGGGCCATGCCGCCGCCGTCGCGGAACAGATCGCGCTCGAGATCGCCGTTCGCGCGCCGGATCATCGGCGGCAGATGCCCCGCATTCACCCATTCGAGCTCGCCGGTCGATGGACGGAAGGCCGCCGCGAACAGCGTGATGAAGCGGGATCGCGGACTGTGCCGCAGGACCTGCGCATTGAGCCGGCGCATCAGCGCCGCCGGCTCGAGCCCCTCGTCGACGAGCGTGCGCATCATGGCGAGCAGCAGCGCCATGAGCAGCGCCGCGGGGCTGCCCTTGCCGGCGACGTCGCCGAGCGCGATCAGCACGCGGCCGTCGGCGAGCGGCAGGATGTCGTAGAAGTCGCCGCCCACCGTGTTGGCGGGCCGGGTCACACCGGCGGCCGACGCGGTGCCGTCCGACCAGGTGCCGCCCGGCAGCATCGCCAGCTGAATGTCGCGCGCGACCTCGAGCTCGTTCTTGAGCGAGAGGCGGTCGGCCACCTCCATCATGACGAGCAGGTTGAGCAGGATGAACGCCACGAACAACCACCCGGTGCCGTCCGTCCAGCGGGGCGTGACGAACCCCACCTCGAAGGGGCCGACCAGCGCCCGCACGATGCCGCCGCCTTCGAAGAGCTCGAAGGCGCCGATGACGGCGGCGGCCACCGCGATGCCGTAGAGCGCGCGCCGCGCCGGCGACAGCCGCATCGCGAACGCCATGAAGAACTGCCTGGCGAAGCGCGGCCAGCGGCGGTACCACGGCAGCGCCGCCAGCTCCCGCAGGTCGATGTCGCGCGCGAAGTAGTGGTATGCCTCGGGCGTCTCCCGCGTGAGGAGCCGCTCGAGGTCCGCCTGGGTGATCTCTCGCGTGTACCGGTTGAAGCTGGAGCGCATTTTACGGAAGTTCCATTGGTTCCATGGGTTCCACGGGTTCCATCGGTTCGGTTCTCTCGTTCCGAGAGTTCGCGAACGGTTCCGAAGGTTCGGACGTTCCGCGCGTTCGAACGTTCCGCGGGTTCGAATCCCGTGAACCCGTGAACCCGTGAACCCGTGAACCCGTGAACCCAGGGAACCGAACCCTGGAACCTACGGAACCCGTGGAACCCGTGGAACCTGATGTGGCCTCAAATAATCCCGAGCTCCCGTCCGACCTTCGCGAAGGTGTCCAGCGCGAACTGCAGCTCCTCGCGCGTGTGCGTGGCGGTCACGATGGTGCGCACGCGGGCCTTGTCGCGCGCCACGGTGGGATACGCGATGCCCTGCGCGAAGACGCCTTCCTCGAAGAGCCGATCCGAGAGCTTCATGGCCAGCGCGCCCTCGCCCGCGATGACGGGCGTGATCGGGCTCTCGCTGATGCCCGTGTTGAACCCCAGCGCCGCCAGCCCCTCTTTGAAGAAACGAGTGTTGTCCCAGAGCTGTTCAATCAGCTGCGGCTCCTGCTCCAGCACGTCGAGCGCCGCCAGGCACGCGGCGGCGACGGCCGGGGGATGCGAGGTCGAGAAGAGGAACGGCCGCGCGCGGTGGTACAGGAACTCGATCAGGTCGCGGGTGCCCGCGACGTAGCCGCCGAGCGCGCCCATCGCCTTCGACAGGGTGCCCACCTGGATGTCGACACGGCCGTGCGCGTCGAAATGATCGATCGTGCCGCGCCCGTGGCGCCCGAACACGCCGCTCGCATGCGCGTCGTCGACCATCATGATCGCGCCGTATTCCTCGGCGAGTGAGGCGAGCTCCGCCACAGGGCCAAGATCGCCGTCCATGCTGAAGACGCCGTCGGTGATGACCAGCTTCTTCTGCGCGGGGGGAAGGTCGCGCAGGATCTTCCGCGCCGCGTCCACGTCCTTGTGAGGAAAGACCTTGATGGCCGCGCGGCTCAGGCGGGCGCCGTCGATGATGCTCGCGTGATTGAGCTCGTCCGAGACGATCACATCGTCGCGGCCGAGGATGGCCGAGACGGTGCCCGCGTTGGCGGCGAAGCCGCTCTGAAAGACCACCACGGCTTCCGTCTTCTTGAAGGCCGCGAGCCGGCGCTCGAGCTCCATGTGGATCGCCATCGTCCCCGCGATCGTCCGCACGGAGCCGGAGCCGGCGCCGTACGTCTCGACGGCGGCGATCGACTGCGCGCGCAGGCGGGGGTGCGTGGTCAGGCCGAGGTAGTTGTTGGAGGAGAGGTTGACGACCTCGCGGCCGTCGAATCGCGTGGTTGCCCGCTGCTCGTCGTCGAGAATGCGGAGGCGGCGGTAGAGGTTCTGCTCTTTCAGCGAGGCGAGTGCATCGCCCAGAAATGCCAGGGGATCCGTACGCATCCCCGAAGTATATCGGCGCCCTCAGAGGAGCACGAGTGTCCAGGGCACGACGGCGGCGCCGATGTAGATCAGGGTGAGCACGGCCAGGAGGTGGTCGACCGCGAGGAGGTAGAGCGCGACGCCGCACAGCGCGGCCACGAGCTTCGCGCCGGCAAGGGCGATCGCCTCGCCGTAGGAGGACATCAGATAGGCAAGAATCGGATTGCCTTCCGCCGCAATGCCGAACAGCGACACGCCGACGTAGGTCAACAGGCCGTCGAGAATCTGCGTGACGAGGAACGCGGCGAACACGAGCTCGTGGCCCAGCATTCGCGGGTTGAGCGTTTCGTCGTAGGTCGCTGCGTATGCCTGCGCTCTCGGTCGCACGTCGGTGTTCCCTCCCGCCATATGGAAGGGCAACGCGCGTGCCACGATGAGCTCAGCGGTGCTGAGTGCCGCCCGGCAGGCGGAAAAGGCGGTCGTTCTCCGTCGACGTTACCTCGACGGCGCCGCCGTCGCGCAGCCATTGTGATACCCGCCTGCCACGATCGATGGAAGGGAATGCCCATTCGTGCACGATCACATGCGAGGCGCCGGAACGCTCGAGCGCCCACCACGCGCGATCGGGCGAGACGAGCGCGTCCCTGATCGAATCGGTGCGCATGTATGTCTGCGGAAAGTAGCCGCTGAAGCCATTGACGAGCGGCCAGCCGTGGCGGCGCTGCGCGTGCATGTACTGAATGTCCCAGCCCGTGGTGCCCCACGGCAGCTCGAGCAGCACGCCTCGCGGCAGCTCGCGCAGCGCGACGTACAGGGGCTCGGCCGCCCGCAGCCGGGGCGTCATCGACAGCGGCGCGACGTCAGGTTCATAGAACGGCGAGTCGAGCGCAAACCGCGACGGACGCGATTCCACCATGGCGGCACCCGTCAGCAGGAGCACGGCCGCCAGCGCCCAGCGCGCGCGGCCGATCATGGCCGCCGCCGCATACGCGCCGGCCACCGCAAGCCAGAAGACGACGATCATGGCGTAGCGCGACGGCACGCGCAGACCGTCGAAGCCGGGCATCACCTTCAGAAGGATCGCGTACGGCCCATAGCCGATGAACTCGTTCATCGATTCCATGCGCGGCCCGAGCGACAGCAGGAGCGCCGCGAACGCGGCGACGAGCGCGCCGGCGGCGAGTGAACCGGGTCTTCCGCGAAACGCCGCGCGCAGCCGCGCCGACAGCGCAGCCGCAAGCAGGATCGCCACGCTGCCGTACATCGCGAAGCGTCCGAGATTTCTCAGCCTGACTTCATGGCCCGCGACGATGATGATGCGGCCGCCGGTGACGCCAATCCACAGAATCGCCACGATCGAAGCGGCGGCGGCCAGCAGTAGCAGCGCGATGGCGGGACCGCGCCAGCCGTCGCGCGCCGGCGTCTCCTGCCAGCGGCGGAGCGCCTGCGTGAGCAGCAGCGCCATGGCGGCCACGGCCATGAGGACCGCCACCGCGCCCGGAAACGCGGCGTTTTCCGGCGCGTCGCGCATCGCGTCGAGCAGATCGCGGTACCAGGGGATGGAGACCGGGCCCGTGACGTACGCATAGACGTCGGCGGAGAACTGACGGATGGCGCCGTACGATCGCCGGCCGACCTCGCCGCTTCGCGCGGCCAGATAGGGAATGAGAAACGGGAGCGTGAGCATGGCGGAGGCGGCGCCCGCGCCGGCGAGGTGCGCCCAGGTGCGCCGGTCGCCCAGCAGGCGCCGGCCCCGCATCTCGCCGATCACGTAGGCGACGAGAAACGGCGTGAAGAAGAACAGGTAGTACCCGCTCGACAGGTTCAGCGCGACGAGCGCGAGCGTGGCCCACACGAGCGGACGCAGCCGGCGGGTCGTGAAGTACCGGCGCAGGCCGAACAGCGCGAACGGCATCCACTGGCTCGAGAGAATGTGCAGGTGCGAGAGCTGATCGACGCGGTACGGCGTGAACGCGAAGATCGCCCCGGCGAGCAGGCCGGCCGGCGCGCTGCCCGTGAGCTCCCGCGCCAGCAGGAACATGCCGACGCCCGACAGCACGAACGTGCCCAGCAGCGCGACGTTGTAACAGAGGATGATGTTGCCCGTGGCCGCGTGCAGCGGCAGCACGAACAGCGCCTGCGGGATCATGTGCTCGGAGAAGGCGAGCACCACCGGTTCTGGATGGAAGATGGGCGCGTCCCACATCGCGAGGAAGCGTCCGGCGTCTCCGCGCGCCAGGGCCAGCACGCTGTCGTTGACCCAGCCCATGACCCAGGCGACGAGCATCGGATCGCCGAGATCCCAGGCGATGGCCGTCGCGATGTTGGGGGCGAGCGGCCACGTCCACGCGAGCGCCGCCGCCGCATACAGCGCCGCCGCGTGCCAGGCCGTGGGGACCGGCGGACGGACGGACGGCCGCGACAGATTTTCAGTCGCGGGCGGGGTCGCCACGGCGGCGCTCGAGCTCCTGATACATCACCTGGAAGATCGCCGCGGTGGGGACCGCCAGTATCGCCCCCATCACGCCCAGCAGGGATCCCCCAATCAGCAGCGCGACGATGACGACCACGGGGCTGATGCCGACCTGCCGCTCCATGATCTTCGGCACGAGCAGGTGGTTTTCGATCTGCTGCTGCGCGATGAAGAAGAGCGCGACCCACAGCGCCTGCTGGCCCGACACGCTCGACGCCACCGCGATGGCCGGAATCGCCGCGAGAATCGGTCCGACGATGGGAATCATCTCCCCGATGGCGGCGATGAGCGCAAGCACGTAGAAGTACGGCACGCCGATCAGCCACAGGCCGATCGCCGCGGTGACGCCGATGATGGCCGCCAGCAGCAGCTGGCCGTTGAGCCACGCGCTGACTTTCAGCGTGACCTCCGCGCTGGCGTTGGCCACCTGCGAGCGCCGGCCGCGCGGGAAGAGGCGCAGGAACGACGACCGGATCGCGTCGGCCTCGACCAGCAGATAGAAGGTCAGGATCAGGATCGTGAACAGGCCGAAGATGCCGCCGAAGAATCCCCACGCCGCCGTGATGACGCGGCCCACCGTGTCGCCGTCCGACCCGGGCGCGCGCTGCAGCAGCTCCTGCATCGACAGCTGCCGCTGCAGGAAGCCGCGATCGATCAGGAACGCCTGGCCGCGGGCCAGCAGATCCGGCAGATGCTCCCAGAACGCCCGGGCCTGCGCGATGAGCGGCGGGAGGATCATCGCGAAGACGCCGACCATCGCGCTGATGATGAACAGGTAGAGGATCAGAATGGCCAGCCAGCGGGGCAGCCGCGTGCCGATCGGCAGCAGACGCTGGCGCTCGATCCAGCGGACGATCGGGCTGAACCCGATCGCGAAGATGCCGCTGATGTAGAGCAGCAGCAGGACGTGGCGGATCAGGTACGCCGCGTAGAGCAGGACGACGCCCAGCAGCGCCATCTCGATCGTCCAGAGAATAAGCTGGCGCGGATCGCGCTCCTCGACGGTCATCGCGTCGCGCCCGCGCGCGGACCGCCCGGCCGCGAGGCGGCCTCCGCGACGAAACGGGGAGTGAACGCGGCAATCAGATCGTAGATCTCGTGCAGCTCCTCGGGCGGCGCCAGGAACACGACGCGGAAGAACCCGTCGCCGGCCGGCAGGCCGAAGCCCGATCCGTAGACGCACAGCACGCCCGTCGCGCGCAGCAGCGCGACGATGTAGTCCTCGTCGGTGACGCCCGGCGGCAGCGCGACCTTCGGCATCACGTAGAACGCCGATTCAGGCGGCACGCAGCTGATGCCCTCGATCGCGTTGAGCCGTTCGACCGAGACGGCGGCGCGCGCCTTCAGCGCCTCGATGAACGTCTTCTGGTGCGAGCGATCCGACGTCAGCGCCGCGTGCACCGCGTGCTGCATCGGGCCGGGACTGCAGAGGCGTCCGTCGGCGAGCTTGCGGATGGCGGCGAGCAGATCGTTCAGCCGCGGACTGCGGCCCACGGCGAGCCACCCGGCGCGCCAGCCCGGCGCGAGATACGCCTTCGAGAGCGACGAAAAGGACACGACCGGCGCATCGGGATCGAGGCTCGCCATCGGCGGCACCGGCCCGCCGTAGCCGAGCTCCCCGTACACCTCGTCGGCCAGCAGCGGCACGTTGTGCCGGCTCGCGATCTCGAGCAGCGCGCGGCGCGTCGGCTCGGGATAGACGGCGCCGGTGGGATTGTTGGGATCGATGACCACCAGCGCGCGCGTCGCCGGCGACATCAGCCGGCGGATGTCGTCGAGATCGGGCTGCCAGCCGTTGGACGGATCGAGACGATAGAACACCGCGCGCGCGCCGAGCTTCGCGAGCACCGCCGTATAGAGCGGATAGGTCGGCACCGGGACGAGCACCTCGTCGCCCGCGTCGGCCAGCGCGCCCAGGGCGAGCTCGATGCCCTCGGACGTCCCCGAGGTGAGCACCACACGATCGGCCGCGACGGGCATGCCGCGCCGCGTGTAGTCCTCGGCCACCGCTTCGCGCGCCGACGGAATGCCGCTCGAGGCGGTGTAGCCGTTGTGCCCGTCGCGCATCGCGCGCGCGACCGCCTCGATCAGGTGCGGCGGCGTCGCGAAGCCGAAGGCAATCGGATCGCCGATGTTCAGGTACCGCACGCGCGTGCCGGCCGCTTCCGCCTTGCGCGCCTCGGCGACGATGTTGCGGATGGCGTAGGTGAAGCCGCTGACGCGGCTCGAAATGCGGATGGCGGTCTCGGACGCCGAAGAGGTGCGGGCGGTCATTCGGCCCATGTTAGCAAGGAACGCAATCAATTCCCGGTGAGCAGAAATTACACGGTTTTCACCGCCGTCGGCATGGTCCTACGGGCCTCCAGCATCACCTAACTGACTAATCATCAATCATTTACGGTCTTTGGCGCACGCCGTGCTCAATGGTGGGCGTGCGACGAGCCCCCTCTGTTCCGGTCGGCATGCTGACGCTCCTCACGCTTGTGGTCCTTCCGGCCGCTGAAGCGAGAGGAAACGCACAGCAGCCCACGTTCAAATCGTCGGTCGACCTGGTGCAGGTGCGCGCGGTGGTCCGCGATCGGCGCGGCCGCTTCGTGCAGGGGCTCGGCAAGGCCGACTTCGAAGTGATCGACGGCGGGCATTTCCGCCCGCTGGTGGATCTGCAGTTCGACCCCAAAGCACCCATCCGCGTGGCGCTGCTGTTCGACGTCAGCGGCAGCATGAGCGTGTCGTCGAAGCTCGAGAGCGCGATCGCCGCGACGCGGCATTTCGTGGACGGCCTCGCGCCGGCCGACGAGGCCGCGGTCTTCGCCTTCGATCGATCGCTGCGCGAAGTGCAGCCGTTCACGTCGGACCGCGACGCCATCGATGGGGCGTTCCGAAGCCTGCGCGCGTTCGGCCAGACCTCGATTTTCGACGCGGCGGCCGACACTGCCGCGCGCATCAGCCCGGATCGCTCGCGCCGCCAGGCCATCGTGATCGTGACCGACGGCATCGACACGAGCAGCCGCATGACGGCGGAGCAGGTGTCGGCCATTGCGAGCGCCATCGACGTGCCGATTTATGTGTTCGCGGTGGTGTCGCCGATCGATCACGCGGGGACCGGCGATGCGGTGCGGACGCGTGCGGTCACCGGCACCGACAGCGCGCTCGGCCGGCTGGCCTACTGGACGGGCGGCTCGACGCACGTGACGAGCACACCCGCGCACGCCAGCGTGGCGGCGCGCGAGATTCTCGGCGAGCTCAGGCACCAGTACCTGCTCGCCTTCGAACCCGGCCCGCCCGGATGGCGGCCGTTGACGGTGCGCGCGACCGACCGCGACTACTCGGTGCGCGCGCGGACCGGCTATCGCAGCGGGTCCGGCAGTTCTTAAACAGGGGAGATGGAGGAGAGACCATGCGCAGGATAGTTCTGGCAGTTCCGGTGATGGCGTTCGTGCTCGCGGGCTCGACCGCGTGCGCGTCGAAGAAGTTCGTGAACACACGCGTCGGCGAGGTCAACACGAAGGTCGACACGCTCGGCCGTTCGGTCGAGGAAACACAGGAGCGGACGCGCGCCAACGAGCGCCGCATCACCGAGGTCGATCAGAAGGCCGCCGCGGCCGGCATGACGGCCGAGGCAGCGCGCAACGCGGCCAACATTGCGAACACGCGCGTCGAAACGCTCGACGCCGCCTCGAAGCGGCTCGTCTATTCGGTCACGCTCAGCGAAGACAAGGGCAACTTCAAGTTGAACCGCGTCGAGATTCCGGACGAGGCCAAGGCCGAGATCGACAATCTCGTCAATCAGCTGAAAGCCAATCCGAACGGCGCGTGGATCGAGATCGAAGGCCACACCGACGCGACCGGCTCCAACGCCTACAACATGCAACTTGGCGAGAAGCGCGCCGAGCAGGTGAAGCGCTACCTCTACGAGCGGCACCAGGTGCCGCTGCACAAGATGAATGTGATCAGCTTCGGCGAAGAGAAGCCGGTCGCGGACAACAAGACGCGCGACGGCCGCGCGCAGAACCGCCGCGTCGTCATCAAGGTGCTGACGTAGTTCGAAGTTCGGAGGTTCGGGGTTCGGAAGTTCGGAGGTTCGCGGGTCTGGTTCGCGGGCTCGATCGGGAGCAGGGGGTTAAAGCTGCACGTTGTACTGGGGAGCGCAGCGTGCAGCCCGTCGCTCGTCGCAGGGTAGCGCCTCCTGCTTCCGATCGTGCTCGCCGAACCGGGACAAGCGAACCCCCGAACTTCCGAACCCCCGAACTTGCTAAAGTGTGCAACCCGAACCTCCGATACCTGTGTCGGAGGCTTTTTCATGTACATCTGCCGTCCGGCGGCCGCGCTCGCGGTCCTCTCGGCGCTCGCGTTTCTTCCGTCGCCCGCGTCCGCGCAGGTTCTCGGCGTCGGCCCGCGCATGAGCTTCGTGCGGCCCGATCCCGCGCTCGGCACCGCCAGCGACCGCTACACGGGCGGTGCCCTCCGCCTGAAAACGTCGCCCCGCACCGCGATCGAGCTGGCCATGGACTGGCGATCCACGACGAGCGACGACGCGACCGTGCGGATCAGCGACTATCCGCTCCAGGCCTCGCTGATGCTCTATCCGGTGCGCGCGGCCATTGCGCCGTATCTGCTTGGAGGCGTGGGCTGGTACTCCCAGCGCATGGAGGCGCTGTCGGGCGCCGACGTCCTCTCGCAGTCCACCGTGCGCCGCATGGGATATCACGCCGGCTTCGGCGGCGACCTGAAGCTGGGAGCGCGGGCGTCGCTGTTCGCCGACTACCGCTACACGTTCATCCGGTTCGGCGACGACGAGCCCGGCCTGGACCACGGCGCGGGCGCCTTCGGCATCCCCGGCGCCGGGTCGCTCATGGACCACCTGCGGCTGTCGCGCGATGGATCGATGTGGACGGGTGGGATCGTGATTAACTTCTGAAATGTAAATGGTAAATCGTAAATAGCATTGTCTATGGAAGATCGAAACGATTAGCGGAACGCCACCCACGCGAAGAAAGCAAACGACAGGACTATCGCCACGCCTGTCGCCCACATGAGTTTGTCGCGTCCCGTCACGGCCGGCTAGCTTTCATTGGAGAAGCCTTCTTCTTCGCCTTCGGCTCGTCGAGATTCCGGGAGGAGGTGTCGATCGAGCTATCGGCCGCACTGAAGCGGCAGCGATAGCCAATAGCCGATGCTATATACCATTTACCATTTACGTTTCGCATCTCACGTTGCGAGCGTCTTCAGCGCGCCCGCGAACGTGTCGATCTCCTCGAGCGTGGTGTAGACGTTCGGCGTCACGCGCGCGCCCTCGTACTCCGCGTGCACGATCGGCGTCGCAATGATGCGCCAGCGCTCCCACAGCTTCGCGGTGACCTCGGGCGTCTTCATGCCCGTGATCTGCACCGTGCCGATCGCGCCCGACTCGCCTTCCCGCAGGCTCGTGTGGATGCGGATGCGCGGCTCGCTCTTCACCTGATCGATCCAGCGGTTGCGCAGGTACAGCATCCGCGCGTAGCGCCGCTCGATGCCGATGCCCTGATGGAACACCAGCGCCTCGGCAATGGCGTTGTGGTTGGCGGCCGGGTGCGTCCCGATTTCCTCGAACTTGCGGATGTTGGCGTCGCGCGACGCCGCCGTCGGCTGCAGGGCCCACGTCTTCGCAATCCGGTCCGCCCGCACGTGCAGGAACCCCGTGCCGATGGGCGCCAGCAGCCACTTGTGCAGGCTCGTGCCGTAGTAATCGCAGTTGAGATCGCGGAGCGCGAACGGAAAGTGCCCGAACGCGTGCGCGCCGTCGATGATCGTCACGATGCCGCGCGCGCGGGCGATGTCGCAGATCTGCCGCACCGGGAAAATGTGGCCCGTGAGGTTCGTGATGTGGCAGACGTGCAGCACCTTCGTGCGCGGCGTGATCCCCTTTTCGATCCGCGATACGAGGTCGGCCTGGCTCGGCGGCGGCACCGGAAACGCGATCTTGTTGAGGACGATGCGGTCGCGGCGCACGCGCTGCTCCCAGGTGTCGAGCATGCGGCCGTAGTCCTGGTTGGTGGACAGCACCTCGTCGCCGGGCGCGAGGTCGATGCCGAGCTGCGCGATCTGCAGCGCCTCGCTGGCGTTGCGGGTGACCGCGAGCTCCTCGACGCCGCAGCCGGCTTCCGCCGCGAGCGCGCGCCGCACCGACTCGATGTTCGGCTCGAGCACCTGCCACATGTGGTACACGGGCGCCTGGTTGGAGATGTCCAGATAGCGCTTCAGCGCCTCGTGCACGACGCGCGGGCTGGGGCAGACGCCGCCGTTGTTCAGGTTGATGATGGTGCGGTCGAGCGTGAAGGCCGACTGGATCTCGCGCCAGAATGTCTCGTCAGCCGCCAGGGCCGAGGGATCCGCCCCGGCCGTGTCGCGCCCGGCGGCGAGCACCCGCGCGAGGCCGTCAGCCCTGAAGGCCGCCGCCGCAACCACACCGGCCGTGCCCGCCTGCCGTAGAAACCGTCGTCTGTCCATGGCGCGCCTCTGTGTGCAGAACTGAGAACTGGAACTGGAACTGGAACGGAAGGCCATCCTACTGCACAATGGCCCCATGGCTGGCTGGGGTCTCACCGTGCTGCGCGTGGCCGTCGGCCTGGTGTTCATCGCGCACGGGGCGCAGACGCTGTTCGGCGTCTTCGGCGGCGCCGGCCTGGCGTTCACCGCGGCGCGCTACGAGCATTTCGGCCTTCCCGCTGCCTATCCGCTCGCCGTGGTTTCGGGTGTGGTGCAGCTTGCCGGCGGGCTGATGGTCTTTCTCGGCGCGTGGACGCGCGGGGCGGCCATCGCGCTTGCGGCCGGCACGGCCGCGGCCGGCTGGGTCGCCCACATCGCGCACGGCTTCTTCATCAACTGGGCGCTCACGCCCGGCGTCGGCCACGGCTACGAGTTCCATTTCGTCCTGATTGGATCCTGCGTCTGTCTGGCGCTCAGCGGCGCGGGTGAGCTCTCGATCGACGGCCTGCTGGATCGCAGCGCCGAATCGGCGCTCGCCGGCCGCCAGCGCATTCGCAGCATGTAACAGTTACAGTTCTGGTTCTCAGTTCCGTCAACGATCCGTGACCGCGACAGAACTGCGAACTGGAACTGGAACTGGACTGGTTAACCCAGCGTGACACTAAGCGGAAAAGCCGTACTGATCACCGGTGGAAAGCGCATGGGCGGCGCGCTGGCGGAGGCGCTCGCGCGTCACGGCGCCGACGTGGCGCTCGCCTGGCATCGGTCGCGCGCGGAAGCCGACGAGGCCGCGTCGCTCGCGCGTGCCGCGGGCCGCCGCGGCCTGGCCGTGCAGGCGGATCTGTCCACCACCGCCGGCTGCGACATGCTGGTGGCCGACGTCGAGCGGGCGTTCGGCCGGCTCGACGCGCTCGTGCATCTCGCCTCGCTCTACAAATCCATCCCGTTCGACGAGCTGACCCCCGAGGCGTTCGACGCGCAGCTGGCCGTCGATCTGCGCAGCACGTTTCTCTGCGCGCGCGCCGCGGTGCCGGCGATGCGCCGCGTCGGCGGCGGCCGGATCATTGCCTTCTCCGACTGGGTTGCCGCCAGCGGCCGGCCGCGCTACCCCGGGTATCTGCCGTACTACGTCGCCAAGGCCGGCGTCATCGCGCTGGTCGAAGCCCTGTCGCTGGAGCTCGCCTCCGACGGCATTCTCGTCAACGCGATCGCGCCGGGTCCAATCCTGCCCCCGGACGAGCTTACGACCGACGAGCGGCGCGCCGTCGAAGCCGCGACGCCCCTGGGCCGGTGGGGCGGGACCGAGGAAATCGTCAAGGCCGTCCTGTTCCTCCTCGATTCCTCGTTCGTGACCGGTGAAGTCATCCGCGTCGACGGCGGGCGGCACATCCGCTAAGCCCAAGCAGTACGGCAAGCCTCTTGCTATTTCGAAGCTCGGGCGTGCGGATACGCGCCCCGAAAGAGGTTGCCGTGCCGTCGCCAGTCGTGAGTCCCGCCGCCCCCGCGCTCGACTACGATCCGATCGGCTACGAGCTCGATCGCACCATGCGCGTCATCAAGAGCCGCGGCTTCGCGCACGCACCGCACCCGTACCGCCTCGCCATCGACGGCACGGGCATTCACGTCGAGAAGATGTCGCCGCCGGACACCGCAGAGCCGCCGCGCCGCACAGGCCGGCAGGGAGCAACGTCATGAAGACAGTCATCGGAGCCGTGTTGATCGTGATCGGCCTCATCGGCCTGATCTGGGGCGGCATCTCGTACACGCGGAAGGAGAAGGTGATCGACTTCGGACCGATCCAGGCCACGGCCGAGCGGCGCGAGACGATTCCCGTGACGCCCGT
>DATKDT010000151.1:0-21967 GCA_035512575.1 Vicinamibacterales bacterium | reverse complement strand
CCCTGGCAGTTCTATCTGACCGCTTCGTTTCTCGCCGCGGCCGCCGCGGTCTGGCTGTCGCCGCCGGCGTCGCCGCTCGCGCTGCTGCTGGTCAGCCTGGCGATCGGCGCGGCGGGCGCGAGCGCGGCCGCGCTGCACGCGCTGTTGACGGCGCTGGCGGGCCGCACGGCGCCCGAGGACGTCGTCAGCGAGAGCCTGCGCGAGGCGCTCGAGCGCGAGAAACTGCTGACGCTGCGGGCCATCAAGGATCTGCAGTTCGACACGGCGATGGGGAAGGTGAGCGCCGCCGACGCCGCGCCGATGGAGGCGGGCCTGCGCGACCGGGCGGCGGCCATCATGGCGCAGCTGGACGGCCGCGAGGCGGTGCGCCTGAGAGTAGAGCGCGAGATCGCGGCTCGATCAGGCTCCAGACTCCAGACTCCAGACTCCAGCGGGAAGACTTCAGGCCTGGAGCCTGGGGCCCGGAGTCTGGAGCCTGTCGTGTGCGCTTCCTGCGGCACGGCGAACGATGCCGACGCGAAGTTCTGCAAGTCGTGCGGGGCGAAGCTGTGACGAACCTCGCGGCGGCGCTCATGGCGCTCACGATCTTCGCCGCGCCCGCCGGCGCCCAGGTGGGCATGCCCGATCCGTCGCAGATGTCGGGCCTTCCGCTGCCGGCGCCCGAGCTGCCGGCCGGTACCCTGACCGTGCGCGTCGTGCGCGGAGCGGTGACGAACAACGTCGCCAATCAGAAAGTCGAAATCGCCGTCGGCGGGGCGCGCCGGGAGGGCACGACCGACGCGTCGGGCCGCGCCGAGTTCACGGGCCTGAAGCCGGGCGATCGGGTGCAGGCCTCGACGAGCCTCGACGGCGCGCGGCTCGAGTCGCAGATGATCACGATGCCTGCTCAGGGCGGCGTGCGGGTGATGCTGGCGGCGCCCGCGGCGGGCGCTGAACCGGGTGTTGTCGTGTTTGGCGGCGAGTCCCGCTTCATCGTCGAGCGCGGCGACGAGTCGCTCCATGTGTTCTACGTGCTCGACATCGTCAACACGGCGCGCGTGCCGGTGGCCGGCGGTCCCCTGATTTTTGATCTGCCCTCCGGCGCGGCCGGAGCGACGCTGCTCGGGGGATCGACGGCGCAGGCCACCGTGGGCGGCAACCGCGTGACGGTGACGGGCCCGTTCGCTCCCGGCACCACGGCGCTGCAGATCGCCTACGAGCTGCCGTATCGCGGCGCGCGCGCCACGATCGAACAGACGCTGCCCGCGGCGCTGCCGACGCTGGCCGCGGCGGGCGAGACGACCGGCGGCGTGACAATGGAGTCGCCGCAGTTTGCCGCGATGCGCGACATGGACGCCGGCGGCCGCCCGTTCAAGGTGGGCAACGGTCCGGCGATTCCGGCCGGCGGGACGCTGACGCTCACGTTCGACAATCTGCCGCATCATCCGCGCTGGCCGCGTTTCATGGCACTCGGCGTCGCGGTGGCGATCATGATCGGCGGGCTCGTGATCGGCTTCGCCGCGAAATCGGCGAAGCACACGGTGGGCCGCCGCGCGCTGCAGGATGCGCGCGCCGCGCGGTTCGCCGAGCTCGCGGCCCTCGAAGAGGGGCGGAGCAGCGGCGCGGTCAGCGAGACGCACTACGCCGCCGAGCGAAGCCGCATTGTCGCCAGCCTCGAGGACATCTACGCCGCTCTCGATGTCGAACAGGGGGCCTGAGGTTCGGGAGTCCGGGGACGCTGGGCGCACCGCTCGTGTCGAGGCGCGGGGCGTGTCGCGGCGCTACGGACGTGTGCGCGCGCTCGCCGATGTGAGCTTCACCTGCGGCGGCGGCGAGGCGCTCGCGCTCGTCGGTCCGAACGGCGCGGGGAAGTCGACGCTGCTGAACCTGCTGTCGACGCTGGCGCGCCCGACCGCCGGCGATATCCTCTATGACGGGCGGCGTCCCGCCGCCTGGGGGCCGGCACTCCGCGGCCGGTTCGGCGTCCTCGGTCACGACGTCTCGCTCTATCCCGAGCTTTCCGCGCGCGAAAACCTGATCTTCTTCGGCCGGCTGTTCGCGGCGCCGGATCTGGAAAGCCGCGTCGCCGGCGCGCTTGCGGCGGCCGGGCTCGAGCGGCGCGCCGACGCGCCGGTGGGCACGTTTTCGCGCGGCATGCGCCAGCGGCTCGCCATCGAGCGCGCCCTGCTGCACGGCCCCGACATCCTGCTGTTCGACGAGCCGTTCACCGGCCTCGACGAGTCGGCGTCCGAGTCGCTGGTGGCCAGGCTCGCCGCGGCGCGCGACGCCGGCGCCTGCATCGTCTTTTCGTCGCACGACTTCGAGCATGCGGAACGCGTCGCGACACGGGTGGCGATGATCGACTCGGGGCGTCTGTCGTGGCTCGAGGGCACGGGACCGCTGCGCGAGCGCTACAGGAGCGCGCGGTGAGCGCCGTCCTGAGAGCCGCCTGGCTCATCGCGCGCAAGGACTTCACGATCGAGGCGCGCAGCCGCGAGATCATCGCGACCGCCACGTTTTTTGCCGTCGCCTGCGTGCTGGTGTTCGGGTTCAGCCTCGTGACGGAGGGCCGCGCGCCCGAGGGCGTCGCCGCGGGCGTGCTCTGGATCGGCATCGCCTTCTCGGGCACGCTCAGCCTGGGCCGGCTGTTCGAGCGCGAGCGCGCGCACGACACGCTGCGCACGCTGCTGCTCGCGCCCATCGAGCGGCCGGCGGTCTATCTCGGCAAGCTCCTCGGCGTGATCATGCTGATGTCGGCGGTGGGGGCGCTGCTGCTGCCGTTCACCGGCTTTCTCTTCGACCAGGCCGTCATCCGCTCGTTTCCGGGCCTCGCCGCTGTTATCCTGCTCGGCATCACCGGCTACGCGGCGGTCGGCACGCTGTTCGCGGCCATGCTGGGCCGCTCGCGCAGCCGCGACGTCCTGCTGCCGGTGCTGCTGTATCCGATGACGGTGCCGGTGTTGATTGCCGGCGTGCGGGCGACGTCGGCCCTGCTCGAGCCGGCCGGGTCCGACTGGGAGACGGCCAGGCTGTGGATCGGCGTGCTCGTCGCCTTCGACGCCGTGTTCCTCACGCTCGCGCTCTGGACGTTCGAAGCCGTCATGGAAGAATGAAGATGATGATGAACCTCGCCCTGCTGGCCGCCGCCCTGATGTTCGCCGCGGCGCCCTGGATGATCATGCGCGCCCCGCAGGAAGCCACGATGGGGCTGATTCAGAAGATCTTCTATTTCCACGTGCCCGCGGCGTTCGTGATGTTCATCACGGCCTTCGTCAGCGGGATCGCGGGCGGCGTCTACCTGTTCCGCCGCAGCGCCCGCGCGGACCGGATCTCGGCCGCCGCGGGCGAGCTGGTCGTGATCTTCGGGGCCATCGTGCTGCTGACCGGGCCCATCTGGGCGCGCAAGGCCTGGGGCGTGTGGTGGCAGTGGGACGCGCGGCTGACCATCACGCTGGTGATGTGGCTGATCTTCGTTGCGTTCCTGCTGCTGCGAAAATACGGCGGCCCCGGCTCCGAGACGCTGTCGTCGGCCGTGGCGCTGTTCGGCATGGCAAACGTGCCGTTCGTCTACTGGTCGGTCAACATCTGGCGGACCGTGCATCCGAGCACGAACGTCGTGCCGAGCCTGCAGCCGGGCATGCGCGAGGCGTTCTGGTTCTGCGTCGTCGCGTATCTTCTTTTATATGCCGCGTTTCTTGCGGCGCGCGTGAAGCTCGAGGAGCAGCGCGGCGCGCTCGACGAGCTGCACTTCGAGATCGGAGCTGACTGATGCAAATCCTGAAAACCGCCGCCGCGCTGCTGTGCGCCGCGTTGGCGCCGGCCGTCCTGCTGGCGCAGCAGACCGACGACTTCGTGCCCGTGGACCCGGCGGAGCACGGCCTCGAACAGCTGCCCGCCGCGCCGATGGTGATGGCGGCCTATGCGATCGTGTGGCTGATCCTGATCGGCTACGTGTGGTCGCTGCGCCGCCGACAGGCGCGCGTGGAGCTCGAGATGGCCGCGCTGCGATCCCGCATCAACGAGCGGCCCGGTCCGGAGCCGCGCCAGCCATGATCGCGTCGATGCCGGCCTCGCACTTCATCTTCATCCCGGCCGTCCTGCTGCTCGGCATCGTGATCGGCTGGATCCTCGGCACGCGCGCCGCGCGCGACGCGCAGGCGTCTGCGGAGATGAAAAGATCGAGAAATGTAAATCGTAAATTGTAAATAGCATTATCCATCGGGCTATCGCCCGACCGACAACCGCTCCGCGAGATTCGGGTGCAGACCCGCCTCGCGGATGCGTTGCTGGGCTTCCGCGATGTCGTACGCGACGCGATGCATCTGGACCGTGCGCGTGTCCGTGTCGAACATGGCGTAGGCGGCGCGCGGGTCGCCGTCGCGCGGCTGGCCCACGGAGCCGGGATTGACCAGCGTCCGCACGCTGCCGCCGGCGTCGATCGTGTCGGCGTCGAGCGGCGTCACGATGCGCCCTCCGCCGTCGGCCATCTCGCGAAACGCAATCTGCACGTGCGTATGGCCGCAGAAGATCAACGCGGCCTCCGATGTGTCGAGCGCCCGTGACGCATCGCCGGTGTCGAAGATGTAGTGGTCCTCGTCGAACGGCGCGCCATGGCAGATGGCGACATCGATCCCCAGGCCGGCGATCGAGAGAGGTCCGCGCGGCAGCGCCCGCAGGTAGTCCGACCGATCGGCGTCGAGCCGCGCGGCGGTCCATTCGGCCGCCTGACGCGCGACGTGGTTGAAATCGGCAGGGTCGTCGATGCCGGCGGCCACCTTGTCGTGGTTGCCGCGAATCACCGTCGAGTTAGGCAGGGCGCGCACGAGATCGATGACCGCCTCGGGATCGGCGCCGTAGCCGACCAGATCGCCCAGCACCAATGCCTGATCCCAGCCGCGCGCGGCCGCGTCCTCCATCACGGCCTCGGAGGCCGGGAGGTTGGCATGCAGGTCGCTCAGGATCAGCACACGCACTAGAAGGGCCTCAGCGCGTCGATCACGCGATCCGCGATGTCGGCGGCGGGCGCGTCGCCGCAGGCCACCCGTACATCCGCCAGCGCGTACGTCGCGGCACGGGCGGCATAGAGCTGCGCGAACTGCTCACGGTCGGCCGCGAGCGGACGCCGGCCGTCGGACGGCACGCGCGCGATCAGATGCTCGAGCGGGACGTCGAGCCACACCGACACGCCATCGAGCTTGATCGCCGCCCGGTTGTCGGGGTCGGCGAACGTGCCGCCTCCGGTGGCGATGACGGCATGGCGGAGCGGCAGCACGAGCCTGAGCATCTCACGCTCGAGGGCGCGGAAGTACGCTTCGCCCTGGCGCGCGAAGATATCGGCCACCGTCTGCCGCTCGCGCGACTCGATCAGCAGGTCGATGTCCTCGACCTGCCAGTCGAGCCGCGCCGCCAGGTGCGTGGCCACCGTGGTCTTGCCGGCGGCCATGAACCCGACCAGATAGATCTTGTCGGCCGTCACGAGGTGCGCGCCGCGAGCAGGTCGAGAAAGCCCGGATACGACACGTCGACGACCGAGGCGCCGTCGATGCGCGTGCCGGGCGCGCCAAGCGCCGCAATGGCGAAGGCCATGGCGAGCCGGTGGTCGTCGTGCGCGTCGACGACGGCCGGCGTGAGGGTGGCGGGCCCGATCTCGAAGCCGTCGGCCAGCTCCTCGGCCTCGGCGCCGAAGGCGCGAAGACCCGCGACGATCTCGCGGATGCGGTCGCTCTCCTTCACGCGCAGCTCCGACGCGCCGGTCACGCGCATGCCGCCGCGCCGCGCGGCCATGGCCGCGAGCACGGGCAGCTCGTCGATGATCGACGGCACGTCGGCGGGCAGCACTTCGAAGAACGCCGGCGTACCGAAGGCCACCCGGATGGCGCCGACCGGTTCGTGCGCCTGCTCGCCGCGCGCATCGACGGTGATGTCGACGCCGGCGCGGGCGAGCGCCTGCACGAATCCGATGCGCCCGGGATTCAGCGCGACCCCTTCGATCTCGATGGCGGAGCCGGGGACGCTCGCGGCCGCCGCCGCCCATGCCGCCGCCGACGAGGGGTCGCCGGGCACGTCCAGCGTCTGCGCCGCCAGCGGCTGAAGTCCGTCGAGCGCCGCGAAGCCGGGGCGGGCGTCAACGCTGGCGCCGAAGGCGCGGAGCGCGCGCTCGGTGTGGTCGCGCGTCGGGGCCGGTTCCGAGACCGAAGTGCGCCCGCGCGTCTGCAGGCCGGCCAGCAGCACCGCGCTCTTGACCTGCGCGCTGGCGACGGGACTCACATACGCCAGGGGCGACAGCGCGCCGCCGTCGATCGTGACCGGCGCGTGTCCGTCCACGGTGGTGACGCGCGCGCCCATCGCGCGCAGCGGCGCGGCTACGCGCTCCATCGGCCGCCGCGACAGCGACGCGTCGCCGGTCAGCCGCGACTGGAAGGGCCGGGCCGCCAGCACCCCCGCAAGCAGCCGCAGTGTCGTGCCCGAGTTGCCGGCGTCGAGCGTCACGGACGGCGCACGCAGGGCGTCGGGCCCGCGCCCCTCGACGTCGAGCCCGTCCTCGCCCGCGAACGTAATCCTGGCGCCCAGCGTCTCTAGACACGACATCGTCGATCGCACGTCCTGCCCGGGCGCAAGGCCGCCGATGCGGCTCCGGCCGTGGGCAAGCGCCGCCATCAGCACATAGCGGTGCGAGATCGATTTGTCGCCGGGAACCGTGAAGCGGCCGAGAAGTGGGCGCACGAGGTATTATTATTCCCCTCCGCATGAGTTTCGACAGCCACGTGGTCCGGCTACGGATGCACAGCTCGTTCGACATGCTCGACGTCGTGCAGCTCGTCAGCGACCGCCTGTCCGCGATCGCCGGTTTCGACGAGGATGCCACGCATTGGGTGAGTGTCGCCGTCCGGGAATCGGTCATCAACGCGATCAAGCACGGCAACCAGGAAGAGGCCGGCAAGTTCGTGATGGTCGAGTTCGCCTTCACGCCGCGCGACGCGCCGACCGAGCTCACCGTCAGCGTGCGCGATCAGGGGCCCGGGTTCGACCCCGACGCGCTCGCCGATCCGCTCGCCCCCGAGAACATGCTCAAGTCGAGCGGCCGCGGCATCTTTTTCATGCGCAGTTTCATGGACGATGTGACGCTGGCGCGGCATCCCGAAGGCGGGATGGAAGTGCGGATGGTCAAGAAACTTGCAGGCCCCTAATCCGCTCCTCCTTTCCACCGCCATCGAGGCCGTGCTCGAGGCGGGCCGCATCCAGCTCTCCTTTTTCCGATCCGGTCTTCGCATCGACAAGAAAGGCGCCATCGACATCGTCACCGAGGCGGACGTCGCGGTGGAGCAGATGTTCCGCGCGCTCGTCGCGGAGCGCTTTCCCTCGCATGCGGTGGTGGCCGAGGAGATGGGGCAGGGCGGCGCGGCGGGCGCGTCGCACGAATGGGTGTTCGACCCGATCGACGGCACGACCAACTTCGCGCACGGCATTCCGTTCTTCTGTGCGTCGCTGGCGCTCGAAGTCGACGGCGTGGCGCAGGTGGCCGCGATCTACGACCCCACGCGGCGGGAGCTCTACACCGCCGAGCGCGGCGTCGGCGCGTGGCTGAACGGCGAGCCGCTGCGGGTGTCCGCCACGGACGCGCTCATCGACGCCGTCGTGTGCACCGGATTTCCGTATTCGATTCAGGAGGATCGCGCCGGCCCGGTGGCGCTCTTCGGCCGGTTCCTCGGCGTGTCGCGCGCCGTCCGCCGCTTCGGCTCCGCGGCGCTCGACCTGGCGTACGTCGCCGCGGGGCGCCTCGATGGCTTCTACGAGTCGCGGCTCAATCGATGGGACATCGCGGCCGGCGCGCTGATCGTCGAGGAGGCCGGCGGGCGCGTCAGCGCGTACGGCGGCGGGGCGTTCAGCGCGCGGACGGGCGAGATCCTCGCCTCGAACGGCCGGCTGCACGACGCGATGCGCGCCGTTATAGAGGACGGTCGCTGACATCGCCGCAGGACACCGCGGCCCGAATGTCCCCGGTTTCCCAGCGCGTCCGCTGGCAAGCTTCATGCTCAGACGGGGCGCATCGGTCCTCCTTCGCTCGCGCTGCGAGCGAGCTTCGGAGGACAAGGAGCCTGAGACATGGTGAGGAAAACGTTCTTTACGGGCCTGCTGGCAGTGGCGATGGCGGCGTCGGGCGTGGCCGCGGCCGAGGCGCAGGTCACCCACTCGGTCAACCTGGGTGTGGGCTGGTTCATGGTGCGCGCGGAAGAGTCGCGCGACCGGGACGTGCTGGTGGAAGACCTGCAGTCGCTGGCGTTCGAGATCAAGGATTTCAACGGCCCGTTGGTCAACGGCGAGTGGCTGATTGCCTTCGGCGACCGCATCGAGTTCGGCGCCGGCGTCGGCTTCTATAAGCGGACCGTGCCGAGCGTGTACGCCGGCTTCGTCGACTCGGACGGCACCGAGATCGAGCAGGACCTGAAGCTGCGCATCATTCCGGTGACGGCCACCGTGAAGTTCCTGCCGTTCGGCCGCCCGGGCGATTTCCAGCCGTACGTCGGCGCGGGCGCCGCGCTGCTCAACTGGAAGTACTCGGAGGTCGGCGAGTTCGTCGACTTCTTCGACAACAACGCCGTCTTCCGCGACGCGTACGTGGCGAGCGGCAGCACCGTGGCGCCCATCGTGTTCGGCGGCGTGCGCGTGCCGTTCGGCGGCGACGTCTTCGCCTTCAACGGTGAGCTGCGCTGGCAGGGCGGCAAGGGCGACACGAGCGGCACGGGCCTGCTCGCCGACGAAATCGATCTCGGCGGCATGACGTTCCTCACCAGCTTTCAGATACGGTTCTGAGCCGTGGATTTGGTGATTTCGTGATCTGGTGATCTGGTGATCTGGTGATTGAACTGCCAGATCACCAAATTCGCCTATATAGCGCTGCGTTCCCCCCCGCTGCAAGCCGCTGAAACCGCGCCGCAACCTCCGGCCGCTCCTTCAGCAGGTGCGCGAACATGTCGCCGCCTTCGGCGCGTTCCTCCACGATCAGAAACCTCACGTGCGACGCGGGATCGGCCACCGCCGCGTTCCAGATCTCGCCGTTGCCCTCGTGCAGGAAGTCGGCGATGTCGAAGCCCTCGCGTCCGAGATCGTGCATGTAGTGGGCGAACGACCCCATGCTCATGAGGATCGGCGTGCCGTCCCAGGCCTGCCGCAGCGCCGCGGTCACCGCGCGGCGGTTGACCTGATGACGCTCTTCGCGCCGCGCCTCGACGACCATCGGCGCGGTGTGATCGAACGGTTTCAGGTCCGGCACGATCAACAGCGCCGCGGCCGCGAGCATCAGGACCCGGCCGACCGGCGGCGTGAGGCCGATGGCAAAGCCGGTGAAGAGCGCCGAGGCGGCCACCAGCGGCGTCATGTAGCGGATGCGGAACGGATGGCCGGCGTGGAAGGCGACCAGCGGCAGCGCCGCCATCGCGGCCAGCGACAGCACCACGAGCACCGCGCGGTGATGGCGCGACGCCGCGCCGCGCACGGCCACGAGCACCAGCCCGAGGGCGCCGAACGCCGCGTACGCCGGCGACGAGAGCCGCTCGACGCCGCCGCGAATCTGCTCGAGCACGAGCCCGACGTCGCCGCGCGCGGGGTTGTCGGCCACGTAGAAGCCGTCCGAGACGAACCAGGCGCCCACCGTCGCCTTGCTCAAACACAGAAACCCGACGACCGCCGCCGCCGGCCAGAGCGCGAGGAGCAGCCAGCGGTTCAGATAGAACCGGATCGGGGCGCTGGTCGCTGGCGCTTGGTCCGGTATTCCTTCGCTCAGTCGGGGTGCGGGCGCGCCAAAGAGCGGTCGCGCCTGCGATCCTTTTACTCCTTCGCGAAGGAACACCGGACACCGCGCCAGCGACAGGAGCCCCGCGATCCCCATCGCGGCGGCGGTCAGCGCCCAGCCTTCGTATCTTGTGAGACAGAGCAGGAACAGCGCGAGGCCTGGCGAAACGCTCGACATCTCGGGATCGCGCAGCCAGGCGTCGAGGCGCTCGACGGCGAGAAAGGCCAGCGCCAGCAGCAGCGGCTCGGTCATCGGCGTCGCGTGCAGATAGAGCACGTTGACGTTGGTCACCAGCAGCGCGGCGCACGCGGCGCCGGCCAGGCGCGATCCGGTCGCGCGTTCGAGCAGCCGCGCGCCGGCGAACGCCGACACGCCCATGCAGACCACCGACATCAGCGTGGCCGACGCGCCCGTGCGGTAGGCCCAGTCCCACTGCACCGGCAGCAGGTTCAACACGTGCGGCAGCGGCAGCCAGACCGCGCCTATCTGATGCCAGCCCGGCGTGAGACTGTCGATGACGCGACGCGCGACGACCAGATGCGCGCGCGCGTCGTAATGGCTGATGCCGAGGTCGTGGCGGGCGTAGATGATCGCGGCCGCCAGTGCCACCAGCGCCGCGGCAACGCCCACGGCGGCCGGCCAGCGGGGGATTGTAAATGGTAAATTGATCCGACTGTGAATCACTGGGTGCTCATTGTAGCTGCCGCGGCGTGCTGAGAAAGCTCGAAGCGTTCGCGCTCGGGCTCGGCGCGCCCGGCCTGTTCCTCCTGGCCTTCCTCGACTCCTCGTTCATCGCGCTGCCGGAAGTCGTCGACATCCTGGTCGTGTTCATGGTGATCGAGGATCCCGCGCGCTGGCTGTTCTACGGCGGGCTCGCCACCGCCGGCTCCGTGGCGGGCTGCCTGGTGCTGTACGAGCTCGCGCGCCGCGGCGGCGACGCGTTCCTCAGGAAGCGGCTCAAGGAACATCACATGACCCGCGCGATGGCGCTGTTCGCCCGCTACGGCACGCTGGCGCTCATCGTCCCCTCGCTGATGCCGCCGCCGGTGCCGTTCAAGCCCTTCGTGCTGATGGCCGGCGTCGCCGGCATGCCGCGCGCGCGGTTCATCGCCGCCGTCACGTTCGGCCGCGGCGTCCGCTACGGCGGCGAGGCGCTGCTCGCCGTCATGTACGGCCAGGCCGCGCTCACGTACCTGCAGGAGAACGCCCGCACCGTGTCCATCGCCCTCACCATCGCGGTCGCCCTTGGCCTCGGCGGCTACTGGACGCACCGCGTCCTCCGTCGCAGGCGGGAATCGGGCCGGAAGACGTTAGAATAGCCCCGCGTGGCCCTGCTGCCGGACCTCTCCATCGTCATCCCGATTCACAACGAAGCGCCGAACCTGCGCGAGCTGTGCAGCGAGTTCACCGAGGTGCTGACGCGCGCGGGCCGCTCCTACGAGATGCTGCTGATTGACGATGGGAGCACGGACGGGTCGTTCGAGATTCTCAGAGAGCTGCAGGCGGAGGATCCGCGGCTGCGCGTGATTCAGTTCCGCCGCAACTTCGGTCAGACCGCGGCGTTCGCCGCCGGATTCGCGCACGCGCGCGGGCGCTACATCGTGACGGCCGACGGCGATCTGCAGAACGATCCGGCCGACGTCCCGTCGATGGTGGAGCGGCTCGAGCGCGGCGACGACATCGTCTGCGGGTGGCGCAAGGATCGGAAGGACACGTTCATCAACCGGCGCCTGCCGTCGATCGTGGCCAACAAGCTGATTTCGTGGGCGACCGGCGTCCAGCTGCACGACTACGGGTGCTCGCTGAAAGTCTTCCGCGCCGAGGTCGTGAAGCCGCTGCGCCTGTACGGCGAGATGCACCGCTTTCTGCCGGCGCTGGCGAGTGAGATGGGCGTGCGTGTGTCGGAACAGGTCGTCAATCACCGCGCGCGGCGGTACGGCCGGACGAAGTACGGCATCTCGCGCACGATCCGCGTGATTCTCGACCTCGTGACCGTGAAGTTTCTGTTGAGTTATTCCACGCGGCCGCTGCAGGTGTTCGGCCTCTACGGGGTCCTGATGGGCGCCGTCGGCACGGTCATCTGCGGGTGGGTGGCGTACGAGAAGTACTTCACGGCGTGGGACGGCGATCGCACGTGGCTGCTGCTGCTGGGCATCCTGCTGATCATGGCCGGCTTCCAACTGCTCACGCTCGGACTGCTGGCCGAGCTGCAGTCGCGCACGTACCACGAGTCACAGAACAAGCCCACCTACGTGATCCGGCAGGTGCTCGAGCCGTCGGAAGGCGCCCTCCGCGAGGTAGCCCGCCAGTAGGCCCCCGCCTTGCTTGAGCAGGGCTCGTGAAGCTCAGCATCCTCATTCTTACCGCCGGGCTGGCCGCGGGCGCCGTGGCGGCATCCGCCGCGACGCGCGACGGCCAGCGCGTGGCCGTCGAGGGCACGCGCTTCGTGCGCCCCGACGGCACGGCGTTCGAATGGCGCGGCATCACGGCGTTCATGCTCGTGGAGTTGGTTGCTTCGGGGAACGAGGCCGAGGCCGCGGCGTACCTCGACTGGGCGGCCGCGAACGGCGTGACGGTCGTCCGCGTGCTGACGATGGCGCATCATCTGTTCCGGTTGACCCCGGCCGACGGCTTGCGTGCGCTGCCGCGGCTGCTGGAATTGGCCGCCGAGCGCGGGGTGCACGTCGAAGTGGTCGCGCTGGCCGATACGGAGGAGCACGTGGTGGACCTCGACGCGCACGTGGCCGCCATCGGGAACATCGCGGCCGCGCATCCGAACGCGTTCGTCGAAATCGCCAACGAACCATTCCACGAGACGCAGGTTCCGGCGCTTCACGATCGCGACACCCTCGCGCGGCTGGCGACGGCCGTTCCGAACGAAGTGGTGGTGGCGCTCGGAGCGGGTGCCCTGGACAACAGCGGGGGAGGGGACTACGTCACCGTCCACACGCCCCGGGGCACGCCCTGGGAGCACGTGACCGCGCTTGCCGAGGGGCGCGCGCTTGTGACGAAGTACGGCCGGCCGGTGGTGAGTGATGAGCCCGTGGGCGCCGCGGCCGAGCTCCGTCCCGGCGCGCGAGACAATTCCCCGGAGCGTTTCCGCGCCGCCGCGCTCCTGACGCGGATGACCGGCATGTACGCCACGTTCCACTACGAGGGCGGGCTGCAGGCGCGGATTCCCGAGGGAATCGAGGCCGAGTGTTTCAAGGCCTGGAGCGAGGCGTGGACGCTGCTGCCGGCCGGCATCGAGGCCGGGACCTTCTCGGTGCGCGAGGCCACGAAAGGCGGGCTGTACGAGACCCGCCTCGGCGAGGTGACGTGGGTGCTTGCCGTCGCGGGCGCACCGCTGCCGGCGGAGCTGACCACGGTCTTCATGGGACCGGCCAGCGCGCTGGGCAGATCGGCGCCCTCCGCTTCCGGACAGTGAAAGCCCGAGCTCAGCCGTTCACGACTTTGCACTTATTTTTTTCGGGCCGCCCCCCAAACTCGCGCGAATACCGGGAGTATGCGTGGTATAAAACCTTCGTTCTCCCAGTAATCACCTGCACGGTTCCCAGCTTGGGCAGGCCTATGAGTGTCAGAGAGCCAGTCTTCGGAGACGGCGCCCCGGGGTCGACAGCGTTGTCGCGTCCGGCGGTGGCCGATCTTTTCTATCGCGTCCGCTGCGCGGTGTTCCGGATGCACGACTTCCAGGTAAAGGTCGCGCCGGGCCGCGTCTGTCTCGCGTGCCACCACTGCGGCAAGCGCTCGGGTGGGTGGGAGATGAGCCCGCCGATGGGGCTGACGCCGCAGTCGGCATCGGTGAGAGTCGAGCCGCGTCTGGCGAAACTCGACACCGTCCCTGTGCGCATGGCCCGCGTGCTGCAGCACGCGCCGCGCGTGCAGCACGAGGAACGCGCCACCGGGTAACCGGACGCGAGCTCCCCGTGATCGTCGCCGGGCGGCCGCCAGCGTCTGCCCGATCAAGAACGGCGCCTGAAGCCGGCCCCAGCCGGCTCTCTCCGCCAGCCGCGACACGCGCGCGCATCGGCGCTCCCGCTCCGCTCCAGCATCCGTCCCCATCATCGCCTACGAAGAAACAGCAGCGGTCCTGTCAAACCGGCCTTTGCCGGAACGCGTAGAGCAGCGCCCCGGGCAGGTTGCCGACGACCCCGAGCGCGATGAACAGCACCGACAGCGCCACGGCGGGTGCCCAGTCGACGCCTGCCTGCGCGAAAAAGAACGCGAACGCCAACTGGCTCGTGCCGAGGCCCATGATCGTGATGGGCAGCATCATGATCAACAGGATCAGCGGCACGAACGCGAAATACGCGGCGGCTCCCGCCGTGATGCCGAGCGACAGGCCGAGCAGCCACGCCTGCAGGATTCGCAGCACCTGCACCGCGACGGAGGCCGCGAGCACGCCGGCCGCCACGCCGCGATGCCGGCGGTAGGCCTGCAGCGCGTCGATCATCCGCACAGCCCCGCGGCGCACGCGGCCTTCCGGCAGCCGCTCGAGCCATCGGTGTCCCGCCACCGCCAGGCCCGCGCTGAAGACCGCGGCGAGTCCAAGCGCGCAGGCCCCCAGCGTCGCCGCCATGGCGAGCAGCACCCATGAATTGCCGGCCAGCGCCGGCACGACCATTAGTCCCACCGCCGCCATCAGCAGCAGCGACACCACCCCGAGGAGCCGGTCCATCAGCACCGAGGCCAGCGATTCATGCGTCGTGATGCCCGCGCGCGACAGTCCCCAGGCACGCACCGCGTCGGCCCCCACGCTCATGGGCAGCACCGTGCCGAGAAAGGTGCTGACGAAGAAGATGCGCATCAACGCGCCGATCGAAGGCCTGGTGCCTGGCGCCAGCGGCGCCAGCAGCGCAATCCAGCGCAGCGCCATCAGGGTGCGATCGACCAGAACGAGCATCACCGCCGCGCCGGCGTAGCGCCAGTCGAGGTCCGCCAGGTGCCGGCCGACTTCGCGCGGATCGGCCTGCCAGATGATGATCGCCGTCAGGCCGGCGGCGACGAGAATGCGGAGAAGGTGGCTCAGCGTACCGGTTGGGGCAGCGTTTCGAGATGACGGGCCGGATCGTGCTTGACCTTGTACGCCCGCCGCAGGAACTTCACGTACGGCACGACCTGTTTCATGGCGCCGACGTTGACCTGGCAGGGACTGAGGCACGTCGTGCACGTGTCGCGCTTCAGCGCTTCCCGATGCGCGAGGTTCCCGGCCGCGAAATACAGCTCGGAGGCCGGCGTCTCGAGCGCGTTGCCGATCTTCTTCGAGTTCTCGCAGTAGAACAGGTCGCCGTTCGGGTTGAGCAGCAGCCCCTGCCGTTGGAACGGGCAGGGCATCGTGCGCTTGTAGCCGTTGGCAATCATGTCGGCGTAGTGCAGGTACATGAACGCCTGGCCGCTCAGCACCGATTCCTCGGCCACGCGGTCCAGGAAGAACTTCTTCATGAACGTCTCTTCGCGGCTCTTGAAGCCGACCGACTCCTCGAGATGCTTGTTGTGCAGCATCGCGTCGGTGAAGCGGAGCATATTGAAGACGACGTCGAGCTTTTTCTCGCGCGCCCACTCCAGAATCTTCTCGGCGTCGTCGAGGTTCTGCTTGAAGATGGTCGCCGCGATTCCGAACTGGAAGGTCTCGTGCTTGTCCGCGAGCGTCTGCATCGCCGCAATCGTCGTCCCGGCCTTGTCGAAGGCGTCCTTGACGTTGCGCACCTGCGCGTGCGTTTCACCGATGCCGTCGAGCGACACGCGCGCGCTGAACAGCAGCCCCTTCGCGTCGCAGAACTCGACGATGCGTGTCAGCATCGGGATGGCGCGCTTGTGGGTGATGCCGGTGGTGTTGATGCCGATCTTGCGGAGACGGGGCAGCCGGCGCTGGAACAGCTCCACCATCTCGGGCAGGTCGTTGCGCGTGGTCGGCTCGCCGCCCGAGATGTTGAGGTTTTCGACGGCGTGCCAGAACGGGTTGTCCATGACGCGATCGAGCTGCTCGAGCGTCATGTCTTCCTTGCGGTTGCCCCACTTCCAGTTGTTGCACATCTCGCAGCGCGCGTCGCATACCCAGGTGCAGTTGTAGATCAGCACGGTGGGGCGAATCGCCTTCACCGTGGCGATTGCCGCGTTGGCGAGGTCGCGGGGCACGCCCGCGGCCGATTTGGCCAGATACTGCAGCCGGAAGCTTGAAGTGGACATGGAGCGCCTTCCATTCTAACAAATCGAGTCCGCTCGAGTCGGCGATCCGGCCGTTTCCGGCGTAAAAACAGCTGGTACGGCGGCTACGGCCGTGCTAAAATCGCCGGCGTTCCCCTTTTGTGTGTCTTCCGCCGAGGTGGCAATGGACTTCTGTCGTAAGCGATTCGCGCCCGTAGCCGGCGCTCTTTTACTCGTGTTCCTCGCGCCGGCCCGTGAGGCCTCGGCGCAGATGCTCTCCTGGACGGACCGCGTCTTCGTCAACGTCAGCGTCGGTCAGCAGTGGATGAACCAGTCGCTCCGGACGGTCGGCGAATTCGAAATCTACGAAGAATTTGCCAAATGGGACGCCCCGTTCGACATCGACGACTCCATGCTGTTCGACATCGGAGGCGGGTATCGCGTTTGGAAGAACCTCGCCCTCGGCGCGGGCTTCACGCGCACCACCGACACGCACGACCTGACGCTCACCGCGTCGATTCCCGACACGCTCGAGTTCGATCGCCCGCACATCGAGACGCGCAGCGTCACCGGCCTGACGCGCGAGGAGAAAGCCTTTCATCTCTCCGCCACCTGGATGGTGCCGATCACCGATCGGCTCGACATCGCCCTGTCGGGCGGCCCGTCGTTTTTCACCGTCACTCAGGCGTACGTGAACGGCATGACCGTGGCGGCGGGAACGTCGGCGCTTGGCGACGTGACGACGGCGTCGCTCGAGAAGAGCGCGACCGGATTCCACATCGCGGGCGACGCGACCGTGCGCATCATGCGGAACTTCGGCGTGGGCTTCATGGCGCGCTTCTCGAGGGCGAAGATCGACACGCCCGAGCTGCAGGGCGGCTCGATCGAGGCCGGCGGCTTCCAGGGCCTCGTCGGCGCGCGGATCCGGTTCTAGCGCTCCTGATCGTTTCGAGGAAACGTCAGGCGCAGACCTTCCTCCAGGCGCATGACTCGGGCGGGGTACAGCTCACGGAAACCGCCCGGGTCCATCCAGAAGCCGTCGTCGACCATCAGACTCAGCCGCCAGTGGTGCAGCCGGTAGCGCGGCGGCACCAGGCGGCAGACGACGGGATGCCACACCGCCCGCCGCACTCCGGCCCAGAACCACGGCGGCAGCTCGATGGGCCGCCGCGGCCGGCCGACCGTCCGCGCGACCGCCTGAGCGAGCTCGCCGACGGTGACCACGTCGGGCGACGCCAGGCCCAGCGTGCGCCCGGCGGCCTCAGGCCGGTGCGCCAGGTCCACGAGAACGGTCACCAGATCGTCCAGGTGCATGACCGACGTCCGGCCGGGCCAGTTGAGCCGCGCGAGCCACGCGCCACGCTCGGCCAGTGAGCGCAGCGAATCGAACAGCCCGCCCGGTTTCTGGCCGACGCCGTACACCGTCGGCAGCCGCAGCGTGGTGAACGTGAACCCATCCAGCGTCGCGCGCTCGCGCAGCAGCCGCTCGGCTCTGTGCTTGCTGCGGCCGTACGCCGTGCGGGCCGCACACGGGCTCTCGTCGGTCAGCGGCCCCTCGGCCGGCCGGTCGCGATCGAGCGCCGCGACGCTGCTCGTGAACACGACGCGCGCCCCCGCGACGTCGGGGCCGAGCCAGTCGAGCAGGTGAGCGACGCCCGCGTCGTTCAGGCGCATCGACGCCTCGTCGCCGGCCGTGTCGATATTCGCAGCCAGGTGAAACACCACCGACGGCTTCGGCGCGCGTTCCGCGGCCACGCCGGGCTCCAGAAGGTCGCCTTCGATCAGCCGCACCCCGGATTCCCTCAGGTGAATGAGCCGTTCGTCGCCGGCCGCTTCACCCGGCAGGACGAGGCACGTCACGGCGCCCGGCCCATAGCTGGCGACGAGCCGCCGGACCAGGTGTGCCCCGATGAACCCGGTGCCGCCCGTCACGAGGTACTGCACGGCCGTCACCGTCTCCGCTCCATTCGCATGAACACGAAGACCCGCGGATGATCGAACAGCCGGAACGACAGCTCCGCCCCGTCATCGTTGATGGGCATGCCGAACAGTGATGGATAGACCTTGAAGGTCTTGAGCAGCTCGAAGCCCAGTTCGCCGTTGAACAGCTGCTCGTAGTAGCGCTTCACGACGCCGTGCTCCGAGGCGGGCAGGTGTTCGTAGAACTGCAGGAACGTGTCGTCCATGACGATGTAGTCGGCGAGCGCGAGGCGCTGGGCGATGTACGTCTGCTTCTCCGCATCCGTGGGCCGGCGATCGTACAGAAACCGGTACGTGTCGAGCGTGTACATTCGGTAATAGTCGTGGCGTTCGCCGTGCGCGCCCCAGATCACGTAGTCAGTGTCGAAGGCCGGCTCGGTGAGATAGCGTCCGGTGGGCGGGATGTTGTGCGACGGTTCCACCAGCACGCGCGCATTTTGGGGCACGTACCGGTGCAGGTAGCCGGACGCCTCGAGCCGCGCGTCGGGCGCGCGGAAGACGTTCATGTACGCCAGGGCGTACAACCCCGTGGAGCCGATGACGATCGCCGTAGCGACGGCGGCCGCCCGCCGCCACCGCGGACGGCGCAGCAGGTCGGCGCTCAGGACGCCGGCGGCGATCGCCAGTGCCGGCGCGAAGGGCACCGCATATCGCGCGAACGGCAGCGTCGTCTGGCCTGCGCCCGCGAAGTACGCGATCGGGTAGGCCAGCGCAATCCACGCGACGGTCGTCCGACGCGTCGCCAGCCAGACGAAGCCCAGGAGGCCCCAGATCTCCAGTGCGGGTCCGAAGCCCCACCAGAGCAGGTTCGTGAACCAGTACAGCTGCGGCTGAATATTCGTGAACTGGGCGCCCCAGATCGGCCTCGTCTGGCCGCTGAGCGGCTGGGTCACCCATTCGGCGATGTCCTGGCGGAACTTGTCGTAGTGGGTCACCACGAGCGGGTCGAGCAGCAGGAACGTCACGGCGGCGACGACGAGCGGCAGCGCGCCTTTCAGGACCCAGCGGGCCCAGGGGGCGGGACGTCCAGGCCAGGTCACGCGCCCTGGAGCCAGCAGGTGCGCGAGGCCAATCACGGCCACCAGGAAGACCGCGCTGTACTTGCACAGGACGGCGCCGGCAAGGGCCACGCCGGCGGCGATGTAGCTGCCAAGGCTGCCGGACTGCGCCATCCTGAGCGCCAGCAGCAACGTCAACGCACAGAAGAACGTCAGGCTCGTGTCGACGGTGAAGAAGTGCGACTCACGAATGTGGATGACCGAGAAGGCCAGCAGCGCGGCTGCGATGAGTCCCGCGCTGACGCCGGCCAGGCGTCGCGCGATCAGGTAGACGATCGGAATGGTCGCGGTGCCGAAGGCCGCCGAAATCCCGCGTCCCAGTACCATGAGGGTCGTCCCGTCCTCGATGCCGACGAACGTGAGCGGCCGGACGAGCTGCTCGTAGCCCTCGAGCAGGCCGATGAGCAGGTACATCGGCAGCGGCGAGTACATGAAGAACTTCGGCGCGAGGGCGGCTTGCCAGAAGTCGCGGCGCATGTCGATGGCGCCGCTGAAGACGAAGTGCTCGTCGATGTGGAAGTGGTGGTACGGCCCGCCCCATCCGAGGTTGTAGAACCGCAGGACCCCGCCCGCCAGGATGATCAGCGCGAGAACGGCGCCCGGCCGCCGCAGCAGGGAGCCCAAGCGACTAGGCCGTGGTGGCGACCGCGGGCTTCGGGGTCGATGCGCGGGCCGTCGTCGCGCGCGCCAGGTTCCCCAGAATGGTCGGATACGCTTCGCACGGCGTCCAGCAGTGGTCGCAGCGCCCGCCGGCCACCTCGTCGCGCAGATCGCGCCGCCGCTGGCTGTCCCAGAGCCCCTGCAGATCGAAGCCGGCCTCGCGAAGATTGCCGACGCGCTCGTCCCAGATGGAGCAGGGATAGAGATTCCAGTAGGCGTCGACGAAGCACGACGAGGACAGCGCCGTGCACGGCAGCGGCGACTTGCCCGTCTCGTAGTATTTCGCGATCAGCGCCTGATACCGGTCCTCGAGGAACTTCACCGGGTGCAGCGGCGAGCCGGTGCGCCGCCGGTGGTCGTCCACGGCGCGAAGGATGTCGGCGCGATGGCCGGTGACGACGGCCTTCCCGAGGTTCGCGAAGTAGTGGCCCGACTCGTGGCCGATGTTCAGGTGCAGTTCCGACTGCTGGAAGTCCGGAATGACCTGGCGAATGGCCGCGACCGTCTCGTCGACCAGCCTGGCATTCTTCTCCATCAGGGTCATGCCCACGACGGTCTGGAAGTTCGATCGCTTGATGCCGCGCAGGCGCCGGAACGTCTCGATCCCGCGGTCCCAGCTGCCGGGGAGCCCGCGCAGCTCCTCATGGATCGCTCTGGGCCCATCGATGCTGATGGTCGTCATCAGGCGGCCTACGCCGCGCGCCAGCGTCTTCTCGACGAGGTCGACGGTCTTGTCGCCGAACCAGCCCGTGGTCGGAAAGTTGAGAAGGAACAGATTGCGACAGCTGCCCTGAATCGCGGCGACCAGATCGTCCAGGTCGCGGCGCATGAAGAGCTCGCCGCCCGTCAGGTGGACCCACCGGAACTGCGGCCACCGCGAGAAGAAGGTCTCGACCTCGGCCGGCGTCATCTCGTCCTTGCTCTTCTTCTGCCAGATGTTGCACATCTGGCACCTGAAGTTGCAGTGATAGGTCGCGACGAACGTCACTTTGTACGGCAGGGCCGGCGAGCGCACGTTTGCGCCGAGGATGGCCTTTCCGAGCCCGATTTGCTTGCCGATCATGACCGAGGGTGTGCCTCCAACCTGCCCATTATACGCGGCCCCGCGGGCCGCAGGCATTGAATGTGCCGGGTCTATCGCCTATAGTCTTGAATTCCACTGTCGAGCCCGCCGCCAACCCGTACACCGATGCAAAGCAGCCGCGTCACCGTCGTCATTCCCGCCCGCGACGAAGAAGGTCTGATCGCCGAGATCATCGACGCCGTCCGGCCCCATGCTGACGAGGTCCTGGTCGTCGACGGCCACTCGCGCGATCGCACGCGCGAGATCGCCGCCGAGCATCAGGCGCGGGTCATTCTCGACGGAGGCAAGGGCAAGGGCGAGGCGATGCGCCGCGCCATCGACGCGGCCTCCGGCGACATCGTCGTCTTCATCGACGCGGACGGATCGCACGACCCGCGGGACATTCCCGCGCTCGTCGCGCCCATCGCGGCCGGCGAGGCCGACATGGTCGTCGGCTCACGCGGCCGGGGCGGCAGCGACGAGCTGCACGGCACGTTCGAGCAGTTCATTCGCTACATCGGGTCGCAGCTGATCATGCTGGCGATCAACTACCGCTGGAACGTCCGCCTCACCGACAGTCAGAACGGCTTTCGCGCCATTCGCCGCGACGTCGCGGCCCGCCTCGGCCTGACGTCCAACCTCACCACGATCGAGCAGGAAATGCTCATGAAGGCGCTCAAGCAGGGTTTCCGGGTGACGGAAATCGCGAGCCACGAATACGAGCGCAAGTGGGGGAAGTCGAAAGTCGTCGTGTGGAAGCTCTGGTTCGCCTACGTCTCGAACTTTCTCAGGAACATCTTCTAGACCCGGGCGCGCGCCCTTAAACGGAAACGGGGACGGGTCTCCGCGAGACCCGTCCCCGTGGCCCTACTGAATCTCGCAGACGTCGACGCGGCTTTCCGCTTTCGGGAGATTGGCGCCGCTCCACTGCGGCACGTTCTCGTCAAGCAGAATGTCGAACTGCTCCTGATCGTTCCCCTGGCCTCTGCAGATGATGTCGCAGGAGTAGCCGTGGCAGTTGTTGCCGCTCTGCTTCACGAGGATGCCCCACGGACCGCCCGGTACGCCGGTCCGATTGAAGTCCCACGCGATGTCCCGCATCATGATGTACAGCGCCTCGTGGTTGCCCTCGAGGGGCCCGGCGGGGGCACGCTCGCGGTGGCAGCTGATGATCGCCAGCGGGTTCGGGCCGAGATGCGCGCAGCTGAAGCGCGTGAACGTCTTGAACGCGCCCGAGCTCGACCACGGCCCGACGAGCGAGCCCAGCCGTGCGCGCACGCGCCAGGTGTAGCT
>DATKDT010000150.1:0-34001 GCA_035512575.1 Vicinamibacterales bacterium | reverse complement strand
TTCCTGGGCGTCAAGGTCAAGCCGGAGCTCCTGCGCTGATGGCGCGCATCGCCGTCGTCACCTCCACGCCGCCGATGGCCGAAGGCGGCCACATGGTCATCGCGCGATCGCTCGCGCGGGCCCTGGAGGAGCAGGGCCATGAGGCGGGCGTCGTCTGCACGCCGCAGAACCGTTTCGGCCGGCTCGCGAGCTCGTACGTCGCGACGTGGTTCACCGATGTGGGCCGCACGGGCGACGGGCACCCTGTCGACCAGGTGATCAGCCTCCGGTATCCGAGCTATGCCGTCCGGCATCCGCGCCACGTGTGCTGGCTGAATCACACGATGCGCGAGTACTACGACCTCTGGGATCGCTGGTGCGTGACGCTGCCCGCGCACGCCCGGCTGAAGGAATCGCTGCGCCGGGCCGCGACGCACAAGGTCGACAAATACCTGCTGACGCGTAACGTCACGAAACTGTTCGTGCAGTCGAAGACGATTCACAAGCGGCTCGAGCGGTTCGGCGGCATTCCGAGCGAGGTGCTCTATCCCCCCGCGCCGCAGCGGCCGTATCGCAACGACGGCTACGGCGACTATTTGTTCGTGGTCTCGCGGTTGACGAAGCTCAAGCGCATCGACCTCGTCATTCGCGCGCTCGCGCGGCCCGAGGCGGCCGGCGTCCGCTGCCTCATCGGCGGCGAGGGCGAGGACAGGGCGGCGCTGGAGCGCCTCATTAAAGAAGAGAAGCTCGACAATCGGGTCACTCTGCTCGGCCGTCTGGACGATGGGCAGCTGGTGGAGCATCTGGCGAAGTGCCGGGCCGTCTGCTTCGCGCCCTATGATGAGGATTACGGCTTCGTGACGATCGAGGCGTTCTCCTCGTCGAAGGCCGTGGTGACCTGCCGCGACAGCGGCGGTCCGGCCGAGCTGGTGCGCGACGGCGAGAACGGCCTGGTCGCCGAGCCGGACGCGCAGGCGCTGGCCGTTTCGATCGCGCGCGTCATGAACGATGAGGAGGCGGCCCGGCGCATGGGGGCCGCCGCCGCGGCGGATGCGGCCCGCATCACCTGGGCCCATGCCGTCTCGAAACTGGTGATTGTCTGACATGAGTTACGCCACACCACTCGAAGCGCGGATGGCCAAGAAGGTCACGAAGGCGATTGTCGATTTCTCGATGATTGAGGACGGCGACCGCGTGATGGTCGGCCTGTCGGGCGGCAAGGACAGCTGGGCGCTGATGCAGGTGCTCGACGTGCTGCGCCGCCGCGCGCCCATCGGCTTTTCGGTCGTCGCCGTCAACGTCGACTCCGGCTACAAGGACTACAGGCACGACGTGCTTGCGAAGACGTGCGCGGAGCGCGGGTGGGAGTTCGTGCGCGAGGTTACCGCGATCGGCGAGAAGATCGAGGACGTGCTCGACGCCGACGACACGCCATGTTCGCTGTGCGCGCGCCTGCGCCGCGGCGTGCTGTACCGCATGGCGGGGGAAGTCGGCGCGACCAAGATCGCCCTGGGACATCATCTCGACGACTTCATCGAGACCGTCCTGCTCAACCTGTTCTTCTCGGGCGCGCTCAAGGCGATGCCCGCGCGGCTCGTCTCCGACAACAGCCGCCACATCGTCATCCGGCCGCTCGTGTACGTCACCGAGGCGGAGGCACGCGCCTATGCGCGCGAGAGCGATCTGCCGGTGATCGGCTGCTGCTGTCCGGCCTGCGGGGATCTCAGCCTGAAGCGCCAGCGCATCAAGCGCCTGCTCTCGGAGTTCGAGGTCGAGCATCCCGAGGTCAAGAATTCCATGATCACGGCGCTCGGCAACGTCCAGCCGCGCCACCTTCTCGATCGGCGGCTGCATCCGGTAGAAAAAGTGGACGGGTCTAATTATCTGGTTGGACCCGCGAAATAATTAGACCCGTCCCCTTTTTCTATGCGCGCAGTGGTCCAGCGGGTGTCGTCAGCGGCCGTGCATGTCGAGGGACGTCTGACCGGCGCCATCGAGCGCGGCCTGCTCGTCCTGGTCGGCGTCGGCAGCCAGGATGAGGCCGCCGACGTCGAATACATGGCGGGCCGGATCCGGGACCTGCGGATCTTCCCTGACGAGGCGGGGAAGATGAACCGTGACGTCGGCCAGGCCGGCGGGGCGGTGCTGCTCGTCTCGCAGTTCACGCTGTTCGGCGACGTGCGCAACGGCCGGCGCCCTTCGTTCGTCGAGTCGGCGCCGCCGGAGCTGGCACGGGGTTTGTACGAGGGGCTGGCCGCGGCGCTCGGCGCGCGCGGACTTCGCGTGGAGACCGGCGAGTTCCGGGCGCACATGGACGTGTCGCTCGTCAACGACGGGCCCGTGACGATACTGATCGATTCCCGAAAGGTCTTCTAGGAGATGTCAGTGAAAAAGTTGCTCTGCACTGTTCTGTTTCTGGCCGTTCCCGCGATGGCGGCCGGCCAGCAGCGGCCGCTGGTGACCGAAGATCCCGAGGTGGTGAGCCAGGGCCAGGTGCTCCTCGAGCTGGGCGCCGATCAGCTCTGGGACCAGCGCTATCCGGCGTCGGGGCTGCAGGGCACGCTGCTGCGGCTGCCCACCTTCGGCCTGAGCATCGGCGTCGGCATCGCCGAGATTCAGATCGACGGCGCGCTGTATCAGCGCCTGCAGATCACGGAGCGCTTCGACGCGCCGCTGGCGCACATGCTCGAATTCACGGGCGATCAGGCCACGAGCATCGACGACTTCACGGTGGGCACGAAGGTGCGGCTGATGAGCGAGGCGCCCGGCCGGCCGGCGCTCGGTCTGCGCTTCGCGACGAAGCTGCCCATGGCGCGCAACGAGCGCGGCCTCGGCCTCGACACGACCGACTTCTACGTGTCGCTGCTCGCCGCCAAGACCGTCCAGTCGGTGCGCATCGTCGGCAACGCGGGCATCGGGATCCTTGGAGACGCCACGCGCGGCGACCGCCAGAACGACGTGCTGACGTACGGGCTGTCGATCGCGCGCGCCTTCACGCAGGCCGCTGAAGTCGTCGGCGAGATCAATGGGCGCCTGCAGACCAGCGAGCTCGTTCCCGCCCCCGGCACGCAGTCGAGCGCGATCATGCGCGGCGGGCTGCGCTACACCAAAGGCCCCGTGCGCATCGACGGCGGCGTCATCATCGGCGCGCTCGCGGAGGATCCGAAGTTCGGCGTCACCGGCGGCCTGACCTGGGTATTCAACTATTGAAAAATGGAGAATGGAAAATGGAAATTGGGTTGCAGAACGTGCGATTGATCTATTGAAACCTGTGGTTTTTCGCGGGCATGGCGTATGCGTCGACGCAGCGCATGAAACCTGCAGATCTTCGCGAGCGAATTACCGCGTGGGCGGTTGATGTCAATCGTCTGATTGGGCCGCTGTTCCGCCGGTACGAGACCCGCATCCGCGCCAGCCAGCTCAAACGATCGACTGATTCGGCGGCCAGCAACTATCGCGCAGCTTGCATAGCGCGGTCACACAACGAGTTCCTGTCGAAAATCTCGATCGCCCTCGAGGAGGCGGATGAGAGCGTGGGTTGGCTCGAGATGTCGGAACGCGAGGGCATCATCAAAGGCCCCGACCTGGGCCGAGTGCTCGACGAGGCTCGACAGCTGACGCGAATCCTTGCGAAGTCACGGATGACGGCCGAGGACCGAGCCGAGCGTCGTCACGGTAGCCCGCGCTTCTCCAGGCGCCCAATAGACAATAGTCAATAGTCAATACGCCGATGCACTTTCCATTTTCCATTTTCCATTCTTCAATGATTCGTCAGAGCGGCAGCGGTTTGTAGATTTCTTCCAGCAGGCGCTTTTCCTCGGCGACGCGCGCGGCGTCCCAGCCGTGGATGGCCGCCATGATCGCGGCGGCTTTGTCGACGGCTCCGGCGCCCGGATGTCCGGCCGAGCCGAGCAGCGTGCGCCGCAGCACGGCGTCGCGCAGGCGCAGCGCCTGCTCGTGTTGTGCGGCGTGCGCAATCTCGGCACCGGTCACCTGGGTGCCCGGGCCGAGGGGCTCGCGCCACTCCGGCCTGTCCGCCATCAACGCGATGACGGGCGCCGTCGCCGATCCATACCAGGCCGACAGATGACGGATCAGCGCGGTGGGCAGCTCGACGCCCGCGGCGCGCGCCGCCTCGACCGCGATCGCTTCCACATCGGCGATCTCCGCGCTCGGCAGCACGTCCACTCCCGATCGGCTCCGACCCGGCGTGCGCGCGAGGCCGGCGCCGATGCGCGTCACGGCCCCCTCCGCGGCCTTTCGCGCGGTGGTGTACTTCACGCCGACGAGGGTGTAGAAGCCGGGCGCACCGTCTTTGGCATGCGCGATGAGCTCGGGTTCTGCTTTCAGCTCCGGCCGTCCTGATCCCTCCTCGGCAGGCACCACGGCGTGGTGCACAAGCGTGACCTCGGACGGCTGCAGCTTGAACGAGGGAAACGCCTCGTTCACCTGCGCGATGAACGCCAGGATCTCCTCACGGTCAGGCGGCTGCGCGTCGAACGGCACGAGCCGCTCGCTCTGTCCCGTGCCTGCCAGCGCGCGCCCGCGCCAACCGACGATGGTGAGCATGCGGCCGGTGGAGGAGGGCGCCGCGAGGCCGATGTCGGATGCGGGGCGTGACGTCATGACGTTCATGGCGCGCACCAGCGGCACATCCAGCCGCAGGCCCGCCAGCGCCGCGACGGCGGCCGCCTGGCTGCCGGTCGCACTGAGCACCGCTTCCGCCTGAATCGTGATGTTGCGGCCGCCGATGCGGTCGACCGCGCGCGCGCCGGTGACGCGTCCTGCCGCGTCGCGCTCGAGCGCGACGACGTCCATGTGGTTGGCGAGCGTGGCGCCTTTCGCCTGGGCGCCCAGCGCGAAGGCCAGCGTCAGGCGGTCCGCCTGCTGCATCTGATAGTCGTACCAGACGGCGCCGCCTTTGAGTCCTTCCTGCCGCACGAGCGGAAAGAGCCGCTTCGTCGCCGTGCGCGATTCGAGCCGGGACGCGGGGAGGTGCAGCTCCTGGCTGACGCCTGCGTTGCGCGAGCGGCCGATCGCGTCGTACACGCGAAGGGCGGCCTTCATGGCGAGGCGCCCGCGCGTGAGGCCGCCGTAGATGCCGGTGATGAAGGGGAAGGGCGTGACGTAGTGCGGCGCGATGCGCGCGAAGGTGCGGCGCTCGCGGATGCCCTCGCGCACGCGCCGCAGGCTGGCGCGCTGCAGCGCGCGCAGGCCGCCGTGCACCGTGCGCTGATGATTGAAGCTGGCGCCGCTGCCGAAGTCGTCGCGCTCGACCAGCGCCACGCGCAGCCCCCGGCCCGCCGCGTCGTACGCGGCCGCGAGCCCGTGAATGCCCCCGCCGATCACGAGCAGGTCGAACTGTTCGGAGCCGAGTCGATCGAGATCGCGTGTCATTACATCTGGTCTCCGCTGGTGATCGGCGCTTGGTCGGGTATTCCTTCGCGCCGGCGGGGTGCGGGCACTCGCGTACGCCGGACGCGGGGTAATTGCTTCGCAATCCGGTCGGCGGGCCTATAAGTCCAAGCGTAGAGCGGCCCGCCTCCGACGGATTGCGCAGCAATCACCCCGCATCCGGCTAGGCTCGCGACACCGGGCCGCGCTGAGCGCGAGTGCTAGGTCCGGCGCGGCGTCGTGCTTGTACATGCGAGCAGAGGTTCGCCGAGCTACGCGACGCAGCGACGGACCTAGCCGAGCGCTCTGTCGCGCGGCCTCACCAGCGCCTGTCGCGCGGCCTGCCCGAGCGCCCGTTCGCGCGGCGGAGCCGTGGACATCTTATAGTAGTGCCCGGTGACTGACGCGAACGCGCGCGTGCGCGAGTACTGGGACACGCACATCCACGATCTCGAGATTTCGAGCCATCCGGCCGGCTCGCCGGGGTTCTTTGCCGATCTCGACGAGTACCACTTCGACAAGCTGCACCACCTGCTGCGCCTCGTCCCGTTTGACGGCATGAAGGGCAAAAAGGTGCTCGACGTGGGCTGCGGAACGGGTGTCGACCTGATGCGGTTCGCGAGAGGCGGCGCCGTCGCCACCGGCGTCGACATCGCGCCGGGCGCCATCGAGCTGGCCCGCAAGAACGCCGCGTATCAGGGCGTCGACGTGGAGCTGCGCGTGGCCGACGCCGAGCAGCTGCCGTTCGAGGACGGGACGTTCGACCTGGTCTTCGCGCACGGCGTCATTCAGTACTCGAACGACACGCAGCGCGTGGTCGACGAGTGCCGCCGCGTGCTGAAGCCGGGCGGCGAGGCGATCTTCCAGGCCTACAACCGCCGCTCGTGGCTCAACGCGCTGTCGAAGCTGATGCGCGTGGATCTCGAACACGAGGGCGCGCCGGTGCTGCGGAAGTTCGCGCCGGGCGAGTTCACGGCGCTCCTCCGCGGCTTCAGCAGCGTGCGCGTGGTGTACGAGCGGTTCCCCGTGAAGTCGCGGCTCCACAAAGGCTGGAAGGGGACGCTCTTCAATACGTTTTTCGTCGGCACCTTCAACGCCCTGCCGCGCGCGGCCGTGCGCCGCTTCGGCTGGCATCTGCTGGCCTTCTGCCGCAAATAATGCGCGTCACGAAAGCCCACGCCTACGGCAACGACTTCCTGCTCGTGGAGGAGTCGACGCTGCCGCCCGGCATCGATCGGCCGGACCTGGCGCGCCGCATGTGCGACCGGCACCGCGGTATCGGCGCTGACGGGCTGATTGTCTACGCTGAACACCCGAACCCCCGAACCCCCGAACACCGAACGACGATGCGGCTCCTCAATGCGGACGGGAGCCGCTCAGAGGTGTCCGGCAACGGCGTGCGCTGCCTCGCGGTGCTGCTCGCGACGCGCCACCCCGGCGCCCGTGACGTCGTTGTGGACACGGAGGCGGGAGAGAAGCGGCTGACGCTGCTTGCGCGCGAGGGCGCGCGCTACACGTTCCGCGCGTCGATGGGCGCGCCGACCGACATCCGCCTGCAGACCCTCGACGTGCTCGGCTCGCCGCTCGACGTCGTCACGCTGCGCGTCGGGAATCCGCAATGTGTCGTGCTGGGACCGCCGACCGGGGAGCGGCTGCACGGCATCGCGCGCGCGCTCGCCACCCATCCCGCGTTCCCGGAAGGCACGAACGTGGAGCTCGCCGAGGTCGAGCGGCCCGACTTCGTGCGGATTCTGATCTGGGAGCGCGGCGTCGGGCCCACGTCCGCCTCCGGCACCGGCGCGTGCGCGGCGGCGGTGGCCGCGGCCGCCCACGGCGGCGCCGCCCGCGACGCGACCATCGCGTCGCCGGGAGGCGAGCAGCGCGTGGAGTGGACGGACGAGGACCTGTTCCTTACCGGGTGGGCCGAGCTCACCATGGACGGCGAGTGGCTCGCGGACTGATCAGGCCCGACGAGGCGTTCGACTCGGTCGAGGCATACTCGCCGGCCGAGGAGCGGTTCAATCGCCGCCGCCGCACCGCCGGTATGGTGCTCGGCCCCCTGCTGTTTGCCGTCGTGCTGCTGCTGCCCATGCCCGGGTTGTCGCCTGCGGCGCACCGGCTGGCCGCGATTCTGACCCTGATGGTCGTCCTCTGGGTCACCGAGGCGCTGCCGCTTGCCGTGACGGCGCTGATCGGCCCGGTGCTCGCGGTGCTGCTCGCCGTGGCCCCGGTGCGCGCCGTCTTCGCGCCGTTCGCCGATCCCATCATCTTTCTCTTCATCGGCAGCTTCATGCTCGCCCAGGCGATGTTCGTGCACGGCCTCGATCGCCGGATCGCGTTCACCGCGCTGTCGTTCAAGGCGGTCGGACGTAGCCCGGGCCGCATTCTCGTCGCGTACGGGTCGGTGGCCGCCCTCATCTCGATGTGGATCAGCAACACCGCCACGACGGCCATGATGTTCCCGCTGGGCCTCGCCGTCGTCGGCCACCTGGCGGCGGGACGGGAGGGCGAGCCGGCAGTGCGGCGCTACGCGATGGCCATGATGCTGATGACGGCGTTTGCCGCGTCGATCGGCGGGCTGGCCACGCCCGTCGGCTCGCCGCCAAACCTCATAGGCATCGCGCTGCTGCGGCAGCAGGCGGGCATCGACATTACGTTCGATCGCTGGATGCTGATAGGCCTGCCGATCGCGGCCATCGTGCTGGCCGGCCTGTTCGCGATCTTCCATCTGGTCGCCGTGCGCGGACTCACATTCGGCGAGAGCGGCGCGGAGCTGGTGCGCGAGGAGCTGCGCCGGCTCGGTCCGGTCACCAGGGGCCAGCGCAACGTCATGATCGCGTTTTTCACGACCGTGTTCCTGTGGCTGCTGCCGGGCCTTTTCGCCATCACCGGTTACGGGGCGAGCGACGCGGCCCGCGCGTACTCGGCGCTCGTTCCTGAAGCGATCGCGGCCATGATTGGCGCGATCCTGCTGTTCCTGCTGCCCGTGCATTGGGCGTCGCGACGCTTCACGATCTCCTGGGAGGAAGCCTCGCGCATCGACTGGGGCATCGTGCTGCTGTTCGGCGGCGGCCTCTCGATGGGCGCGCTCGCCGACGCGACGGGCCTGGCCGCCGCGATGGGCCGCGCGCTGGCCGGCGCGATGGATCAGCCGTCGCCGCTGCTGCTGACGGCCGTCTTCACCGCCGTCGCCATTCTGATGAGCGAAACGGCTTCGAACACCGCGTCGGCGACGATCATCGTGCCCATCGCCATCGCCGTTTCGACCGCCGCCGGCGTGTCGCCGCTCGAACCCGCCCTCGGCGCCACGCTCGGCGCGTCCATGGGCTTCATGATGCCCATCTCCACGCCGCCCAACGCCATCGTTTACAGCTCGGGCCACGTCCCGATCACGCAGATGATGCGGCACGGAATCATGCTCGACATCCTCGGCTTCATCGTCATCCTCACGCTCGTGATGACCATCGGGCGGTTCGTGATCTAGAAGGCGCGTGGCCGCTCGCCGACGCGCGCTTGTCGGCGCTGCGGTGCGGTGTCCGGCATTCCGCCGCGCCGGCGAGGCGAGTCGGGCCAAAGAGCGGTCCCCCCGCTCTCTTTTTAACGCCGTCGCGTCGGAACGCCGGACACCGCACCTGCGCGCGATCATCGACCGCGCTGAGCGCGAGTGGCAGGTCCGGCGCGGCGCCGTGCTTGTACATGCGAGCAGAGATCGTCGAGCTACGCGGCGCGGCGACGGACTTGCCCGAGCGCCCTATCGCGCGGCCGGGGTCCGATTTACGTGTCCGAGATCCACCGGGCCTTGCGCTTCTCGAGAAAGGCCCCGAGCCCTTCCTGGCCCTCGGCCGAGACGCGGCGCGCGGCGATCGCTTCGGTCGTGATGTCCGCTTCGTTGGCCACGCGGCCGGCGACGTCGCGGATCAGCCGCTTCGCCTCGCGCACGGCTTCCGGCGCCGCCGTGCCAATCTCCCGCAGGAACGCATCGACCGCATCATCCAGCTCCGCGTCCGTGACGACGGCGTGGACGAGGCCGATCTCCTTCGCGCGCATCGCGCTGAAGCGGGCGCCGGTGAGGAACAGCTCGCGCGCCGCGGAGACCCCAATCTTGCGAAGCGCGAACGGCGAGATCACGGCCGGCAGGATGCCGAGCTTCACTTCGGTGAAGCCGAACGTCGCGTCGGCGGCCGCCACCACCATGTCGCAGATCGCCGCCAGGCCGGCGCCTCCGCCGAGCGCCGCGCCGTGCACACGCCCGATGACGGGGAAAGGCAGCTCGTCGAGCCGCTCGAACATGCGCCGCATCCGCCGCGCATCCTCCAGGTTCTGCTCGCGCGTGTAGGTGACGGTCTTCGCCATCCAGTTCACGTCGGCGCCCGCGCAGAACGTCCTGCCCGCGCCGCGCAGCACCGCCGCCCGGATCCCCGGCGTCCGCGCCGCCTCTTCGGCCCACGACGTCAGGTCCGCGATGAGCTCTTCGTTGAAGGCGTTGCGCACCTCGGGCCGGTTCAGGGTGACGGTGACGAACGGGCCGGAGGTGACGGCAATCGTAGGCATTTGAGACTTGATGATGTGGGATCTAATGATTTACATGCGGAACACGCCGAACTTCGGCGGAGGAATGGGCGCGTTGAAGGCGGCCGAGATGCCGAGGGCCAGGGCCTCGCGCGTCGCCGCCGGATCCAGAATTCCATCGTCCCACAGCCGCGCCGTCGAGTAGTACGGCGAGCCTTCGGTGTCGTACTTGTCGAGGATCGGCTGGCGCAGCGCGGCTTCCTCCTCCGCGCTGAACGTCTTGCCTTCGCGCGCGAGCTGGTCGCGCTTGACGGTGGCAAGCACCGACGCCGCCTGCTCGCCGCCCATCACCGAGATGCGCGCGTTCGGCCACATCCACAGCAGCCGCGGCTCGTAGGCGCGGCCGCACATGCCGTAGTTGCCCGCGCCGAACGAGCCGCCCACGATCACCGTGAACTTCGGCACCACCGAGTTGGCCACCGCGTGCACCATCTTGGCGCCGTCCTTCGCGATGCCGCCGCGCTCGTACTGCCGGCCCACCATGAAGCCCGTGATGTTCTGCAGGAAGACCAGCGGGATCCCGCGCAGGTTGCACAGCTCGATGAAGTGTGTGACCTTCAGCGCCGACTCGGAGAACAGCACGCCGTTGTTGGCAATGATGCCCACGAGCACGCCGTGCAGGCGCGCGAAGCCCGTGATCACCGTCGTCGCGTACCGCGCCTTGAACTCGTCGAAGCGCGACTCGTCCACCATTCGCGCGATCACCTCGCGCACGTCATACGGCTTGCGCGGGTCCGTGTTGACCACACCGTAGATCTCCTGCGGGTCGTACGCCGGAGGCGCCGGCGCCACGATGTCGGCCGGCATCACCTTGACCGTGTTCAGCGTACTGACCACCGTGCGCGCCAGCTCCAGCGCGTGCGCATCGTCTTCGGCAAAGTAGTCGGCCACGCCCGACAGGCGCGTGTGCACGTCGGCGCCGCCCAGCTCCTCGGCGGTGACCTCTTCACCGGTCGCGGCTTTCACGAGCGGAGGTCCGCCCAGGAAAATCGTGCCGGTCCCCTTGACGATGATCGCCTCGTCGGACATCGCCGGCACGTACGCGCCGCCGGCCGTGCAGGAGCCCATGACGACCGCGATCTGCGGGATGCGCTCGGCCGACATGCGCGCCTGATTGAAGAAGATGCGGCCGAAGTGATCGCGGTCGGGAAAGACCTCGGCCTGCAGCGGCAGGAACGCGCCGCCCGAATCCACCAGATAGATGCACGGCAGCCGGTTCTGCAGCGCGACTTCCTGGGCGCGCACGTGCTTCTTGACCGTCAGAGGCAGGTAGGTCCCGCCCTTGACGGTGGCATCGTTGGCGACGATGAGCACTTCGCGGCCCGACACCCGGCCGATGCCGGTGACGATGCCCGCGGCGGGCGCGTCGCCGTCGTACATGTCCCACGCGGCCAGCGGCGACAACTCCAGGAAGGGCGAGCCCTCGTCGAGCAGGGTTTCTACGCGCTCGCGCACCGGCATCTTGCCCTGGGCGCGATGGCGCTCGATGTACTTCGGGCCGCCGCCCTGGCGCGCCGTTTCGGAGCGGGCGCGCAGCTCGTCGACGAGCGCGCGCAAGCGCGCGGCGTTGTCCTTGAACTCGGCGGAATCGGTGCGGATGTGCGTTGGAAGTTTCGTCATGTGCGGCCCCGGCTACCAGCCGCAGCAGTCGGTCTTGAAACGGCACCTGGGGCAGCGCCACACCGCGTGCATGCGGTACATCGCGTTGCCGCAGCGTTCGCAGGCCATCGGGGCGCCGTCAGCCGGCAGCCGGCAGGTGCCTTCGGCGTCCGAATCGTCCCGAAGCTCGGCCGACCAGATCGGAACACTTCGCCGGTAGCTCCCAAGCTGAGCGGCATAGCGGTCTGACATCGCGCGATTATAGCTGAGGGAATTACCGGGAAATTCCGTATTGTTTGCGAACAGTTGTCGGTGGACGGACGCGCCTGGCCCCTTGTGTAATAATGCCTGACGGTATGGCAGAGCAGCAGCAGAAGCGGAAAGCCCGCGTGCTGGCGATCGACGATGAGCCGCAGATTCTGGACTTCATGAAGATGCTGCTCGAGCATGCGGGGTACGAGCTGAAGACCGCCATGGTCGGATCGCGGGGCGAGGAGATCTTCAAGACCTGGAAGCCCGACGTGGTGATCACCGACATGGTGCTGCCCGACATCGACGGGCTCGAGCTGCTGAAGAAGTTCAAGGGCGAGCGGCCCGACATCGAAGTGCTCGTGATCAGCGGCCACGGCACGATTGCGAAGGCCGTGGAGGCCACCAAGCACGGCGCCTTCGATTTCATTCCCAAGCCCATCGAGCCCGACCACCTGCTGGTGCGCCTCGAGCGCGCGCTCGAGCGCCGCGAGCTGCTCGGCGAGAACCAGCAGCTGCGTCGCACGCTCGAGAGCCGCGCCGGATTCAGGAACATCATCGGCAAGAGCCGCACGATGCACGAGGCGCTCGAGCTGGTGGAAAGCGTCGCGTCGAGCGACGCGAATATCCTCATCCAGGGCGAGAACGGCACCGGCAAGGAGCTCATCTCCAATGCCGTGCACATCAACAGCAAGCGGGCGCGCGGGCCCTTCATCAAGATCAACTGCGCGGCGATCCCGAAGGACCTGATCGAGTCGGAGCTGTTCGGCTACAAGCGTGGAGCGTTCACCGGCGCGACCACCGACAAGGAAGGCCTGTTCGAGCTGGCCGAGGGCGGCTCGCTGCTGCTCGACGAGATCGGCGAGATGCCGTCCTACCTGCAGACCAAGCTGCTGCGCGTGCTGCAGGAGCGCGAATACCGCCCGATCGGCAGCGACCGGCTGGTGCGGGTGGACTTCCGGCTCATCTGCGCGACGAACATCGACCTCGACGCCGCGCTGCGCGACGGCAAGGTGCGCGAGGATCTGTACTTCCGGATCAACACCATCACGGTGCGCGTGCCGCCGCTGCGCGAGCGCACCGAGGACATCCCGCTGCTGTGCGAGCACTTCCTCGAGAAGTACCGCCAGCGCCACCAGCGCAATATCAAGTCGATCCAGCCGGCGGTCTACCACCTGCTGATCCGCCACCGGTGGCCCGGCAACGTGCGCGAGCTCGAAAACATCATCGAACGGGGCGTCCTCGTCGCCAAGGGCAACGAGATCACGGTGAACGACCTTCCCGAGGCGATGCGCTCGGTGACGCCGGAGCCCACCGACTTCCAGGTGCCGACGCACCGCACGCTTGCCGAAATCGAGAAGATGGCGATCCTGCAGACGCTGCAGCGCACCAACTGGAACAAGCAGGAGGCGGCGCAGATTCTGGGCCTCTACCGGCCCACGCTCTACAGCAAGATGAAGAAACACGGGATCATCGACGGCGCCAGGCCGCGCGCCGTCTCAGCGGGGCGTGAACAGGGACAGGCATAACGCCGGTCCCTGCGCAGCGCCCTACGGATGGGTCTGAACCTTGCAATCAGCTCGGCCATTGACTGCTCGGGCTGCCGCCGCCGTTTCGTCACGGATGACTTCGGTCGGCAGCCTCACGCTGTTCGCGGGCCGCGCGCTCCGCGACCTGTTCCGTCCGCCGTACGAATTCGCTGAAATCACCCGCCACCTGTTCGAGCTCGGCGCCCGCTCCGCGCCGCTGCTCGCCGTCTCGGGCCTTGCCGTCGGCGTCGTCCTGTCGATGCACACGCGCGCGACCCTCGAGCGCTTCGGCGCCGAGACGATGATTCCGGCCGGCCTTGCGATGGCGCTGGTGCGCGAGACGGGACCGCTGACGGCCGGGCTGCTGCTCGCGGGCCGCATCGGGGCCGGCATCGGCGCCGAGCTGGGCGCGATGCGCGTGACGGAGCAGATCGACGCGCTCGAAGCCTCGGGAGTCGACTCGTTCCGCTATCTCGTCGTGACGCGCGTCGCGGCCTGCATCATCGCATTACCGCTGCTCACGACCATTCTCAATTTCGCCGGCATCCTCGGCGGGTACTTCGCCGAGTCGCTCGTCAGCGGCATGTCGCTGCAGCTCTACATGCAGCGCGCGTTCGCGATGATCGACTTTCCGACGTTCGTCCCCTCCACGCTGAAGACGATGGTGTTCGGGTTCATCATCGCGACGGCATCGTCATGGCTCGGCTTCAACGCCACGCAGGGCACCGAGGGAGTCGGGCGCGCCTCGACCCAGAGCGTGGTGCTGTCGTCGATCCTCCTGATCGTGGCCAACGTCCTGCTGGTGCAGGCCATTTTCGTCATGTTCCCGTCGGTGCGATGAGCGAGACGACACCTCCCGCCGTCGCGTTCGACCACGTCACCACGGTGCTCGGCGGCCTCGTGGTGCTCGACGACGTCTCGTTCGCGATCCAGCCCGGCGAAGCGGTGTGCGTGCTCGGGAAGAGCGGCACGGGGAAAAGCGTGACGCTCAAGACGATCATGGGGCTGATGACGCCCGATGCCGGCCGGGTGTTCGTGGAGGGTGAGGAAGTCACCGACGCCCCGCGGCACGTGCTGGGCGAGATCCGGCAGCGGCTCGGCTTCCTCTTCCAGAACTCCGCGCTGTTCGATTCGATTTCAGTCGGCGAGAACGTGGCGTTTCCGCTGCGGCGCCACACCGACTGCAGCGACGCGGAAATCGACGAGATCGTCCGCGAGAAGCTGGCGGAAGTCGGCCTGGAAACCGACTACGACAAGATGCCGGCGGATCTGTCGGGCGGCATGCGGAAGCGCGTGGGGCTGGCGCGCGCGATGGCGCTCGACCCGTCCATCCTGCTCGTCGACGAGCCCAGCGCGGGCCTCGATCCGATCACGGCGGAGGAGATCGACGAACTGCTGCGCGAGCTGCGCGACGAGCGCGGGACGACGCTGGTGGTCGTCACGCACAACATTCCCAGCGCGCGGAAGATCGGGAAGCGGCTGATGGTCCTCGATCAGGGAAAAATCGTGGCGGAAGGCACCGCCGAGTCGCTGGATGGATCGGAGCTGCCCCTCGTGCGCGCGTTCATGAAGTCGAAGGGATCGGGCTAGCGGATGGCGACCGACGAACGGGCACCTGACACCGGCACAGCCGATGATCGCGGCACGGCCGCCGCGCGCGACCCGCGCGCGCGCAACCGCGGCCCGGCCGCGCGCCGCCGACAGCAGACGACGAGCCGCCTGGCGTTCGTGGGCATGTTCGTGGTGATGGCCGGGCTGCTGTTCGCGCTCGGGCTGTTCATGATCGGCGATCGCCGCGCGCTGTTCGCGCGCGACTTCGAGATCTACACGGAGTTCTCGCGCCTCGGCGGCATCCAGAAGGGCGCCATCGTCCGGGTCGCGGGCGCGGATGCCGGCGAGGTCGCCGAGATTCGCGTGCCGCGCAATCCGAGCGAGCAGTTCCGCCTGAAGCTGCGCGTGCTCGAGGATCTGCGCGGGCTGGTGCGCACCGACTCCGTGGCGTCCATCCAGACCGACGGCCTGGTGGGGAACAAGTTCATCCAGATCGAGGCCGGCACCGACGCGGCCCCGCAGGCGCCCGACGGCTCGACGATCCAGGGATCGGACCTCTACGACTTCAGCGACCTGCTCAGCCAGGCGGGCACGACGCTGCAGGCGCTGAACGACGTCATCGGGCAGATTCAGACGTCGATCAACACCGCTCTGTCTGGCGTGACCGACACCATGGCCGAAGCCAATCGCATCATGGTCGGCCTCGAGCGCGAGCTCCAGACCATCCTGGGCAAGGGCGAGGTCATCGTCCAGGATCTCGGGCTGATCGTGAAGGACGTCAGGTCGGGCAAAGGCACGGCGGGGAAGCTCGTGAACGACACCGAGCTGTACGACCGCGCCAACAAGCTGCTTGCCGAGGCGGACGGCGTCATCAGCAAGGTCAACGACGCGGCCGATCAGGCCAAACAGCTCGTGAGCGAGCTGCGCACCAACACCGGTCCGGTGCAGGGCGCGATCGCCGATCTGCGGCAGACGCTCTCGAGCGCGCGCGAAGCCATGGCCGATCTGAGTGAAAGCTCGGAGGCGCTGAAGCGGAATTTCTTCTTCCGCGGGTTCTTCGAGCGCCGCGGCTACTACGACCTGGACGACATTCCGATCGACGAGTATCGCGCCGGCGCGCTCGAGAGCCGCGACCGCCGCGTCGTCCGGGTCTGGCTGCGGAGCGACGTGTTGTTCGCCGGCAACGAGCAGGGCCAGGAAGTGCTCACCGATGAGGGCCGGACGCGCCTGGAGTCGGCGATGTCCGACTTTCTCAAGCATCCCCCCGATTCGCCCATCGTGATCGAGGGGTACGCCGTGGCGCCCACCCATGACGAGCGCTACATCCTGAGCCGGCGCCGGGCGTCGGCCGCGCGCGAATACCTGGTGAGCCGCATCCAGCTTGATATGACCCGCATCGGCATCATGCCGCTCGGCGATCAGGCCCCTGGCAGCCCCGCCAGTGGCACCTGGGACGGCATCGCCATCGCGATTTTCCTCAAGACGGACCGCTGAGCACTGCTGAGTTCGGCGGTCCTTCCTATTGAGGAGCCTGCGCCGACGGCACGGGGTTTGAAGCTGATCTGCCCCGGAAACGGGAGGGACACGACTGTGACTGACGCGAATCGTGTGTGCTGGGCCTCAGCCATCGGGGCCGTCGTCGGCGGGATGTGGGGCTATCTGTATCTAACCGAGGGAGGCCGCCGCTTCCGCATGCAGCTCGAGCCGAAGCTCGACGATTTTCTGAGCGAGCTTCACCGCATGCAGGGCACCGTGCACAAGGCCCGTGAGGCGGCCGGCGAAGGCTGGGCGTCCCTGCAGGAAATTGCCAACGACGTGTCGCGCGCCGGAGAGCGGCCGCCGCAGTCGCATTAACATTAACAAAGGAACACCATGCCGGCAACACTCGACACGACCAATACCTGGCTGTTCGTGATTGCCATGGTCAGCGTGCTTCAGGGCCTGCTGATCATCGGACTGGGCATCGCGGGCTGGAAGATCTATCGCCTGGCGACCACGACGATGCGGGAGATCGACGAAAAGCGGATCAAGCCGATCGCGGCGAAAGTCGACAGCGTGGTCGACCGCGTGCACCAGATGACCGATCGCGTCCACAAGCGCGCCGAGCGCGTCGAGGCGGCGATTGACGACACCGTCGGCCGCGTCACGCACGCGACCACGGGCGTGACATCGAGCGTCTCGGACACCGTGCACAAGGTGTCGGGCGCGGTCACCGGCCTTCGCGCGGCGCTCGTCAACGCGCTGACGACGGAAGAGAGCGGCGGCAACGGCCGCTCGAGACATTCACGGCTCGCGCACGATCCAACGGCGGTTCCGGGTCCTGCCCGGGTCGTGCCGATGGGCGAGCGCGGCCATCTCGATGATGACGGAACTCGGCAGGTCCGAGAAGGAGGATTCTGATGGCGTACGAATACGATCGGTTCGATGACGAGGCGGGCGGCGGCGGTGCGTTCGTAATGGGTCTCATCGCGGGCGCGGTGCTGGGCGCCGGTCTCGGGATGCTTCTGGCGCCGAAGCCGGGCTCCGAGCTGCGTCACCAGCTGGGCGATCAGGCCACGCGCCTGCGCGATCGCGCGGCGGAAGGCTACACGGCGGCGTCGCGCAAGGTGAGCGATGCGTCGGGCAAGGTCAGCGAGATGTACAACCGCACGGTGGGCTCGACTGCCGGATCGACGGGCACGGCGGGCTACTCGGCGGGCGGCGTCGACACGCCGTCGACCAGCACGGAGTTCTAACCCGGCCATGACCAGAGAGAACGCGGAAAAGACGGCCAACATCATCCTCGGCGTGGCCGGCGCCGCGGCGGCGCTGCTCATGCTGCGGAACTCCGTGCTGCGGCGCACGGCGCTGAAGCTTGGCCGCACGGCCATCGTCGCGGGCGGCCCCTGGCTGGCGCGCGAGGCCACGGCCGCCTGGCAGCGCTCGCGAGGCGCGTAGGCGCGAAAAATCGGGGACTGTCCCTATTTTCCGGTCCAGACCAGCCGGAAAATGGGGACTGTCCCCATTTTTCGCCGGTATGATCTCCCCGTGTCCCACTTTCGGCGCTGGGGGCGCCGGATCTGGCGCGAAGTACGGCTCGGCGGCCTTTCGATCGTCAAGGGCAGCGTCGACTTCTACAGCAGCGAGAGCCTGACGTTCGCGGCGTCGATCGCGTACTACGCGCTCCTGTCGCTGTTTCCCTTCCTGCTGCTGGCGCTCGCCATCCTGGGCGCCGTGACGGTGCCCTACGCCGAGAGCTCCGCCGTGCTCGATTTCGTCTTCCGGTACTTTCCGCGCGAGTTTCCGTTCGTCAAGGACCAGCTTGCCAACCTTCCGAGCTTCCGCATCGGCGCGGCCGGCGCCGTGCTGCTCATCTGGGCGTCAATGGGCGTGTTCGGCGCGCTGACGTCGGCCATCAATCACGCCTGGGGCGTCGAAAAGCAGCCGACGTTCCTCAAGCACAAGCTCATCTCGTTCCTGATGCTCGTGGCGGCCAGCGTGCTGCTGCTCGTCGGCCTGCTGCTCGTGAGCGCCATCAAGATTGCCGGCGCCAGCTGGTTCGCGCACGTCGTCGCGAGCGCGCCGGGGCTCGAAGTGCTGCGCGGCCTGATCCTCGACTGGTCGACGACGGCGCTGTTCGTCGCCATCACGGCGCTGATCTACTACTTCGTGCCGAACGCGAAGGTGCACTTCCGCGACGTCTGGATCGGGGCGTTTCTCGCCGGCTTGCTGTGGCGCGGGGCGCTTGCGGGGTTCTCGCTGTACCTGCGCGACATGTCGAGGTTGACCGCCATTCACGGCCAGGTGACGTTCGTCGTGGTGTTCCTGCTCTGGGTGTACCTTTCAGCGGTCATTCTGTTGTTTGGGGCGAACGTCTCTGCCGCGTACGCTCGCCTCCGCCGCCATCGTCCCGACGAAATTCCGGCCGCACCGAGCCCGCGCGTCTGAAAGCGTCGACGATGCTATTTACGATTTACCATTTACGTTTCCCAGATCTTCTTCTGCTATCTCCTCCAGCGGCTTCGATGCCGGGCCGTGGATGACGCTGCCGTCGGGGCGGAAGCGCGAGCCGTGGCAGGGGCAGTCCCAGGTCGATGCCGCGGGGTTCCAGCCGACGAGGCACCCGAGATGCGTGCAGACGGCGGAGAGGCAGGTGACTTTGCCCTGCGCGCTCCGCGAGACCGCGTACTTGCGCGCGCCCTTGCGCAGGATCGCGCCCGCGTTGCGTCCGATGGCGTTGATGTCGTCGACCTCGCCGGGCGTCAGCCAGTCGGCATACTGTGTCGCGACGTCGATTTGTTCCTTGACGAATTCCGCCAGTGCCGTCACCGGCTTGCGGGACGGATCGAACACCTCGGCCCAGGGATTGGCGCGGCCGAGCATCAGGTCGCGGATGATCATCCCGGCCAGCGCGCCGCCCGTCAGGCCCATGCCGGTGTCGCCGGTCGCGATGAAGATGTTGGGCGTGTCCATCGGATTGCGGCCGAAGAAGCCGAGCCCGTCGATCGAGTTCATCACCTGACCCGACCAGAGCCACTGCGGCTCCTTTGCGCCGGGGAAGTGCCGCCGCGCCCACGTCTCGAGCTTCTGCCAGCGCGCGTCGCAGTCGGATTCGTGCGCGGCCTTGTGATCCTCTCCGCCGACAATCAGCAGGTCGTCGCCGTCTTTCGCGCCGCCGGGCAGCAGCCGCACATAGTGGAACGGGTCTTCCGTGTCCCAGTAGAGCGCCGGCTCGACCGAGCCAGGTGCCACCGGCATGCCGACGACGTACGTGTGATACGGCGCCTGCTTCGTGTGCATGGCGACGAGATCGTTCATCGGACTGTTGGTGGCGACGACCACGAAGCGCGCGGTCACGGTGGGGCCGCCGGCCGTCTCGACGCGCGCCGGTTCGCCCGACTGGACGGACGTCGCGCGCGTGTCTTCGTACAGCGCGCCGCCGTTGGCTTCGAGCACGTGGACCAGACCGTGAAGGTACGCGAGCGGGTGAAAGATGCCCTGATTGGGAAAGCGCAGCGCCGCGCGCCCCTTCGGGCCGACCGGTGATTCGCGCAGCCGCTCCGGCTTCCAGGACGGCTCGTTGCAGCGGTGCGCGACGTCGAGCTCTTCGTCGATGCCGCTGTCGGCCGGCGCGTCGTGCGCGAACAGATACCCGTTGACGCGCTGGAACCCGGACGCGATGCCGTGCGCCGCCGAGAGCTCCTCGATGCGGCCGATGGCGGCCATGTGCGCATTGGCAGCCAGGCGCGTGGACTCGAGGCCAGCGTGGCGCTCGACATACGTGAAGCCGGTGTCGAAGACGTTGGTCAGGTGCGCGCTGGTGGCGCTGGTTTCGCCCGCGCCAACCGATGCCGCGTCGATCACGGTCACCCGCAGGCCGGCAAGCGCCGCCTCCACGGCGGTCGACAGCCCGGCGATGCCGGCGCCGATGACGCAGACGTCCGTCGTGACATCGGATGACAGGGCAGGGTTGGGCTCGCGGTCGTGTCCCTCGCGCCAGACTGATGTGTGTGTCGCCATGACCGGCCCCGCTGCAAGAAACGGGCTAGCAGCGGGAACAGGGCAAAGGGCACAGGGCAAAGGGCAAAGGAAAACATAGGGGAAAGGGAAAAGGTAAAGGGGCAAGGCACGAGAGCGGGGCCGGCAGAGCCGCGCCGGACGGGGCGGCCCTTGTCCCTTGTCCCTTTTCCCTCTCCCTTTTCCCTCTTTCCTATCTGTTCCTTTGCCCTCTGCCCTATGCCCTTTGCCCTTCTGTCATCGTCCTGTCGCGACGGCGATGAGCGTTTCGCGGCGGTTGTCGAACGTTCGCACGGCCACTTTCCAGAATACCCAGTGCAGCAGCAGGGCAACCGCGAGCCACGCGCTGGCGAGGCCGACTGCCGTCCCGCCGCTCTGGAAGTGACGGAAGCCGACGAGGCCGGCCGCCACGGCGGGGCCGCCCGACGCGAAGATGAGCAGGCCGCCGGCGAGGCCCGCGGCGGGATGGGCGTTGCTCTTCTGGCCGATGCTGCCCATGTCGACGTGCTTCGGGAAGACGGCCGACAGGATCGCGGCCAGCGGCGCGATCAGCACGAAGGCGGCGACCGCGCCGAGGACGAGCACGATCCAGTGCGCCGCCGAGCGCTCGCTGCCGAGCAGCAGACCGGCCGCGAGCGGGAGCGCGACGATGCCGAGGATCAGCACCGCCGCCCCGGCCATCTTGCCTCGCAGCAGCTGCCGCGTCGTCAGCGGCTGCAGGCACAGCATCGTGAGGCCCGCCTTGTCGACCGCGAACTGGTTCATCCAGAGCTGCACGACGGTGAGAAACGCCATGGCCACCCCGAAGACGGCCACCGAGTAGCCGTCGCGCAGCGGGATGGCGCCCAGCGTGGCGCCGTCCTTCGCGGCGACGAGCACGGCAAGGACGGCCGTCATGATCAGCGTCGGCAGGACGGTCGTGCGGCCCCGGGCCGTGCGCAGCACGTGCTGGAGAAAGCTGAACGCGATCGCGCGCGCGGGCGTGCGCATCATCGGCAGCGACGAGGGGGCACCTGCGCCCGCTCGTAGCGGCTTCGCGCGGCCTCGCGAGATCCCGCCGCGGTCGATCGTGCGCTTCCAGATGGTCCATCCGCCGGCCATGGCAAGCCCCGCCATCGCGGTGAGCCCGGCCAGCGGCACCGCAGCCGTCCCTGGCGACAGGCCGGCGACCCGCGCGGAGGTCGCGACGAACAGCTCGCCGGGAAACATCGCCAGCGCGCCGTTGGCGGGCTGCTCCATCATCGCGCCCATGCGCGCCTCGAATTCCTCTTCCCACGCGTCACCTTGCCTGGCGGCGCCGGCGCCGGCGATCAGGCTCGGCGCGATGGCGGCCATCGGCAGCAGCGTGAAGATCAGCACGGCGATCCACTCGCCGCGCTTGCGGTCGCGCATCAGCATGTGGAGCAGCGCGCCGAAGAACGCGCCGAGCGCCACGAGCGCGGCCACCAGCAGGATCGCCCCGGCGGCAGACACAACCGCCAGTGGCACGTCCCCGGCAACGAGCGCGCCCACCGGCACCATCAGGACGGCGAGCGAGGCGAGCAGCGTCCACGGGTCGGCGAGCCCGCCGAGCAGCTCGCCGGCAAAAAGCGATCGGTGCGACACCGGCAGCAGCAGCAGGCGGGGCAGCGACGCCAGTCCGCGCCCCGACGGCAGCATCAGCGGCCCCAGCACGACGAACACCATCGCGAGGAACAGGGCGATGCGGAGCGCGTGCATCAGCGGTGTGCCCCAGGCGGCGCCGGCGCCCATGCCGTAGCCGGCGGCCGCGCCGAGGCCAAGCGCGAGGATGGCCGACGGAATCATCAGCACCGCGACGACCACGGGGCCGAGCGCCTCGGCCGCGCGCGAGAAGCGCGCCAGCCGGTCGGCGCGCTCGCTGCGCTCGATGGCGTTCATGAACGTGCGCCAGCGCAGCCAGCCCCACGCGCGCAGGAACCGCGTCATCAGAGCCAGTCGAGTGAGATGGCGGTTTCCGTGGGGCCGCCGACGAGGCCGACGAACAGCTGCTCGAGCGACTGGCCCGCGCGGCCTTCCCGCAGCGACGCCAGCGTGCCCTGCGCGACGATGCGGCCGTCGGCGATGACGCCGATGTGATCGCAGAGCCGCTCGACGATTTCGAGGATGTGCGACGTGAGGAAGATGGTGCCGCCGCGGCCGACGAACGCCGTCAGCAGATCCTTGATCTGCCGCGAGGCGATCGCGTCGATGCCCTCGAAGGGCTCGTCGAGAAAGAGCAGGCGCGGGCCCGGCAGCAGCGCGGCCGCGAGCGCGAGCTTCTTGCGCATGCCGTGCGAGAAGTCGGCCACGAGATCGTTGCGCGCGCCGGTGAGCGACATCACCTCGAGCAGCTCGCCCGTGCGCGTATCGATGGTCGCCGGATCGAGCCCGTGCACGCGGCCGATGAAGACGAGCGTCTCGACCGCGGTGAGGCGGTCGAACAGCGCGAGGTCCTCGGGCATGACGCCCACCTGCTTCTTGACGGCAATCGGGTCGGCGATCGGATCCACGCCGAGAATCCGCATGGTCCCCGCCGTGGGGCGCAGCAGGCCGGTGAGGCACTTGATCGTCGTGCTCTTGCCGGCGCCGTTCGGGCCGAGGAAGCCGAAGAACGAGCCGCCCGGCACCGCCAGGTCGATGCCGTCGACGGCGCGCAGATCGCCGAAGCTGCGGGCGAGGCCGTGCGTCTCGATGGCGAGGCTAGTCGACATCACCGCCCGGCCGCAGCGCGGCGATGATCGCCTCGTTGAAGAAGGGCACGTCGTCCGGCTTGCGGGAGGTGATGAGGTTGCCGTCGCGCACGGCGGGGCGGTCGACGTAGAGACCACCGGCGTTCTTGACGTCGACGGCAATCGACGGCCAGCACGTGAGCGTGCGGCCGCGGAGCACGTTGGCGTTGATGAGCACCTGCGGGCCGTGGCAGATGGCGGCCACGGGCTTGCCCGACTCGATGAAATCGCGCGCAAGGTCGACCATGGCATGGCGCAGCCGCATCTTGTCGGGCGCGTGCCCGCCGGGAATCACGAGCGCGTCGAAGTCCTTCACGCGCGCGGCGCTGGCGGCCATGTCCGACGTCACGGTGGCCTCGCCCTTCTTGCCGCGATACGGCTTGCCGGCGGCGGGCCCGACAATGACGACGTCGGCGCCCTCGGCCTTGAGGGCGTCGAACGGGCCGGTCAGCTCGTAGTCTTCGAATTCATCTTCGACGAGCAGGGCAATCCGCTTGCCCTCGAGGCGCAGGCTCATGCGCGCAATTGTAGCTTGGCCGTTACAATTCGTGATCGGCATGTCAAACCGTCTCGCGCGCGAGCGCAGCCCGTATCTGCTGCAGCATCAGCACAATCCGGTGGACTGGTACGCGTGGGGCGACGAGGCGTTCGCCGCGGCCCGCGGCGGCGACAAGCCAATCTTCCTGTCGATCGGCTACTCGACCTGCCACTGGTGCCACGTGATGGAGCGGGAGTCGTTCGAGAGCGAGGCCATCGCCCGCGCGCTCAACGACGGCTTCATCTCGATCAAGGTGGACCGCGAGGAGCGTCCCGACGTCGATCGCGTGTACATGGCGTTCGTCCAGGCCACCACGGGCAGCGGCGGCTGGCCGATGAGCGTGTTCCTCACGCCGGACCTGCAGCCGTTCTACGGCGGGACGTACTTTCCGCCCGACTCGCGGTGGGGGCGGCCGGGTTTCATCGATCTGCTGCGGGAGATCATGCGGGTGTGGCGCGACGAGCGGCCGCGCGTGACCGAAGCAGCCGCGACGCTGACCGAGCGGCTGCGCGAGGCGTCGGCGCCGGTCGCGGCGCCGGCGGGACCGCAGACCGTGGCGCCCGCCTCGTCGCTCGACGGCGCGCTCGACGCGTGGCGGTCGTCGTTCGACGCGCAACACGGCGGGTTCGGCGGCGCGCCGAAGTTTCCGCGGCCGTCCGAGCTGCTGTTCCTGCTGCGCGAGCACGCGCGCACCGGCAATGCATCGGCGCTCGACATGACGACCGCGACGCTGCGGGCCATGGCGCTCGGCGGCATCCACGATCATCTCGGCGGCGGCTTTCATCGGTACTCGGTCGACGCCCAGTGGCGCGTGCCGCACTTCGAGAAGATGCTGTACGACCAGTCGCAGCTGGTGCTCGCGTATCTCGAGGCGGCGCAGGCGTCCGGCGACGCGTTCTACGCGGACGTTGCGGCCGACACGCTGTGCTACGTGCAGGATCAGATGACGCACGAGAGCGGCGCCTTCTATTCGGCGGAGGATGCCGACAGCACGCCTCACCGGGAGTTTTCCACCGAAGCGGCGCCGGCCCCGAAAGTGGAGGGAGCGTTCTATACCTGGACCGAGGCGGAGATCGAGGAGATCGCGGGCGCGGACGCGGCAATCGTCAAGCGGCGCTTCGGCGTCGAAGCCGGCGGCAACGCGCTCGAGGATCCGCACGGCGAGCTGGCGGGGCAGAACGTCCTGTACGTCGCCGAGCCGATTACCGACATCGCGGCGCGCCTGTCGACGTCGGCCGATGACGTGAGCGCGGCGCTTGCCCGCGCGCGTCCGGCGCTGTTCGACGCGCGCGCGTTCCGGCCGCGGCTGCACCTCGACGACAAGATTCTCAGCGCCTGGAACGGCCTCATGATCGGCGCGTTCGCGCGCGCCTCGCGCGTGCGGCCGTCCGATCCGCGCGCGGCCGGCTGGCGCGACGCCGCGGAGCGCGCGGCCTCGTCGATTCACGAGCGGCTGTGGAATGGCCAGCGGCAGATTCTGCTGAGACGGTATCGCGACGGTGAAGCCGCCATCGACGGCTACTGCGAGGACTACGCGTCGATGGTGTTCGGGCTGCTCGAGCTGTTTCAGGCGACGGGCCGCGCGGCGTGGCTCGAGTGGGCGCTCGCGCTGCGGGCGCGCCAGAACGCGCTGTTCGCCGACGAGGAGGCCGGCGGCTGGTTCAGCACCTCGGGCAGCGACCCGTCGCTGCTGCTGCGCATGAAGGAGGACTACGACGGCGCCGAGCCGTCGGCCGGCTCCGTGGCGGCGATGAACGAGCTGGTGATTGCGCACCTGACCGGCGAGCGCGGCGCGTTCGACCGCGCCGAGCGCGCGCTCGCCCGTTTCGGTTCCAACCTCGGCCGCGTCGCGCGCGTCGTCCCGTTCCTTGCCTCGGTGCTGTCCATGTGGCACGCGCCCTTCACGCAGATCGTGATCGCCGGCGCGCCGGACGGCGCCGATACGCGCGCGCTGCGCGAGGCCGCCGCCGCCCGCTATCTGCCCTTCAGCGTCGTCATCACCGTGGCGCCGGAGGAGCAGCGGGCGCTTGCCGGCGTGCTGCCGTGGCTTGCCGCGATGGGCCCGAAGGACGGCGCGGCCGCCGCCTATGTCTGCCGCGACTTCACCTGTCAGGCGCCCGTGACGCGCGCCGAGGAGCTCCATGCCGGTCTCGATCGCGTTTAACGAATCCGGATCGCGCGCGGCGCTGCGATTCGCCGGCGGGAAGGGCAACATCCTGACGCGCGAGATCATGGCCGGCCTGCGCGCCGCCTGCGAGGATCTCAGCCGCGCCGAGCGGCTCAAGCTGATCACCCTGTCGTCGGACGGGCCTGACTTCAGCTATGGCGCGAGTGTGCCCGAGCACGCGCCCGGCGAAATCGACGCCGTGCTGCCCGAGATGCACGAGCTGATTCGCGACATGCTCGTGCTGCCGGCGCCGACGGCCGCGCTCGTCCGGGGCCGCTGCCTCGGCGGCGGCTTCGAACTCGCGCTCGCCTGCGACTTCATCATGGCCACCGACGAGGCGATGCTCGGGCTGCCGGAAATCGCGCTGGGCGTCCTGCCTCCGGTGGGCAGCGTGCTGCTGCCGCTCAAGGCGGGGTATGCGCGGGCGGCGCGCGCCGTCTTCTCGGGCACGCCCCACAGCGCGCACGAGTGGTCGCACGCGGGGCTCGTCACGCTCGTGTCGCCCGCGGACCTGTTCGCGGCGGAGATCGACGAGTGGTTCGAGCGCAACCTGGCGCCGCACTCCGCGGCGGCCCTTCGCCATGCGTCGGCGGCGCTGCGCCTCGACGTGCACGACGCGGTCGAGCGCCTGCTGCCGCGCATCGAAACGCTATACTTGGACGACCTGATGTCGACCGATGACGCCGCGGAAGGCATCCGCGCGTTCATGGAGAAGCGCAGGCCCCGGTGGAAGGATCGCTAGCCGATGAACAAGTACGCGATTGAAGTGGTGCTGCGCGAGCGCGATTTCGCGGTCACCGAGGAAGTGCTCACGGCATCGGCGCCGCGCGCCTGGACGGAAGTCGACATGGCCGAGGTCCTGCGCGAGATCCTGGGCGCGATCGATCGCGCGAAGAATCCCGACTCGGCCGGCACCAGACACATTGCGCTGCGCGGGTTCAGCTGGATCGTCGAGCCGGCGGAGGGCGGCGTCGTGATTGCCATCGAGATTCCGATGGGCGCGGCTGTGGCCGGCCCGTTCGACGCCGATCGGGAGCAGCTCGACGCGCTCATCACCCGCACCCTGCAGCGCCAGCCGACGCTCGCCGGAGTCCCGACCTCACCGACGATCCACTAGAACCACGACCGCCACAGCGGCCGCGCGGAATGAGCGCTCGGACAGCTCTGTCGCCGCGCCGCGGAGCTCGGGCGATCTCTGCTCGCATGTACAAGCACGGCGCCGCGCCAGAGCTGTCGCTCGCGCTCAGCGCGGCCCGACACCGGCGGCGGGCGCTTACTTGCCGATCAGGATCAGGATGCCGGCGACGAGCGCGAGCACGGCGAGCACCACGGGCGGGATGGCCAGGGTCGCGACGAGCCCCATGATCCCGACGAGCACGAGATAGATGCCGAGCAGCAGCATGCCGAGCGAGCGGGTGCCAAGGAGGTTTGCCATGCGCGGGAGCATAGCACTTACAATTCGACTTGTCCCCCCCGCCGGGGTGGCGGAACTGGCAGACGCTGGGGACTTAAAATCCCCTGGCCCAAAAGGCCGTGTGGGTTCGATCCCCACCCCCGGCACCAATCCGGTCAGCTTTTCTTCAGGCCCGACAGCATGGCCACGAGGGCGTCGACGTCGCCGGCGCTCATCGGCTTCTTCTTCATCACGGGCTTCCGCGTCGGCGCGGGCTTCGTCTTCTTCGTCATGCCCTCCGGGTCGACAAGCCACTCGCGGATCTGGGCGGGCGTCAGCTTGCTGCCCACCTCGTCGAGCGCGCCTTTCTTGTTGCCCTTGCCGGCGATCGAATGGCACGTGGTGCATTTCTGCTCGACGAACACTTTCATGCCCTTTTCGGCTTTCGCGTCCTGCGCGGACGCGGCTGTCGCGGCCAGCAGAATCGCGCCGGCGGCGCCGGCAATGGTCAGCGATCGTTTCATCGTTCTCTCCTCCGTGTAGTCGGCGCCCATGCGGAATTCGCCGAGCAGAATGGGCACCGCGATCCGCAGCAGCACGGTGAACAGCAGGAAGCCCAGGGCGAAGATGCCCGCGGCGACGCTGACTTCCGTCAGCGTCGGCACGTAGACGTAGATTTCGCCGAGCGTGCTCGGCGTGAAGCCGGGGATGATCAGGCCCATGCCTTTCTCGATGTAACAGCCGGCATAGGTCGCCAGGCAGCCGATGTTCAGCGTGATCACGTTGCGGCGCGTGGCGGGCACCAGGAACAGGACGAGCGCCAGCAGATTCAGCGACACGGCGGTCCAGGCGTAGGGCACGAGCGTGCGGTGCTCGCCGATGCCCTGGAACCAGTAGCGCGTGTGCAGCGCGTGCTCGGTGTCGGAGTAGTACTCCTTGAAGACCTCGGCGCCGTGCAGGAACAGGTTGAGGAAGATCGCGTAGGCCATCAGCTCGGCGATCTTCCAGATCGCCTCGTCCCGGATCTCGAACCGCGTGGCCCGCCTGAGGATCTGGAGCATCACCAGCAGAATCGCCGGGCCGGCGCTGAACGCGGACGCCAGGAACTGCGGCGCCAGAATCGACGCGTTCCAGTAGGGCCGCGCGGCGAGGCCGTTATAGAGGAACGCCGTCACCGTGTGGATGCCGATCGCCATCGGGATGGAGAACAGCACCAGCGGCACCACGAGCCGCTTGTCGTAGGGACGGCCCGCGTACGCGCGGTAGAGAATGTGCGCCACGACGGTGACGTTGACCGCGAGGTACAGATTGAGCACGAGCATGTCCCAGGCGAGCAGGGAGCTGGGGAAGTTCAGGTAGCCCACGACGGGAAGCATGTGCCAGAAGCGCTCGGGCCGGCCGATGTCGACCATCACCAGCAGCAGGCAGATCACGATGGCGCTGATGGCCAGCAACTCGCCGAAGATCACGATTTCGCGAATGGGCTTCCAGTCGTACACGTACGCCGGGATGACGAGAATGACCGCGGCCGCCGCCACGCCGACCATGAAGGTGAAGTTGCCGATGTAGAAGCCCCAGCTCACCGGGTCGCGCATCGCGGTGAGCTCGAGCCCAATGGTGAGCTGCCGCCAGTAGGCGAACGCGCCTGCGGCGATCAGCACGGCCAGGAAGATCATCCACGCCCAGTAGATCCGCCCGCCGCCGAGCACGAGGCGGACGCTGCCCGCCGCGAATCGTCCGACCTCCTGCGCGCGGGTCCCCCGCACCCCGCTAGCCATAGAAGTAGAAGAACTTGGGCATGGTGTTCAGCTCTTCCTTGAGCACCATGACGCGCTTGTGCTCGATGATGTAGCGAATCTCGCTCTCGGGATCGAGCAGGTTGCCGAACTTCCGCGCGCCCACCGGGCACGCCTCGACGCACGCGGGGTAGCGCCCGGCGCGCACGCGCTGGATGCAGAACGTGCACTTCTCGACCACGCCGCGCGGCCGCGGCCGGTTGCCGAGATAGTGCATCGCCGGGTTGAGCTTACCCTCGGGAATCGACGGCTCGCGCCAGTTGAAATGCCGCGCGCCGTACGGGCACGCCGCCATGCAGCACCGGCACCCGATGCACCAGTCGTAGTCGATGACGATGATGCCGTCCTTTTCCTTCCAGGTGGCGCCGGTGGGGCAGACCTTCACGCAGGGCGGGTTGTCGCACTGCTGGCACTGCACGGGCAGGTAGAAGTGCCCCTCGCGCGGCACCTGCTCGGCGTCGTAGTAGGCGTTGGCGTGCGCGAAGTCGACGCCGTGCGACTTGTCCATCTCGAGCACGGTGATCCAGTGCACCTGCGGGTCGCGCGACTGGTTGTTCTCGTCGACGCAGGCATAGACGCACCGGCGGCAGCCGATGCAGCGCGAAATGTCGAGCGCGTAGCCGAAGACGACGCCGGGGATCGGCCCGCTGTCCGACACCGTGACGTCGGCGCCGTAGTTCTTCGCGTAGTCGCGCTCCATGTCGGCCAGCATCGCGCGCAGGCGATCGGGCGGCACGTCGCGCAGCCGGTGCGGCGTGCAGCCGGCCGCGGCAAGCCCCGCCGTGGCGGCCGCCGCCAGCGTCAGGAACTCACGTCGCGTGGTGTCGGCAACGGTTTCACCGGCAAGCCGCTGCGGGCGTGGATCGGGCGTCATGGGTTGCGTCCTGTGCGCGTGGGGCGCAGCGGCGCCGGCTCCGGCTCGAGGGCCTTGAAGCGCGGCGAGTGCGGGTTGTGGCAGTGGACGCAGAGCAAATACTCCTTCGCGCCGTTCCACTGGCCGACGCGGCGGCCGTGCACGCCGACGCGCCAGTCGCGGTATTTCTCGCCGTGGCACTGGCCGCACAGCTGATACGACTCCTCGAACGACACCGGCGCGCCGCTGGCCAGGTGCAGCTGGTCGCGGTTGACCGCATCGTGGCAGTCGAGGCACCAGCGGTGCTCGGCGTCATGCTCGAGCACGATGTCGTCGTGCGCGTCGACCAGCTGCCGGCGCTCCGGATTGGTGGGCAGATCGGCCTCGGTGTGGCACTCGGTGCAGGGAAAGATGCCGTCGGAGAACGGCGGAGGCGGCACCTGCACGCGCAGGGGAGTGGACGCGGCGGTGCGCGCCTCCGCGACGGGATCGGCCGGCGGCGCCTCGAGCGCCGCGCTGCGGCACGCGGCGGCCCACAACCCCGCGGCCAGCACCGGGCACGCCAGGGCAATGAGGGGCCTCCGCATACCGATCACCAGAGATACGTCAGCCGCAGCCAGGCCGTGTGCGCCGTATAGGGCCGGTACATGTAGCCCGTGTAGATCGTGGACGTCCCGGCCGCGAGCGGCGTCACCGTGTCGGCGTCGAGCGCGAAATCGCGCACGGCATAGTCCTCGAAGCGGTAGACGACGCCGACGGCGACGTCCTGGCGGAGGAAATACTGCACGTCGGCGCGGCCGCCCGTGAGGCGGTTGCTCAGCCGCGGCAGCTGCTGCAGCGACGCCGCGCCGGTAAACACCGTCTGCGTGGGCCTGAGGCCGTAGACGTACGTCGCGTCGCCGTCGCTGACGTCGTACGCCAGACGGATGTCCGTGTTCGGGAACATCCGCAGCAGATCGAGGCTCGCGACGACCGTTTCCACGCGGTCGGTCGAGTCAATCCACCAGTCGCGGTTCGGATCGAGGAACTGCGCGCCGGGGTTGGACGTCCGCGAATACTGATTGGCCGTGTACTTCTCGCGCAGATACGAGAGGCCCATCATCACGGTGTCCATCGGCATCAGGTCCACGCCGATGCCGTAGCTGCGGTTGCGGTTGTCGCGCAGGCCGAAGCCGGTGTCGGCGTAGTCGTCGCGCCCGTCGGCGATCGATCCGCTCAGGTTGATCCACGCCACGGGCGTCACCGTGACGCTGCCGGTCGCGCGCGTCCGCCGCCGGTTGGCGACGTCGAAATGCCGCATGTCGGGCTGCTCGCTGACCTCTTCGAGCAGGTGCCCGTCGAAGCCAGACCCCTTGCGATCGGCGATCTCGTACTTGAGCCGCGCCGTTACGAACGCGTTCCCCGTGCTGTCGGCCGTCACCCGGAAGATGTCCTCCGTCGTGTCCTCGAAGATGCGGAACGACCGTGCCGCCGCTTCGCGCGTGTAACCCGCGCCCAGCACGGCAAACCGCGACGCCGAGAACGACGAGTCGAGGTCCAGCGTGTGCCGCCGCACGCTCAGCGGCTCGTTCTCCGCCGTGCCGCCGGCCACGGTCCAGTCGCCGATCACCCGCGTGGCTTCGTAGTGCTGGGTCTTGTTGGCGTAGTCGTAGTAGCGGTAGCGCGCGTTCAGCCACAGCCGCTCGGCCGGCCGCGAGTTGAGGCCGTACACCATCGACACGACGTCCGCGGCGGCTTCGGCCGTGCCGCGCATGAGCGTCGGCGCGACCAGCGCCGTGTTGCTCGTGGGCGCGGCCAGCGGCTCGTTCTGCGTGGCGCGGCCGATCGAGATGTTGGCGGTCGCGCGCGTGCGCGCCGGCAGCTTGTAGGCGCCGGCCGCGACGAGCGAGACGAGCGAGTTCGACGGCCACATCACGGCCAGGCCCTTCGAGGCGCCGGCCGAAATGTCGGTGAACCGCTGCGGGTTGTCGAACTGCACCGTCGGGATGTGGTTGGTGAACCAGGAGGCGTCGATCCCCGCGCTCAGCAGCCCGCGCGCGTTCGCCCACTCGACGCCCATCCGGACGTCCGTCGTGCGATCGTCGATCGGAATGCCGAGCTCCTGCGTGAACCCACCGGGCGAGTTGGCGAGGGCGAAGCTCTGAAGGTGGCGCCCCGCGCGCCCCGTGCTCTTGACGCGCAGCCGGAGGTCGACGTCACGCGCCGCCATGTAGGTCATGTCGAATGCCGCGACGTGCCGCCGGCTCCGCATGTCGAACGGCACCGCGCTCGCCATCGCGTCGGCCAGCGTCAGCGTCCGCGCCTGTATCGCCTGCTGGATCCCATCGTCGACGCCGAGGACGCCGTTGCCGAGATCCTGCTGCAGCGATCGCGTGTCGCCGCTGATGAACAGGGGAATCTGGTCCCACTCGAACCTCACCTTGAACCGGCCGATCGACTCGGCCGCGCCCATGAAGCGCTGATCGCGGTAGCCGACGTTGTGGGCCTCGCCCAGGAAGAACCAGCGTTTTGTTTCGCGTTCGGCGCGTATGCCGCTGAGGAAGGGGCCTTCCCGGAGGTCCTGAAAGCGGTTGAACCGCGCCTGGTCGCCCGCCACGCTCGAGGCGCGGAAGCCGGCGTCGACACGGCCCTGCTGGCGGACCACGCCGAGATCGACCTGCGGCGTGGCGCCCGCCGGAGGCGGCGACGGCGGAGGCGGCGGCTGCTGTGCCAGACCGAGAGCGGGCAGCAGGAGGAACGCGGCGGCGGTGCTCAATGAGGTGATGCGCATGTCACGGCCTCCGGGCTACCGGATGAACGCCTTGCCCGACGTGGGGTGATTCGAACCGTGAATCTGCGCATGGCAGTTCACGCAGGAGCGTCCCGCGATCCGGTTGCTGCGGTTGAGCAGCTGCGTGTTGTCGTAGATCGTCGCGGGGTGCCGGCTGTGCGTGTGGCAGCGCTGGCAGAGCATGGGCGCCTTGGCGACCAGCATCCGCTCGTTGTTCGATCCGTGCGGATCGTGACAGGTAATGCAGCTTTCGCGGTTCGGCGCGTGCTCCCAGAGGAACGGCCCGCGCTTCTCGGTGTGGCAGCTCGTGCAGCTTTCGTTGATCGAGCTGCCCTCGCGCAGCATCTTGACGTTCTGCGTTCCGTGCGGGTTGTGGCAGGACGAGCATTCCATCTTGCCCTCGCGCACGGGCATGTGCGAGGTGCGATGGAGCTTGGCGACCTGCGGCTTGTGACACTGGGCGCAGGTCTCGAGCTGCGTTGCCTCCTTCAGCTGCGCGTGCTCGGACTTCGGCGAATGCTGGCTGTGGCAGGTCACGCACGAGATGTTGCGCGAGTCGTGCTTGCCGCCCGCCCACTGGTTGTGCTCCGTGCGGTTGTGGCACGTCGTGCACGTCGCGCTGGCATCGCGCGGCTTCATTGTCCTGGGGTTGTCGATGAACCCGTCGCCGTCGGCCTCGACGTGCTTGCTGCCGGGGCCGTGGCAGCTCTCGCACGTCTGGTTCGCGGCGGGCGTGCGCGGGTTCAGCGCCCGGGCGTGCTTGGTCGTGCTGTTCGACTTCGTTTCGTCCTCATGGCACGTCGCGCACATCGCCTCGCCGACGTAGTCCGCGCCGGATGTGGCGGACCCCGCTTGCGGCTCGAGCGTCCCGGCCGCCTGCACGGGCGGCGCGCCGGCCTGCACGGGTGCGGCGGGCGCGGCATCCGCGGCGGCCCGGGGCGCGGCGCCCACGCCCAGCACGGCTCCGAGCCACACGAGCAACGCCCCGATCATGACGGCCGGCGGACGGACCGTTCGCTTCATGCGCCCCATCACACTCTCCCTGGCCCGACGGCCCTCGCTCGCGACATCGACGTGCAGCCGTCGCCGATGGCGCCGGTGAACGCGCCGCGCTCGTGCCCGAACAGCTCCGTCTCGATGAGGGTTTCGGAGAACACGGCCCAGCTGACCGCGACGAACGGGTGCTGCCGGCGCGCGCTCTGGTGATGGATCAGGCGCGCGATGACTTCCTTGCCCGTGCCGCTTTCTCCGGTCACCATGACGCTGCTGTCGCTGCGGCTGAGCACCTTGACGAACTCCAGGATGGTGCGCATTCGCGCGCTGCGTCCGATGACATCGTCCGGCGAAAAGCGGGTGGGGGCGGCACGCATGACGGTTACACCAGGTGCA
>DATKDT010000149.1:0-9559 GCA_035512575.1 Vicinamibacterales bacterium | reverse complement strand
CTCCACACGCCGATGCCGCCGAGGACGACAATCACGAAGCCGACGAGGCTGAGATAGTCCTCCGCGCGGACGAGGTCTTCGGTGATGCCCTCTTCCGTGCCGCGGTAGTGGCGCACGCGCACGAACTCGTCGCGCGTCGCGCGCTCGAGCCCGCGCGCGAGCTGCCGCCCGTCGGCCGGGGGCACCGTCCTGAGCAGGATGCGATAGACCGCGCGGCTCCCGAACCCCAGCAGATCGAGCCGCTGCAGCGCGTCGAGCGCGATGAACACGCGCGAGCCGAGCGTGAACGTGCTGACCTGCCGGCCAGGCTCGCGCGCGATGACGTCGCGGATCGTGAAAGGCTCCCCGCCAATGAGGATCCGCTCCCCCACCTCGAGGCCGAGCTGCAGCAGCAGGTCGCGCTGCACGATGACGCCGTTCTCCGTGAGCAGGCCGTGCGAATAGGCGCGCCCGCTCTCGAGCTCGATCTCGCCGTAGAAGGGAAACCCGGGCTGCACCGCCTTCAGCTCCACCATGCGCGTGCCGGGCCGATCCTCCCGCTCCGGCCGCACCATCGTCGACGTCTCGATGACGTTCGTGCGCTCCACGCCCTGGCGGCCGGCGAGCACGCCGTGGATGGCCTCGACGGTGTCAGGCGTCCAGGGCCGGGTCGACGACACCATGACGTCGGCGCCGAAGATGGCGCGCGCCTCACCGACGAGCGTGACGCGCACGTTCTGGATGATCGAGCGCAGCGCAACGATCGCGCCGACGCCGACGGCCACGCAGATGTAAAAGAAGAGCATCCGGCGCCAGACGGCGCGCGTCTCGCGCCACGCCATGCGAAGGATGAACCGCATTCAGTCTCCGGCGGCGGCCGGCGCGGCGGTCTCGACGCTCTCGATGCGGCCGTCGCGCAGGCGGACCGTGAGGTCGGCGAGCACCGCCAGCTCGGGATCGTGCGTCACGAGCACCAGCGTGGTGCCGCGCCGCCGGTTGACGTCGAGCAGGATGTCGATCACCTGCCGGCCCGTGGCGCTGTCGAGATTGCCGGTCGGCTCGTCGGCCAGCAGCACGACCGGATTGTTGGCGAGCGCGCGCGCGATGGCGACACGCTGCTGCTCGCCGCCCGACAGCTGCGACGGATAGTGATGGCCGCGATCCGACAGGCCGACGTCGGCCAGCAGCGCCGTGGCGCGCGAGCGCGCGTCGGGGCGGTCGGCCAGCTCCAGCGGCACCATCACATTCTCGAGCGCCGTGAGCGACGGAATCAGATGGAAGAACTGGAAGACGATGCCGATGCGCGAGCCGCGCAGGCGCGCAAGCTTCTCCTCATCGAGCCGCGTCAGCGTCACGCCGTCAACGACGATGCGGCCGGAGGTCGGGGCGTCGAGTCCGGCGATCAGGCCGAGCAGCGTCGACTTGCCGCTGCCGGACGGGCCGGTGATGGCGGCGGCCTGCCCGCGTTCGATGGTGAGCGAAAGCGGATGAAGAATGGTGAGCTCGCCCGTGCCGCTGGGCACGACCTTCGTGACGCCGTGCAGCTCGATCATCGCGGCTGGCCCGCCAGCCGCTCTTCGACCAGCGGCGCGAGCGCCGTCCAGACGGTGTCGGCGATGCGGCGGGCGCCGGCGGCGTTCGGGTGCAGGCCGTCGCCCTGATTGAAGGCCGGCTCGCCGGCCACGCCGTCGAGGAAGAACGGCACGAACGCGACATCCTCATCGCCGGCAAGGTCGCGGAACGCCTTGCGGAACTCCGCGGTGTACTCCGGCCCGAAGTTCGGCGGCGCTTCCATGCCGAGCAGCAACACGGTGATGCCGCGCGCCTTCGCCTGGCGGATGATCACCTGCAGATCCGCCTTCATGGCGCGCACGGGATTGCCGCGAAGGCCATCGTTGGCGCCGAGCGCGAGCACGAGCACGCGCACGTCGCCGTCGAGCGCCCAGTCGAGCCGCCGGCGGCCGCCCGCGGCCGTGTCGCCCGAGATGCCGGCGTTGACCACCTGCGCGTCGAATCCCGCGGCGCGCAGCTTCTCGCCGACGAGCGCGGGAAACGCCTCCGACTGCGCCACGCCGAGGCCGGCGGTGAGGCTGTCGCCCAGAAACACGACGCGCGCCGGGCTGGCGGCCGGGGCGGACCGGGCCGGAGCCGAGCTCTGGCCGGGCGCCGGCGACGCGCTGTCGGTGTCGCGTGAAGACGAGGAGCCGCAGCCGGCGGCCAGAGCCGCGACGAGCAGCCCGGGAGCGGCGTATCGGACGAACATCAAGGTTTCCATTATCCTACGCCTGTGATCAAAGACGCCCGCCTCCGCCGTGTCGTTTCAACCGCCGTGGTCGGCGCGACGTGCGCGGCCGCCGCGCTGTCGGCGCAAACCGCGTTTCCGCCGGATCGCGTGCTCACGCACCGCGAGCAGGCGCCGCACATGAAGAGCTGGATTCAGCAGCGCTTCACGACGGTGCTGCCGGCGCTGATGCGCCGCGAGGGCATCGACATGTGGCTCGTCGTCTCGCGCGAATACAACGACGATCCGGTGTTCAGGTCGATGTCCCCGCTGACGACCTATGCGTCGCGCCGCCGGACGATCCTCGTCTTCCACGATCGAGGGACGGCGGGCGTGGAAGCCCTGTCGATCGGCCGCTTCGACTATGACGGTCTATTCACCGTCGTCCGCACGCACAACGACGCGCAGTGGGAAGGCCTGCGGAAGCTCGTCGAAGAGCGCAGCCCGAAGGTGATCGGCGTGAACATGTCGGCGGAGTTCGCGCATGCCGACGGCCTGACCGCCACGGAGCGCGACAGCCTGATGCGCGCGCTCGGACCCGGCTACGGCGCGCGCGTGAAAAGCGCCGAAGGTCTCGCGGTGGGCTGGCTCGAGACGAAGCTGCCGGAGGAAACGGCGGCCTACGCGCACGTCATGCAGGTGGCGCACGGCATCATCCGCGACGCGTTCTCGCGAAAGGTCATCACGCCCGGGGTGACGACGGCGGACGATGTGGTGTGGTGGATGCGGCAGCGGGTGGCCGATCTCGGGCTGGGCGGCTGGTTCCATCCGTCGGTGAGCATCCAGCGCAAAGGCGGCGTGCCGGACGGCGATCGGGTCATCCGGCCGGGCGATCTGCTGCACACGGACTTCGGGCTGGTCTATCTCGGGTTCTCGACCGACACGCAGCATCACGCGTACGTCCTGGCAGCCGGAGAAGATGACGCGCCGGCGGGCATCCGCGCGGGCCTTGCCGCCGCCAACCGCCTGCAGGACATCACGATGGCGCACGCGAAGCCCGGCGTCGCGGGCAACACGGCGCTGGCCGGCGCGCTGGCGCAGGCGAAGGCCGAAGGCCTCGCGCCGACGATCTACTGCCATCCGATCGGCTATCACGGCCACGGCGCCGGGCCTCCGATTGGCATGACCGACTATCAGCAGGGCGTGCCGGTGCGGGGCGACTACGTCTTCCGGCCCGACACGTGGCACTCGATCGAGCTGAACGTCATGCACCCCGTGCCGGAATGGGAGGGGCAGCGCGTGCGGTTCGCGCTCGAGGAGGACGCCGGGCTCTTTGTGGATGGCTGGCGCTGGATCGACGGGAGGCAGGAGCGGCTCTACCTAATTAGGGATCGGTGATTAGGGATTAAGGATCGTTCTGATGGCCAGAGGGTGGGAAAGCAAGAATATCGAGTCGCAGCAGGAGGAGGCGCTGTCGGCGCGGGAGGTAAAGACCGCGCTGAGCGCTGAGGAGCACGCGCGGCTCGAACAGCGCACAGCCATCGAGCTCGCGCTCGCCGCCAAGCGCAGCGAGCTCGCCCACGCCACGTCCGACGCGCACCGCGCCTACCTGACGCGCGCCATCAACGATCTCCAGCGGGCTCTGGACTCGTAGCGCCGTCTCCATCGACCTTGATCGCCTCGGTCCACGCGGCCACCTGCTCCTCGGTCATGTTGCCGGCCGGCGCGAGCCGCGCGTCCTCGTAGCCTTCCGCCAGATCCGGCAGGTACTGCTGCCGTGACAGGACCGGGCCGTTGCACACCCGATCGACGGGCACGGCGGTCGTGGTCTCTTCGATCAGCCGCGTGTTGAGCTCGGTCATGGCCCAGCTGGGCACGAGCGCGCGGTGGTCGGGATAGATGTAGCCGAACATCACCAGGTGGCTGTAGAGCACGCGCCAGTTCTGGCCGAAGCGCGCAATCAGACGCGGCCAGTCCATGCGGTCGGCGCGCGCCTTCAGGATGTGCGCGACGTCGGCGCCGTCGAAGCGCTCGCGCTCCTGGATGAACGCCTTCGACCAGATCATCTCTTCCGGGGGGCACAGTTTCACGTCGCGCTCGAACACGCGTCCGGGCGTCGCGAACTCGAACCACAGGTCATCGACGTCGGCGATGCCGTTGCCCGAGCTGAAGATCAGATCGACGAACAGGTCGCCTGGGCCGTACACCTTGCCGAGCCAGTGGTCGAACCGCATCTCCGGCTCGAAGCCCTGCTTGCGAAACACCTCCATCGCGCGCTCCACATCGTCGCGCTTCAGGAACAGATCGAAGTCCCTGGTGTGGCGCTCGATCCCCGTGTACTGGCAGAACGCGTACGCGCCGCCCACGAGAAAGGGCACACCGGCGCCGTCCAGCAGGTCGATCGCCTGGCGGTAGAACGCCCGCGTCGCCTCGTCCGGCCCGGAGGGTTCGGACGTGTGGCTCAGCTTGGGTGTCGGGATATCAGTGTGCAACGCGATGGCCTCCAGGGCTCTGCAGTGGCAAGTTACATGCCCGATTCCGCGGAAATTCGGGGCACCACCACGGCATGCCCCTTGCTCAGATGGCAGGCGTGGCCGACTCCATCTCGCGCACGGTTCGCATCGCGGCCGTCGGCGACCTGCACTATTCGCGAGCGTCGCAGGGCGTGCTCATCCCGCTGCTGTCGCACGTGCACGACCACGCCGACGTGCTCGTCCTCTGCGGCGACCTGACCGACTACGGCCTGCCGGAAGAAGCGGCCATTCTCGCGCGCGACCTGCAGACGGCAGTGCGCATCCCCATGGTCGGCGTGCTCGGCAACCACGATTACGAATCGGAGCAGGCGCCCGAAGTGATGCGCGTGCTGCGCGAGGCGGGCCTCACGCTGCTCGACGGCGACACGACGGAGATCAACGGCGTCGGGTTCGCCGGCGTGAAAGGCTTCGCCGGCGGCTTCGGCCGCGGCGTGCTCGGCGGGTGGGGTGAAGGGGCCACCAAGCAGTTCGTCAACGAAGCCATTAGCGAAGCGCTGAAGCTCGAGAACGCGCTCGCGCGGCTGCGCACGCCGGCCAAGGTCGCCATCCTGCACTACGCCCCGGTGCGCGACACGGTCGAAGGCGAGCCGCTCGAAATCTTTCCCTATCTCGGATGCAGCCGGCTCGAGGAGCCGCTCACCCGCTACGAAGTCTCGGCGGTCGTCCACGGCCACGCGCACCACGGCGCGCCCGAAGGCCGCACGACCAACGGCACGCCCGTCTACAACGTTTCGCTGTCGCTCATGCGCGAGTCCTGGCCGGATCGGCCGTACCGCGTGCTGGAAATCGAAACAGTCATGGAGGTCACCGCGTGAAAATGACACTGTTCGCCCCAGGCGCGCTCGCTGCTCTGCTCGTCATGTCCCCTGTCATCGCCCAGACCCAGCGGCCCGCGGCCCCTCAACCTTCGAGCCGCACGGGCCAGGAAATGAGCGCAGCCGACAAAGCCACGGCCGCGCTCTACAGCGTCAAGGAAGCCCTGGCGCTGCAGGTCACGCTCGACAAGGCCGGCTTCTCGCCGGGCGAGATCGACGGCAAGCTCGGCAAGAACACGCTGCGCGCGCTCGAGGCCTATGAAGGCGCGAAGCAGCAGAAGGCGACGCCGGCGATCAACGGCGGGCTGCGCGACTACGAGATCACCAAAGCAGACGCCGCCGGCCCGTTCACGAAGGTGCCGGGCGACATGATCGCGAAATCCAAGCTGAAGGCGCTCAATTACGCGTCGATCCACGAAAAGCTCGGCGAGAAATTCCACATCCAGCCCGAACTGCTGCGCTCGATCAACCGGGGGAAGAGGTTCGTCGCAGGCGAAACGATCAAGGTGCCGGACGTCGAGGAAACGAACATTCCCGATGCGCGGCCCCAGGGTCAGTCGTCCGGCGCCTCGTTCGCCGGCAACGTCACGGTGTACGTCTCGAAGTCGCGCAGCTCGCTGCAGGTGCTCGACAACAGCGGCACGGTCATCTTCCGCGGCCCGGTGACGACGGGCAGCGAGAAGGACCCGCTGCCGCTCGGCACGTGGCAGGTCAACGCGGTCAGCCGCAATCCGACCTACAATTACAATCCGGATCTGTTCTGGGACGCCGATCCGACGCATGCGAAAGCGCAGATTGCGCCCGGACCGAACAACCCCGTGGGCGTCGTCTGGATCGACCTGTCGAAGGAGCACTACGGCATTCACGGCACGCCGGAGCCGGGCCGCATCAGCTACAGCGAGTCGCACGGCTGCGTGCGCATGACCAACTGGGACGCGCTGCGCGTCGCGGCGCTCGTCGACAAGGGGACCACGGTGCTCTTCATCGAGTAGTGCATGCAGCAGCAGACCAAGAACCTGCTGGCCGCGGCCGTCGCGGGCGTCCTCGTGGGCGCCTTCACGACGGCCGTTCTCATGTACTACAGAGAGCCCGGGCCGGCGGCGGCGAGCATGGCCGCCGACATCACGCGGCCCGTTCCCGGCGTCGATCCGGACGATGTGGTGGCGGTGCTCGACGCGGACGTGCCGGTGCCGTCGGCGCGGCGCGAGACCGCGGCGCCGTCGCGCGCCGCCGCGATCGACGCGTCGGTGCCGACGCTGTCGGCCGGCCGCGGCGACGCGCTCGCCGACCTGCGCGGGCGGCAGCTGGCGGTGCCCGTGCAGGGCTTCGACCGCTCGAAGATCGCGCAGACGTTCGACGATCCGCGCGGCGGCGGGCGACGTCATCAGGCGATCGACATCCTCGCGCCGCGCAACACCCCCGTGCTCGCGGTCGAGGACGGCACGATCGCCCGCATGTTCATGAGCAAGGCGGGCGGCATCACGCTCTACCAGTACGATCCCGACCAGCAGTACGTCTATTACTACGCGCATCTCGAGCGCTATGCGGAGGGGCTCGAGGAAGGCGCCCCCCTGCGCCGCGGCCAGGTCATCGGCTACGTCGGCAGCTCCGGCAACGCCCCGCCCAACACCCCGCACCTGCACTTCGCGATTTTCGAGACCACCGAGCCGAAACGATGGTGGGAAGGACGGGCAATCGACCCCTTTCTCGTGCTTAGATAAGCCCCAAGAATGTCCTTCCGCCGCGTCCTTCGCCCGTTCGATGCCACGATGGTTGTCATCGGCGGCATCATCGGCTCCGGCATCTTCATCAACCCGCGTCTGGTCGCACAGGATCTCGACTCCACACTGCTCGTCCTCGCGGCATGGGTGGTCGGTGGACTGGTCGCGCTCTGCGGGGCCTTCGCATACGCCGAGCTCGGCGCACGCTTTCCGAAGGCCGGCGGGCAGTACGTCTACCTGAAGGACGCCTGGCATCCGCTGGCCGGCTTCCTCTACGTCTGGGCCCTGCTGCTGATCATCGAGACCGGCGCGATGGCGGCCGTCGCGATCATCTTCGCGGAGTACCTGCTCCGCTTCCTGGGCCGCGACACCGCTGCCGCGCTGCCGCTCGCCATCGCCGCGCTCGTCATCGTCTCGGCCGTCAACTACGTCGGCGTGAAGCCCGGCAGCCGCGTGCTCAACGTGTTCGTGGTGCTGAAGGTGGCCGCGCTGGCCGTACTGATCGGCATCGGCCTGCTGCTGCCGACTGAATCACCGGGCTGGCTGACGGAGACGCGCGCGCGGGATGTGGCCGGCAGCACCGTCGTCGCGTTTGGGGCCGCGCTGATACCAATCCTCTTCGCGTACGGCGGATGGCAGAACGCGAACTACATCGCCGAGGAGATCGAGGCGCCGGAACGCAATCTGCCGCGCAGCCTGATCATCGGCGTCATCACGGTCGCGGTCGTCTACGTGCTCGTCAACGTCGCGTATCTGCGGCTGCTCGGCCTCGACGGGCTGGCGACGAGTGCCACGCCTGCCGCCGACGCCGCGGCGCGCGCGCTCGGCCCCGCCGGCGACAAGTTCGTCGCGGCGGCGATTGCCATCTCGACGTTCGGCTTTCTCGATCTCGCCGTGCTCGCGCCCACGCGCGTGTATTACGCCGCCGCAGCCGACGGCTATCTGCCCTCCGCGCTCGCGCGGCTGCACCCCAAGTACGGCACGCCGACTCTGGCGATCGTCGTGCAGGCGGTCTGGGCCATCGTGCTCGTGCTCACCGGCACGTACGGGGATCTGCTGAACTCGGTCGTCTTCGCGGACTGGATCTTCTTCGGAGGAACCGTCGCGGCGCTGTTCGTGTTCAGCCGGCAGGGCACGTCAACCTATCGCGCGCCGCTCTATCCGCTGATCCCCGCCTTCTTCGTCCTCGTGGCCATCGCCGTCGTCATCAGCGTGATCATCGCCGCGCCAGCTCGAGCAGCCGGCGGCGCGCTCTTGATCGCGACGGGGATACCCGTGTTTCTGTACTACACAGGAAAAAGACGGGAATTGTAAATGGTAGATTGTAAATAGCATTGTCTATTGGGCTATTGCCGCGCTTCAGTGCAACCAATAGCTCAATGGCCGATGCTATTTACAATTTACGATTTACAATTCGCCTATGAGTGCCTATATGGCCTGGGCGAAAAGTCGCGAGCCGGGCAAATTCGATCTCGCGGCGAGCAACATGCTCGCGTGCACGATCGACGACCTCGCGGGCGCGCGCGAGGCGCTCTCGCTCGACGGCACCAACGAGAACGGCTATCCCCCGCTGCTCGAGGCCATTGCGGCGCGTTACGGCGTGGCCACGTCGCGCGTGATGACGGGCAACGGCTGCTCGGGCGCGAACTTCCTCGTGATGGCCGCCCTGCTCTCGCACGGCGACGAAGTCGTCATGGAGCGGCCGTACTACGACCCGCTTGCCGGCGCCGCGCGTCTGGCCGGCGCGACGGTGCGCTCGGTCGATCGGAAGTTCGCGGACGGGTACGCGCTCGACGTCGAAGCGCTCGCGAAAGCGATGACGTCACGCACGCGCCTGGTCGTCCTCACCAACCCGCACAACCCCAGCGGCGTGCTCCTGAGCGATGACACCATCGTGTCGGCCGCCGAGGCTGCCGCGACGCGCGGCGCGTTCCTCCTCGTCGACGAGGTCTATCTCGACATCGTCAACCTGCTCGGGGAAGAGCCGCGGCAGGAGCCCGCGGCGCTTCTGGCGCCTAACGTCATCTCGACGAGCAGCCTCACGAAGTCGTACGGCCTCAACGCGCTGCGCTGCGGCTGGGCCATCGCCCCTGGCGACGTGGCCGAGCGCATCCGGCGCGCGCGCGACGTCGTCGACGGCATCGCCCCGATGCCGGCCGAGCGCCTGTCGGTGCTGGCGTTCGAGCAGATGGAGACGCTCGCCGACCGCGCCCGCGCCATCGTCAGCCGCAACCTCGATGCCTTCCGGCTGTGGATGATGGGGATCAAGCAGCTGGAACTCGCGACGCC
>DATKDT010000148.1:0-3520 GCA_035512575.1 Vicinamibacterales bacterium | reverse complement strand
GTTCCGCGGCCGCGTAGGTTACCCTTGCGCCGATGTTCATCGGCGCCATCGTCGAAGACCTGCGCTTTGCGCTCCGGCAGATTCGCCGGGCGCCGGGTTTCGCGATCAGCGCGGCGCTCACGCTCGCGCTCGGCATCGGCGCAAACACCGGGATCTTCAGCCTGCTGAACGGCTACCTCCGGCCGCTTCCCGTCCCCGACGCGGATCGCATCGTCGTCCTGGCGGCGGAAATGCCCGGCGACGACACCGGCTTCCGCTTTGGCTTCTCGCTGCCGGCCCTCAACGATTACAGGACCGAGACCGGCGCGTTCTCCGACGTGTTCGGCTTCGAGACCCGCATCGCCGGCTTCACCGCGCACGGAAAGACGACGCAGTTCCTGTATCACGCCGTGACCGGGAACCTGTTCACCGGCCTGCAGCTTCCGCCCGCCGCCGGCCGGGCGTTCGAACCCGGGGAAGGGGAGCGCCTCGGAACCGAATCGGTCGTGATGCTCAGCTATCTGTTCTGGCAACGCCGGTTCGGGGGAGATCCAGCAGTCGTCGGCACCGTGGTACGGATCGACGGCGTGCCGACGCGCGTGATCGGCGTGACGCCAAAGGATTTTCACGGTCTCTACCAGGGCGCGGCGATCGAAGGGTTCGTGCCCCTCGGATCCCTGAGGGGGCGGTCGTCGGACCCCGGACGCTTCCTGACCGATCGCACGCTCCGCTTTCTCACGGTGGTGGCGCGGCTTCGTCCCGGCGTGAGCGTCGAGACGGCGCAGGCCGCGGTGGATGTCGTGGCGCGGCGGCTGCAGCGGACCTATCCGCAGGAGAAAGACGTCACGGCGCGCGTGATCCCCGAGCCGCTGGCGCGTCCCGTCCCGATGCGGTTCCTGTCGTCGCTGATGCCGTTGATTCGCGGATCGATGCTGGGCCTTGCGACGCTGGTGCTGCTGATCGCGTGCATGAACGTCGCGAACCTGCTGCTGGTGCGCGGCACCGTGCGGCAACGCGAAATGGCGATGCGCGCGGCGCTCGGGTCGGGGCGTGCACGGCTGATCCGTCTTCTGCTCTGCGAAAGTCTCCTGCTCTCGTTCGCCGGCATGGCCGCGGGCCTGCTGCTGGCGCGCTGGGCGACGGGCCTGTTTCTCGGCACCATCGACATCGGGAGCGACCTCCCGCTGAACCTCGATTTTCACTACGACTGGCGCGTGTTCCTCTACGCCGGGGCGATCAGCGGCGTCACCGGGGTGCTGATGGGGATCGTGCCCGCGTTGCGCGCGTCGCGCGTGGACGTGAGGGCGCTGCTGCATGACGGCGGCCATGGATCGGCGGGCGCCGGGCGCCAGCGGCTGCGCAGCGCGATGGTCGTCGCGCAGGTCGCCGGTTCGCTGGTGCTTTTGATCGTCGCGGGATTGTGCATGCGCAGCCTGCAGCGCGCGCAGTTCGTCGACCTCGGCTTCGACGCGGCGAACATCGTCACGGCCAGGCTCGATCCGCACCAGATCGGCTACGACGAGCCGCGCTCGATCGCGTTCTACGACGAGCTCGAGCGGCGCCTCGCCGGGCTGCCGGGCGTCGATGCTGTCGCCATGTCCTTCAGCGTGCCGACCGGGTACATCCTCGACGGCGCGCCGGCCGCGAAGGAAGGGGAGGTCCTCGCCACAGAGGAGCCGCGCTCCAACGTGACGTGCAACACGGTGACGCCGTCGTTCTTCGACACGCTGAAGATCCCGATCGTGCGCGGCCGCGGCTTCACGGCCCAGGACACCAGCACATCCACGCGCGTGGTGATCGTGAACGAAACGCTCGCGCGCCAGATCTGGCCGGGTCAGGACCCGATCGGCAAGCGGCTGATCGTCCCCAGGCCGGACGGCCGGCTCTGGGAAGTGGTCGGCGTCGCGCGCGACAGCAAGTACATCGCGGTGTTCGAGGGACAGCTGCCTCACATGTACTTCTCGCTGGAGCAGAGCCCGTTTTTCATGCGCGTCGTCTACGTCCGGTCGGCGGCCCCTCCGGAATCGCTGAAGATGCTGGTGGAACGCGAGATTCACGCGCTCGACGCCGACATGCCGATCGCCGACGCCAGGCCGCTGCGCGAGATCGTCGAAGGAGGCGTGGGATTCGTGCTGTTCCACATCGGCAGCGTGCAGGCCGGCGCGATGGGGCTGCTCGGGCTGATACTTGCGGTCGTCGGCGTCTACGGCGTGGTGTCGTACGGCGCGAGCCTGCGCATGCGCGAGATGGGCATCCGCGTCGCGCTGGGCGCGAGCCCCGCCGCGGTGCGCGGCCTGGTGCTCCGGCAGGGCAGCGTCCTCGTCGTCATCGGCATTGTCTGCGGCCTGGCGATCGCGGCGGCGGTGACGCGCACGCTCTCGACATTCTTCGTCCTCGTCGGATCGCTCGACGTGCTGACGTTCGCCGGCGTGACGGCGCTGCTCTCCGCGATCGCACTGGTCGCGTGCTACCTGCCCGCGCGCCGCGCCATGCGCGTCGATCCGATGACCGCGCTGAGGCACGAATGATGCCGCGGAACACGCCGAATACGCGGAATGCGCCCGCCCTGCTCGTGTCCTGTGCCGTCGCGCTAGCCGGCGTCGAGGTCTCGAAGTAAAGTGCGGGGGATGCGGCCACACCTTCGCCCGGTCCTCGGCTTGTTTCTGCTGGCGGCGGCGCTTCAGGGCGCCGCTGGCATCTCCGCGCAGACGCCGTCTCGCATCGCCCCGCATCCTCCGGCCGTCTTCACCGATCCAGACCGCCGCGCGAAGCTCGCGACGGCCTTTCAGGACATCGATCGCCTCGTGACGGCATTCATGGCGGAGAGGCGCGTTCCCGGCGCCGCCTGGGGCCTCGTCATCGACGGCGAGCTGGCGCACGTCGGTGTGGCGGGCCATCGCGAGCTGGCAGCGAAGTCACCGGTCACGCGCGACTCGGTGTTCCGCATCGCGTCGATGACCAAGAGCTTCACCGCGATGGCGATCATGAAGCTGCGCGACGAGAGCAGGCTCTCGCTCGAAGACCTCGCCGAACAGCACGTGCCCGAGCTGAAGGGCCTGCGCTATCCCACATCGGACGCGCCGAGGATTACCGTCCGCGATCTGATGTCGCATGCCGCTGGCTTCCCCGAAGACAACCCGTGGGGCGATCAGCAGCTTGCCGCGACCGAAGAAGAATTCACGCGGATGCTGCGGCAGGGCATCCCGTTCTCGAATGCGCCAGGCGTCGCCTACGAGTACGCTAACTTCGGCTTCGCGATCCTGGGCCGCATGATCACGAACGTCTCGGGCACGCCGTACCGGCAATACATCGACGAGGCGATCCTCCGCCCGCTCGGCATGACGTCGACGACGCTGGAGCCGGGCTCGGTGCCGCCGGATCGGCTTGCGCACGGCTATCGCTGGGAAGACGCGCAGTGGAAGGAAGAGCCGCCGCTGCCCGATGGCGCGTTCGGCGCGATGGGCGGCATGCTGACGTCGGTCGCCGATCTCGCGAAATATGTCGGAGCGTTTCTCGACGCCTGGCCTCCGCGCGACGGTGC
>DATKDT010000147.1:0-3915 GCA_035512575.1 Vicinamibacterales bacterium | reverse complement strand
GGTGGGTTCGAAGCGACAGATGAACGACGGGTGGTCGTCCGGCTTCATCGCCAGCGCGTCGGAGATGAACACGAAATCGAACTTCCCGCGCTCGGCCTGCCGCGCGATGTCCTGGATGGCCGCGAGGTCGTTGTTGCTGGTAGCCGCGCCGTCGTAGCGCCACCCGGCGGTGTGGTTGCCGGTGCCGAGGACGAACACGCCGAGGTGCATCTCGCGTCGACTCATGGCTCGTACGCAGCCCCCCAGACCTGCACCTTCTTCTTGATCGCCTGGTCCTTCACCACGTGGAAGCGCCAGCCCTGCGAGTTGCCGCCGTTGGGCGCGCAGACGCCAGCCCGGAGGATCTTCGCGATCAGCTCGTCCGGCACCGGGTCCGGCTTCAGCCGCCGCATCGCGCGGGTCGTCTCGATGATCTCGAACAGGTCGGGCATGTCGCAGATCATGCCAGAATCCTGTCCACTCCATCGTTCACCGCCAAGGAGACGACATGAGCGACACCGTTCTCGTGGAAGACCAGGGCGCCGTCCGCGTCCTGACGCTGAATCGGCCCACCAAGCTGAACGCCATGAACGTCGAGCTGGTCGACACCCTGATCGGCGCGGTGCGCGCGGCAGACCAGGACGACGCCGTGGCGGTCCTGATCCTGACCGGGGCCGGCCGCGCCTTCAGCGCGGGCGCCGACATCTCCCGCGGGACGACGGAGCCGAGCGATACCGTCATGAGCGTGAACGCCGGCCTCCGGCATGGCCGGCCTGCGCCACCGCCTCGGTGATCTGCGCCGCGTGCTCCTCGGCGTGCTCACCGACCCGCCGTGCGAGGAATTCGATGGACATCACGCCGAGCGTGGGATGGCGGCCCTCGCGCGACCACTCGGCGTCCGGCAATGTCTGCAGCAGCCGCGCGAGCTGCTCCTGCTCGGCCACGATCGTCTCCAACAGGATTTCCGCCGTGTCGCTACGCGCCAGGCTGGCGCGCCGATGACCCTCCTCGTCGAAATCGACGAAGACCGGCGCATCTTCGTAGAGCAAACGCCGGATGCGCAGCCCGTAGACGTGGACGATGACTTCGCGCACGTGGGTCAGCGTCTCCAGGGCCGACCATTCCCCGTTCCGCGGCGCACGCGCGAGCTGGTCGGGCGGCGCCGTCTGGACCGCGCGCCGCATGATGCCGGCCGACGACCGCATCCGCTCGAGGATGGCGCGATGCTCGGGGCTCATGGTCTCAGTCTGTAACCGCGCGGATCACGCGGCATGGATTGCCCGCGGCGCCAGACGTCGTCGGGGACGTCGCGCGTCCGCACGCCGTCACCGCTCGCTGACGGCGAGCCTTGCCCCGAGCCCCGCAAACGCGGCGGCGACGCTGTACCGCAGCCACCGCTGGACCCCCGGCGACTCGATGACCAGCCGCCGGAAGGCGTGCGCGACGAACCCATACACGACGAAGACGGCGAACGTCATGGCCATGAACACCGCGCTCAGCGGCTCCCGCGTTCGCTGCACTTCCTTCAGCGCGGCGATACATTTGGCCTTGAACTCCGACACGAGCATCGTCTTCATGGCCCCATGCTAGACCATGACCACTTGACAAGGTCAAGTCACGCACAATCGGCAGCTGGATCAAGACACAGTAAGGGGTGAACGGTAAATGGTACCCTTTCCTTTCGGAACGGCAGGTGCAGTGACCGGGCCCCGAGAGGGGTGGTCTGCCGGAAATCCGCCGGAATCCCCCATCCGCCGGGCCGCGCGCCGCGCCCGCCAGCAATTGACATAGACTCTGGAGCCAATGAAAGTCGGCATTCCCAAGGAATCCTGGCCCGGCGAAAACCGGGTCGCATTGATACCCTCGGCCGTTTCCGGCCTGATCAAGGCAGGTCTCGATGTGCTCGTCGAGCAGGGCGCCGGCGCCGCCGCCGGGTTCACCGACGAGGCCTTCCGCGCCCAGGGCGCGTCGCTGGTCTCGCGCGACCAGGCGTTCGGGGCCGACATCCTGCTGCAGGTGCGGTCGGTCCCCGGCGAGCCGCAGCGGCTCCGGCCGGGGCAGGCGGTCATCGGCTTCGCCGATCCGCTCGGATCGCCCGGCGCGATCCGTGACCTCGCGAGGACCGGCGCGTCGCTGCTGTCGATGGAGCTGATGCCGCGCATCACCCGCGCGCAGAGCATGGACGCGCTGTCGTCGATGGCCACCATCGCCGGCTACAAGGGGGTGCTGCTCGCCGCCGACGCGCTGCCGCGCATGTTCCCCATGCTCATGACGGCCGCCGGCACCATTTTCCCGGCCCGCGTCTTCATCGTCGGCGCCGGCGTCGCCGGCCTCCAGGCGATCGCGACCGCGCGGCGGCTCGGCGCCAGGGTCGAGGCCTACGACGTGCGCCCCGCGGTCAAGGAGCAGGTGCAGAGCCTCGGCGCGAAGTTCGTCGAGCTGCCGCTCGAGTCGGCGGACGCCGAGGACAAGGGGGGCTACGCGAAGGCGCAGGACGAGGCCTTCTACCGCCGGCAGCGCGAGATGATGATCAAGGTCGTCGCCGGAAGCGACGTCGTCATCACCACGGCGCTCATCCCGGGGAAGAAGGCGCCCATCCTGCTCACGATCGAGATGGTCGAGGCGATGGCGCCTGGATCGGTGGTCGTCGATCTCGCGGCGGAGCGGGGCGGCAACTGCGAGCTCACGAAGCCGGATGAAACGGTCGTCCACCGGGGCGTGACGATTCTCGGGCCCTCCAACCCGCCCGCGCTGGTGCCGTATCACGCCAGCCAGATGTACTCGAAGAACATCACCACGTTCCTGGCCCACCTGCTGGGCAAGGACGGCGCGGCGCAGCCGGCGCTGGCGCTGGACCCCGCCGACGAGATTACCCGCGAGACGCTGCTCACCCGGTCGGGTGATGTCGTCCACGCGCGTGTGAAGGAGCTGCTGTAGGCCATGGAAATGTTCGTGGCGGCCCTCACGGTGTTCGTGCTGGCCGTGTTCGTCGGGTTCGAGCTGATCACGAAGGTCCCGCCGCTGCTGCACACGCCGCTGATGTCGGGGTCCAACGCGATTTCGGGCATTACGGTGATCGGGGCGATGCTCTCGGTCGCGACGCCAAGCCCCTTCTCGACGGTGCTGGGCTTCATCGCAATCGTCTTCGCCACCTTCAACGTCGTCGGCGGGTTCCTGGTGACCCACCGCATGCTCGGCATGTTCAAGAAGAAGGACTGAGCCCGTGAACCCGGGACTCATCAACCTCGCGTATCTCGGCGCCGCCGTCCTGTTCATTTTGGGGTTGAAGGGCCTGACCCACCCGCGCACCGCAGTCCGCGGCAACCTGCTCGGCGCGCTCGGCATGCTGGTCGCGGTCATCGCGACGTTCCTCTACCGCGATCCGCTCGGCGCGGGGCCGCTCCAGGCCGTCATGCTGATCGCCGCCGGCATGATCGTCGGCGCGGCCGCCGGCGCGTTCATGGCGCTGAAGATCCAGATGACGGCGATGCCGCAGATGGTCGCGCTCCTGAACGGCTTCGGCGGCGGCGCCTCGGCGCTGGTGGCCGGCGCGGCGCTCTTCGACGTCCGGGCCGATCCGACGATGACGTTCCTCATCGCAACGGGCGTGTCAGGCCTGATTGGCGGCGTCACCTTCTCGGGCAGCCTCATCGCGTTCGACAAGCTCCAGGAGCTGTTCCTGCCGGGCAAGCCGATTCTCTTCCCGGGCCAGCAGATCGTGACCGCCATCATCGGTGTCAGCGCGCTGGTGATGATCTACGGGATCGTGACGGGCACCGCCGACATGCGCGTGGCCGCGTACGCGGTGCTGGTGGTCCTGGCGCTGGCCGGCGGCGTCCTCCTGACCATCCCGATCGGCGGCGCCGACATGCCGGTCGCCATTGCGCTCCTCAACTCGTACTCCGGCCTCGCGGCGGCCGCCACCGGCTTCGTGCT
>DATKDT010000146.1:0-25677 GCA_035512575.1 Vicinamibacterales bacterium | reverse complement strand
GCTGGTGTTCGCCGCCGTTGTCGTCATCGGCCTGCTGCTGGTCGTCAACGCCCTGTACGTCGCGGCGGAGTTTTCCGCGGTCGGCGTCAGGCGCAGCCGGGTGCGGCGGATGGCGGAGGACGGCAACGTGCTCGCCGTCAGGCTGCTGCCGCACATCGACGACGCGCGCAGGCTCGATGAGTACGTGGCGGTCTGCCAGATCGGCATCACGCTCTCGAGCCTGATCCTCGGGGCGTACGCCCAGGCGACGATCGGGTTCGCCCTCGCGCCGCTCGTCGCGGAGCAGTTCTCCCTGACGCCCGAAACGGCGCTGTCGGCGGCGGCCACCGCACTCCTGATCGTCCTGACTGCCCTGCAGATGCTGTTCGGCGAACTGGTGCCCAAGTCGCTGGCCCTCCAGTTCCCGGTGCAGATCGCCATCGCGAGCGTCCTGCCCATGCTCGCCTCGCTGTGGGTGTTCAGGCCGCTCATCTTCCTGTTGAACGGTTCCGGGTCGGTGGTGCTGCGGCTGTTTGGCGCGCGCAGCTCGGGCCACCGCCATGTCCATTCGCCCGAAGAAATCGAGATGTTGATTGCCGAGAGCCGTGACGGGGGCCTGCTCGAGGCGGATGAGCAGGCGCGGCTGCACCGCGCGCTGCGCCTGAGCCAGCAGACCGCGCGCGATCTGATGGTGCCGAAGGACAAGCTGGCGATGATGCGCGCCGACCTTCCGCTCGAAGAGGCCATGCAGATGGCGGCGGCGAGTCCGTTTTCGCGCCTGCCGGTTTACGACGGTTCCCCCGACAACGTCATCGGCACCCTCCGGACGAAGGATCTCGCGCTGCAGTTCATCGAGGGAGGAACGCTTCCGCTGGACCGCGTGATCCGCCCGATTGTCTCGGTCGAGCCGTCGCTGTCAGCCGATCGCCTGCTCGCGTTTCTCCGGGAGAAGCGCGTGCACCAGGCCGTGGTCATCGACGAGGGGCGCGTGCTCGGTCTCGTCACCGTCCGCGATGTGCTTGGCGCCTTTCTCACCGACGCGCCCGGCGGATCCGATCAGTCGTAGCCATGGAAGCCGCCGTCATCATCACCGTGCTCATCGTGCTCAACGGCCTCTTCGTGGCCGCGGAGTTCGCCATCATCGGCGCGCCGCGTGCGGCCGTCGAAGCGTCCGCCGCGCGCGGCGACCGGCTGGCCTCCCGGCTGCTCGCCATCATCCGATCGCCGAAGCGCCAGGACCGCTTCATCGCCACGGCGCAACTCGGCATCACGCTCGCCAGTCTCGGCCTCGGCATGTACGGCGAGCATGTGCTCGCCGTCTGGTTCGAGTCGCGGATGACGGGGATCGCGGAAGCCTGGCGCTGGCTTCCGGCCCACGCGCTCGCGAGCGTCCTTGCGGTGACCGTCCTCACGTATCTCCACATCGTGTTCGGCGAGATGGTGCCGAAATCGCTCGCGCTCCAGCATGCGGAAAAGACGGCGCGAGCCGTTCTCCTTCCGATGCGCGCCATCCAGCTCTCGCTCTACCCGTTCATCATCGGCCTCAACGGCCTCGGCAACCTGGCGTTGCGGATGGTGGGCGTCCGCCGGAGCGAAACGGCCGAAACGCAGCTCACCCCCGAGGAGCTGCAGCTGATTGTCGAGGAAAGCGAAGAAGTAGGGGCGATCAGAGCCGACGCAGGCGGCCTGCTGCGCGAACTGCTGGAGTTCGGCGATCTCAGGGCCGCGGAGGCCATGGTTCCCCGGGTGCGCGTGTCGGGGATTCCGATCGGCGCGTCGCCCGCCGACATCAGGCGGATTGTGCGCGAGACGCGGCACACGCGCTATCCCATCTATGACGGCGACCTCGATCACATCGTCGGCATGCTGCACGTGAAGGATCTGCTGCGGCGGCTGATTGCGGACGAGACCGTCACGGCGCGGAACGTTCGCCCCATGCCGTCGGTGCCAGAGACCATGCCGCTCGACGATGTGCTCGCGGCCATGCAGCGGCAGCGCTCGCACATGGCCGTGGTGCTCGACGAGCATGGCGGCACGGCCGGCGTGATCTCGCTCGAAGACTTGTTCGAGGAGGTCGTCGGCGAGATCGACGAGGGCCAGCCCACGATGCCGCCGCTGATGGTCGAGCGCGACGGCGTGCTGCGCGTTCGCGGCACCGTGCGGCTGGATGAAGTGGGCCAGCAGTGGGATCTCGACCTGGAGCACGACGATGTGGACAGCGTGAGCGGACTCGTGCTGGCGCGTCTCGGCCGCACGCCGGTGGTGGGCGACGTGATCGAGTGGGACCGGCTGCGGGTCGAAGTGCTCGAGGTGCGCGGCAAGGGCGTGGGCGCCGCGCGCGTGACCCTGCTGCGATAAAACTTCGAACTCCGAACTTTCTACCAGCCCCTGGTTTTCCTCAGTTCGGTAATGTGGGCCACATGGTGGCGGCTGTGCCAGCCGTACAGCTGCACCCACGTGTCGAGCGGCGTCAGGCCGTTCTCGGGGTGCATGAACGTGCGGGCATAGTCGCGGCCGGTGAAGCCGGCGGCGAGCGCATCGAGGCGGGCGTGCACGCCGTCGATGATGGCAAGCGAAGGCGCAATCGGCATCTTCGCGTCGGGCAGCTCGGCCCAGAGCGCTTCCTTGTACGGCTTGATCGCGGGCGCGTCCTCGGTGAGCGCCAGCTTCACGCGCACCAGGCCGTTCATGTGGCTGTCGGCCACGTGGTGCACGACCTGGCGCACCGTCCATCCGCCGTCGCGGTAGGGCGTGTCGAGCTGCTCGTCTGAGAGCCCTTCGACCGCGGCGCGGATGCGGGCAGGAAGCGCCGACAGATCGGCGAGGCTCTGTTTCCGGATGTCAGCGCCGGGATTGGCGACGGGCTTGAAGCGGCCGACCGGATAGCGCGGATCGGTGTCGGTCATTTCTTCTTCTTTCCAGCCTTGCGCGCGCCGGCCTTCTTCGCCGGGCGCGACCTCTCGTAGGTGAGGATGTAATCGTTCACGCTCGTGCGCGCGATGGCCTCGCCGATCAGATCGAGCGGCAGGTCGTCGGCATGCCGGAAGCGGACGCACGACTTGCCCATGTTCAGCTGCTTTCCCGTGGCCTTGTACCGCGCGCGGAACCACTTCTCGACGTCGCGGTTCCCGTAGACATTCATCAGGTAGACTGAGTGGTAGTGCTTCTGCGCGGCGAGCGCGGCGTAGCAGAGCGCCTGACCGTTGTACGTTTCGGAATAGCGCGACAGGGGGATGGTGTAGCAGATCATCCCCCACTGCACTGCTTCCTGATAGCCCTTCGGAAGGTTCTTCCGAATGACCGCGCGCACTTTCCGAATGTCGGCACGCTCTTCGGGCGGGAGTGACGACAGGTATTCCGAGACCGTGGCGGCCTTTCGGATCATCGGGGCTCCTTGGGAGCCCCCAATTTACAATTTACAACTTACAATTTCCAATGAATTTGGGGGAGGGCTCATGCGATATCGATCGACGCTCGCCATCGTCGTCCTGACCGCCGCCGCGGTTCTTTTCGGGTGGGCGCCGGCTCCCACCGGCGCGCAGGCGCCAGCCGCCGGAGATCACGCCGCGCATCTGAACGCCTGGGACACACATGAGGCGATGACGCAGTCGTCGCCCTATCGGTCGATGAATTGGTCCTTCATTGGGCCGACCAACATCAGCGGCCGGATCGCCGACGTGGCCGTCGCGGAACGCGGCTCGTCGCGCCGGCTCTATGCCGGCAGCTGCTGCGGCGGCGTGTGGGCCTCGGATGACATCGGGCAGACGTGGCAGGCCGTGTTCGAGAAGGAGGCGTCGACAGCGATTGGCGCGCTGGCCGTCGCGCCATCGAATCCCGACATCCTCTGGGTCGGCACCGGCGAGTCGAATATCTTCCGCAGCTCGTACACCGGCGTCGGTGTCTACCGGTCGACCGACAACGCGAAGTCGTTTCAGCACATGGGTCTGACCGACACCGGCACGATCGGCCGCATCGTCATTCATCCAACCGAACCGAACATCGTCTACGTCGCGTCCGCGGGCCAGGAGTGGGTCGAAAACGAGATGCGCGGCGTCTTCAAGACCACCGACGGTGGCAAGACGTGGGCGCACGTGTTGAAGATCAGCCCGAAGACGGGCGTGAACGATCTCGCGATGGATCCCACGGACCCGAACGTGCTCTACGCCGGCGCGTGGCAGCGGCAGCGGCGGAAGTGGAACGACCCGCGCGTCGAGCCGGGTTTCAGCGAAGGCGGCATCTTCAAGTCGACCGACGCGGGTAAGACATGGACGCGGCTGACCAACGGTCTTCCCCTGCCGAACGTGCTGGGTCGCATCGGCATCGCAGTCGCGCCGTCGAATGCCGACGTCGTCTACGCGTTCATCGACAACTACGACTGCGACACGCAGGTCGCGCCGGGCGCGCGCGGTGGAAACCCGGGCGGAAGTGCGGCGCGGTGCCCCATCAAAGGCACCGAAATCTACAGAACGAACGACAAGGGCGCCACGTGGACGCGTGTCAGCGGGCAGACCGAGGAACAGCGGCAGTTCGTGAAGATGATGGGCCAGTCGTACGCGTGGGTGTTCGGCAACATCCGCGTCGATCCGACTGATGAAAACACGGTCTACACACTCGCCTTCAACGTCAGCGTCTCACGCGACGGCGGCAAGACCTTCGGCCGCATCGGCGCGCCCTGGCCCGGCGCACCGCCCGCTGCGGGCCCGGCACAAAGCATGGGCGTCGACAACCATGCGATGTGGATCGATCCGAAGAATCCTCACTACATCGTGCTCGGCAACGACCAGGGCTTCCGCACGTCGACTGACGGCGGGCAGACCTTTCGCAGGGCCGATCTGCCAATCCAGACCGTGTTCAGCATGAACTACGACATGGGCACGCCGTTCAAGGTGTACGCCTCGGTGCAGGATCACGGCGCCTTTCGCGCGCCCATCGATATCAGCAGCGGCCGCGAGAACCTGCAACCGATGCCGTGGGAGGGCGCGCCCGGAGGCGAGTACACGCAGCACGCGGTGGATCCGCGGAATCCGAACATTCTGTATTCCGGCAAGCTGACGCGGACGGATTACAGCATTCCCGCCCCGCCTCGTGGCGGCGGAGCCGGACGTGCCGGCGGCGAAGGCGCGGCCCCGGCGGGTCCGCAGCGCGACAAGAACATCCGTCCGGCCATCAAGCCAGGCGAGGACCCGCTGCGGATGCAGGTGCTGGCGCCGATCCATCTCTCGCCACACGATCCCGATACGGTCTACTTCGGCACGCAGTACCTCTATCGTTCGCGCGATCGCGGTGACACGTGGGAGCGCGTGACGGGCGACATGAGCTACGGCGACAAAGCGAAGATTGGCGACATTCCGCATCAGCTGATCATCACCATCTCGGAGTCACCGAAGAAGAAGGGATTGATCTATACCGGCACGGACGATGGGCGGTTGTACGTGTCGATCGATGACGGCAAGGAGTTCGCGGAACTCACGGCGGGGCTGCCAAAGAGACAGTGGATCGCGAAGGTGGTGGCGTCGCAGCACGATGAGGCGACGGTGTATGTGGCGCAGCAGGGGCGCTATGACGAGGACTTCGCCGTGCGTCTCTACAAATCCACGAACTACGGCAAGACGTTCACGAGCATCGCCGGCAACCTGCCGGGCGGGCCGATCAACATGATTCGCGAGGATCCCGTCAGCCCGAACGTCCTCTACGCGGCCAACGACTTCGGGGTGTACGTGACGACCAACGGCGGCGCACGATGGGACGTGCTTGGCGGCAACCTGCCGTCGGTCGCCGTGATGGACTTCATCGTCCACCCGCGCGATCGCATGATCGTGATCGGCACGCACGGCCGCGGCGTGTGGGCGATGGATGTGAGTCAGATCAAGTAGCGCCGAACGAAAGGGCCGCCTCCGTTGCGGGTGACGGAGGCGGCCCTTTCACTCGACGTTTTGCTCGCCATCGCGAAGACGATGAAACGCGCACCACTTGCAGAATCATGGGATGCCCTGATCGAGCGATTCGACAAGTTCGTGTCGATGCCGTGTCTCTTGGGGTCTGGCCCCGACATGGATCGCAGGCTGGCTGCGATGGTTCGCGGGAAAGTACGAGCGCAACTGGATGAAGCGCTAAGCAAGGGCTTCCTTCCTCCACACCCGCGCCAGCTCACTCAGCGCCACGTCGAGAAGCTCAAGACGATGAAGACGGCGGGCCGAGGCCCCGCGCACCGCACACTCTGGAACGGCTTGTGGCGGGCAATCATCTTCGACTGCGATAACTACACGTGCTACTTCTGCCATCGTTCCGGCGAAAAGGGCGTCGAGATTCCCAAGTGCGGCCCGCTCGCCCTTCGGCTTCAACTGGATCACGTCAAACCCCGTTCTATTGGTGGTGTCGATTATCACCTGTCGAACATACGAACGACTTGCCGCCTCTGCAATCAGGGCCGCTTCAGACTGTCAGAGGAAGAGTTCCGCGCGGAGTTGCTTTCCCTCGCCAGCTCCGTGTGGCATCGATACGGCAAGGGTATAGACAAGGGTCGACACTAACCCCAAGAATCGGAAATTGGCGGAGAGGGTGGGATTCGAACCCACGGAACCCGTCAAGGTTCAACGGTTTTCAAGACCGCCGCTATCGACCACTCAGCCACCTCTCCTGCACGCGCTCGCGCGAAGCGCGAGCGGGGTCGATTTACCACTTCCAATTTTCAATTATCCCCCGACTCCGGCCCTCGCGATGCCCATCGTCCTGAGTTGAAGCTCGCGGTTCACCTGCCAGAGGTGCCGCAGTGTGTGGCCGGAGGCCCATTCGCACATCTGATACACGGAAATCGTCGCCCAGGGCAGCCGCACGCACTGCGCCGCGATGGCCTCGTCGGCAGCGGCGATGGCCGGCGCCAGACGTTCCCGCGAGGCGCGCAGGTTCGTCACGCTCACGGCCCGAGTGATGAAGGGGGGCGGCACCAGGATCGGGGGCGCCGTCGCGGGCGGCGGTGCATCCATGTTCCAGGTGTCTTCGGCATAGTCCGAGGCACCGGCAAAGGGCGGGATCGGACCGGTGCAGCCTTGAGCCGATTTGAGCACGCTCAGAAAGACGTCGTTGGTGAGGGCGAGATGTTCCGCATGGGAGGATGGGCTCCATCCGCCAGGCAGGGCCTCGCGCGTCTCGGCCTCCGGCAGCTGCTCGAGAAACGACAGAAACGCCGCGGTCGCGGCATCGAAGGCCCGGGAGGCCGCGATCAGGCGTTGAGAATGGTTCCAGGTCATCCGTTTCGCTCCTTGGAAAGTCTATCTTCATCACATAAGGCGACGTTTCGCGCAAAACTCACTCAATCGCGCTAACATCCCGGCGCGCATGGAAGACGCGCTTTACCAGGAGCTGCGCCGCCTGGCGCAGCACTACATGCGAGGCGAACGCCCGGGTCATCTGCTGCAGGCAACCGCCCTGGTCAACGAGGCGTACCTGCGGCTGGCGTCACTCGAGCGCATGGAGTGGCGCGACCGGCCGCATTTCGTCGCGGCCGCCGCCGCCGAAATGCGGCGCGTGCTCATCGATACCGCGCGAAGCCGAAACCGGCAGAAACGGGGAGGCGGCCTGCAGCTCACGTCGATCGACGGCAAGGACCTGCCCGGACGTGGGCCGGGTGTGGATGTCGAAGCGCTCGACGACGCGCTGGGCGCGCTGGAGCAGTTCGACGCGCAGCTCGCGCGAATCGTGGAGCTCAGATACTTCGGCGGCCTGACGCTCGAGGAAACCGCGGACGCGCTCGCGATCTCACCGGCGACCGTCGGGCGCGGCTGGATCACCGCTCGGGCCTGGCTTCGCCATTACCTGGATACGTCCCACGCGGCGGGCGAATGACGTTTCTCCCTGGCGACTGGACGCGCGTGCAGGAGATCTTTCACGAATCGCTCGGCCGGCGGCCGGACGAGCGCGCGGAGTTTCTCCGGCACACCGTCAGCGATCCCGAGGTGCGGCGCCAGGTCGCCGCGCTGCTGGCGGCGCACGAAACGGCGTTTCTCGCCGATCCCATGGCCGCGGCAGGCCAATGTTCGGAAGATCTCACGGGACGTGTGGCCGGCAGCTATCGCCTCGTCTCGCGAATCGGATCCGGCGGCATCGGCGACGTCTATCTGGCGCACGATCAGACGCTGGATCGACCCGTCGCGATCAAGCTGCTGTCGCGGCACACGGATGCGGATCCAGGCCACCTGCGCCGGTTCCATCAGGAAGCGAAGGCGGTTTCGGCCCTGAACCACCCCCACATTCTCGTCATTCATGCGTTCGGCGACATCGATGGACGGCCGTTCATCGCCACCGAATTCATCGAAGGGCAGACGCTGCGCGAGCGCCTGAACGCCGGGCCGGTCGGCGTCATCGAGGCAGTCGACATCGCGACGCAGATTGCGAGCGCGCTTGCGGCCGCGCACGAGCGCGGAATCGTTCATCGCGACATCAAACCGGAGAACGTCATGATCCGGCCGGACGGGTACGTCAAGGTGCTCGATTTCGGCCTTGCCAAGCCGTTGACGCGTCCCTCCGCAGCGGACACCGGCACCCAGCCGGGCATCGTCATCGGGACGCCCCGGTACATGTCGCCGGAACAGGCGCGCGGCCTTCCTGTCGATGCGCGCTCCGATGTCTGGAGCCTGGCGGCGGTGTTGTACGAAATGATTGCCGGCGTTCCGCCCTTCCAGGGAAACACGCTTGCCGATGTCTTTGCCGCGATCCTGACGGCCGCGCCGGCACCGCTGACGGGAGCGCCGATCGCCGTCGCGCAGTGCATCGCGCGCGCGCTGTCGAAAGATCCCGCCGCGCGGTTGGCCGACGGGCGCGAGATGCATGCCGCGCTGCAGTCTCTCACCGCATTCCCGCCCTCGTTCACGCCGTCGCAGGCGGACGAACCGCCGAAACGGCCGCGGTCGAAGGGGAGCCGGCGATCCATCGATTCCATCGCCGTTCTTCCGCTGGCGGCAGCTTCCCAGGATGTCGACTATCTGGCGGACGGGATCACCGAGAGCGTGATCACCGCGTTGTCCCGGTTGCCGAAGCTCAAGGTCATGGCGAGGAATACGGTGTTCCGCTACAAGGGGCGGCACCTCGATGCTCAGGCGATCGGCCGCGAGCTCGGTGTGCGCGCGGTGCTCACGGGCCGTCTCGCGCCGGCGCCGGAAGGCTTCGTCGTGTCGGTGGAACTCGTCGACGCCATCGACGGATCGCAGATCTGGGGCGGCCAGCTTCAGCGCTCCACGACCGATGCGTTCGCGCTGCAGGAAGAGACCGCCGCGGAGATCGCCGAGCAGCTGCGCCCGCGGCTCACGCCCGCGGAACGCAGGCGTGTGCTCAAGCGCGCCACGGCAAACCCGCGCGCCTACGAGGCGTATCTCAAGGGCCGCTTTCATCTCGCCAAACGATCGCTGGACGGGTTCACCAAAGCCATCGCGTTCTTCGAACAGGCCATCGTGGAGGACCGCGATCACGCATTGGCCTATGCCGGCCTTGCCGATTGCTGGACCTTGCTGAGCGCTGCCGCGTACGGCGAGCCCTCCGTCCGCCTGATGGACCGCGCGCGCGAGAGTGCCGGCCATGCGGTTCGGCTCGATCCCATGGATGCCGAAGTGCAGACGGCGTCGGGTTTCGTGAAGTTCCGGATCGACTGGGACTGGAGTGGCGCCGAAACGGCGCTGCGGCGCGCGTGCGACCTGAGCCCCGGGCACGCCCCTGCGCACCACAGGCTGGCCCTTCTCCTGTCGGCACTCGCCAGACACGACGAGGCGCTCGTGGAGATCCGGCGGGCGTGCGAGCTCGACCCGCTGTCGCTGATCATCAGTACGGCCGCCGGACGCGTGCTGCACTTCCAGCGGCAATACGAGCGCGCGATTGAGCAGTGCCTTCGCACGCTCGACATGGATGCGGCATTTGCCCAGGCCCGGCTCGACCTCGGCATGGCCTACGCGGCGCTGGGACGCTACGACGAGGCCATCGCGGAGTTCGAGTCGACCGTTGGCCCGGACGACCCGCGAAGCGTCATGCGTTCGGTCCTCGGCAACATGTACGGCAGGAGCGGCCGGCGGGCCGACGCCGAGGCCGTGCTGCTCGATCTCGAACGCCGCTATCGGCGCGGCGACGCATCTTCCTACGACCTCGCCTTGCCGCTGATTGGGCTGGGAAGGACCGCGGAAGCGCTCGACTGGCTGGAGCGTGCAGCCGCGGTGCGGTCGGGGCTGCTCGTGTATCTGAAGGTTGAACCGATGTTCGATCCCATCCGCAGCGAGCCGAGGTTCGGCGGGCTGCTGGAGCGTCTCAGGCTTCCTTCGGACTGATCCTCGTCACTCCCCGCATATACGGCCGCAGCGCCTCCGGAATCACAATCGATCCATCCGCCTGCTGATAGTTCTCGACAATCGCAATCCAGGTGCGGCCGACGGCCAGGCCGGATCCGTTCAAGGTGTGCGCGAACTGGGCCTTGCCTGTGCCGTCCGGGCGGTAGCGGATGCCGGCGCGCCGCGCCTGGAACGCCTCCGTGTTCGAGCACGACGAGATCTCGCGATAGGTGTTCTGGCTCGGCAGCCACACCTCGATGTCGTACGTCTTCGCCGAGGCGAACCCCATGTCGCCCGCGCACAGCGCCATCGTACGAAACGGCAGGCCGAGCCGCTCGAGAATGCTTTCGGCGTTTGCCGTCAGCTTCTCGAGCTCATCGAACGACTGCTCGGCGGTGGTGATTTTCACGAGCTCCACCTTGTCGAACTGGTGCTGCCGGATCAGGCCGCGCACGTCGGCGCCGTACGAGCCCGCCTCGCTGCGGAAGCAGGGCGTATACGCGGTGTAGCGCAGCGGCAGCGTGCGGCCGTCGAGAATCTCCTCGCGATGAAGATTGGTCAGCGGCACTTCGGCCGTCGGAATCAGATAGAGGTCCCATTCGCCGCTGATCTTGAACAGATCCTGCTCGAACTTCGGCAGGTTGCCGGTGCCGGTCAGCGCGGCGGTGTTGACCAGGAACGGCGGCGCCACTTCCGTGTACCCGTGCTCGCGGGTGTGCACGTCGAGCATGAAGTCGATGAGCGCGCGCGCCAGCCGCGCGCCGGCGCCCATGAGCACCGAGAAGCGGGCGCCCGACATGCGCGCGGCGCGCTCGAAATCGAGGATGCCGAGCGCCGCGCCCAGCTCCCAGTGCGGCTTCGGCTCGAAATCGAACGCGCGCGGCTCGCCCGATCGCCGCACCTCGACGTTGTCGGCCGCGCTCGCGCCCGCCGGCACCGAGGCATGCGGCAGGTTCGGAATGCCGGCAAGCGCGCGCGTGCGCGCCTCGTCGATCTCCGCCACGCGGCGCTCCAGCTCCTTGATCCGCTGCCCGCGCGCCTTGTTGGCCGCGACGATGTCCGACACGTCGCGCCCCTCGCGCCTGGCGCGCGCGACCTCCTCTGAAGCCTCGTTCTGCTCGCGCTTGAGGCCCTCCACCTCCGGCAGCAGCGCGCGCCGCTCGCCGTCGGCGTCGAGAAACGCCCGAAGCTCGGCGTCGGGATCGAGCCCGCGCCGCCGCAGGCCATCCCTGACCTCGTCGAGCCGCTCACGGACGAATGCAGGATCGAGCATGCTGAGATACTATCGAAGGTCGCACCCATGCATGCCAAGGAAGTACAGACCGGCGTGATTCGCAAGGCCATCTTCCCGGCGGCCGGCTTCGGCACGCGCTTCCTGCCCGCGACCAAGGCGCAGCCGAAGGAAATGCTGCCGCTCGTCGACAAGCCCATCATCCAGTACGGCGTCGAGGAAGCCGTCGCCTCCGGCATCGACAACATCATCATCGTCACCGGCCGCGGCAAGAACGCCATCGAGGATCACTTCGACGTGTCGGTGGAGCTCGAAACGTTCCTCGAGGCGAAGGGCAAGACCGAGCAGCTCGAGGAGATCCGGAAGATTTCGAGCATGTTCAACGTCGCCTACGTGAGGCAGGGCGAGGCGCTCGGCCTCGGGCATGCGGTGCTCGTGGCGGCGCCGCTCGTCGGCGACGAGCCTTTTGCCGTGGTGCTGGCCGACGATGTGATCGACGCGCGTCCGCCGGCGCTGCAGCAGATGATCGACGTCTTCCATGCGCAGGGCGGGCCCGTGCTGTGCGTCGAGCAGGTGCCGATGGACCAGGTCTCCAATTACGGGATCATCAAGGGAGACGAAATCGCGCCGGGCGTGTACCGCATCACCGATCTCGTCGAGAAGCCGCCGCGCGACGACGCGCCGTCGGATCTCGCGATCATCGGCCGCTACATCCTGACGCCCGACATCTTCGAGGAGCTCGAAGGGCTCGGTAACGATCGGACCGGCGAGATTCAGCTGACCAATGGCCTGCGGGGGCTGCTCAGGAAGCGGCCGATTTATGCCTGCAAGGTCGAAGGGGTGCGGCACGACACGGGGAACAAGCTCGGGTATCTGAAAGCGATGGTGTACTTCGCCCTCACCCATCCCGACGTCGCGGGGCCGTTCCGCGAATATCTGGTGTCGCTCGACCGCCGCGTGCAGCGCCGCAAGTAGGATCAGTCGGCCTTCGAGCCGCCGGTGTCGGCCTTCGCCGCGGGCTTCGCGTCCGTCTTCGTGTCGGCCTTGTCCGTCTTCGCTTCGCTGGCGGCGCCCGCCTTGTCCGCTTTCTCCGACTTCGATTCGCCGCCCGACCCGCCCTTCCCGTAGTCGGTGATGTAGAAGCCGCTGCCCTTGAACTGAATGGCCGGAGACGAGAGCAACTTCCGCACCGCGCCGCCGCACTGCGGGCACGTTTCGACCGGCGGATCCGAGAACTTCTGGATCCGCTCGAAGCGGTGGGCGCACGACTCGCACTGGTATTCGTAGAGAGGCATAAGGGCTGTCGCTATTCGATGAGCGCCGACGCGGAAGACGCCTCGCCGGCGCCGAGCATCGCCTGCCGGTGAAAGCCGGGCGGCAGGACGCCACCGCCGAGCAGGCGATCGTGGAAGCTCTTGAGGGTGAACGCGCGCGACGAGGCTTTCACGTCGCCGCGCAGCTTCAGGATCATCAGTTTGCCGAGCGCGTACGCCACGTAGCCGGGATCGAACGTCCCGCGCTCGGCCTCGCGGCGCGCGGCCGCCTCCTCGAGGAACGCGCGGTCGCGGAACATCCGCACGCCCTGCTCCACCGAGAGATCCTCGGTGTGCAGCCGGATGCCGACCACGAGGCGGCACAGGCGCACGAGCGCTTCGGCGAGCTGGCCGAGGCGGATCGACGGCGTGTCGCGGCCGAAGCCTTCCTCGATCATCAGCTGTTCGGCGTAGTGCGCCCACCCCTCCACCATCGAGGTGCTCGCGAACATCAGCGACTTGCGCGCCGGCGAGGCGAGCGTGCGCAGGTGCAGGAAGTGCAGGAAGTGCCCCGGCCAGGCCTCGTGCGTCGAGATGGCCCACAGCAGCGCGCGGCTGAAGTCGCGCATGTGCTCCTTCTGGCGATCCTCGGGCCAGGCGCGATCCGCGTCGGTGATGTAGTAGTGCGCGAGCGATGCGCGCGTCTCGAACGGGCCCGGCGCCCAGAGGCTCGCGAACGTCCAGCGGCAGAAGTCGGGCGTCGCGCCGACCGCGAGACGGTCGCCCGCGGGAATGGTGACGAGGTCGCGCGTTTCGAGGAAGGCGCGCAGCTCCGCCAGCTGGCCGCGCACTTCGGCGACGAGCTCGCCCGGCGCCGGATGGTCGTCCTTGACGGCCTGCCACGCCGCCAGCGGATCGCCGCCGTTGATCCGCGACGCGACACGGCTGAACTCCTCGGCGGTCGCCTCGAGCTCGCGCTCGGCAATCGCAAGCAGGCGGTCGGCCGGGATGGCGATGCCCTCTTCGAGCTTCAGCTTTTCCTCGAACCGCTCGCGCCCGAGCCGGAACGACCCGCGCGCCTGCGGCAGCACGTCGTCCTGCAGATGCTGGACGTAGCGGCGCAGCGCGTCGCTGGCCTCGCTCGTGGCATCGGCCAGATCGGACAGCACGTGCAGGTCGTCGACGTTGCGGAAGGCCCGCGGCAGGTCGACATCGATGAACCGGACGGTGCCGTTGAGCGTCTCGAGCGCCGTCTTCACGAAGATGCCGGCGGGATCGCGCACGTTGGCGCGCGCGGCCTGCAGCAGCCGCGGCACTTGCTTCAGGCGCGAGACGACGCGGCGGGCGCGATCGGTGGGCGGGGCATGATCGAACAGCGCCTGCGAGGCCAGGCTGACGGCAATCAGATCGGCGTAATGATGGGGGTTGCGCTCCCACGTCCGGAGCGACTCGAGCTCGTGGGTTCTGGCCTTGATCGACAGCTCGAGCCAGGGGCGGTCCAGCGTTTCGTCGGCCGTGAGGCTGCCCGGGTTGATGGCGGCAAGCCGGCGCCCGAAGTCGCTGAGGCGCCGCACCGACTCGTCGATCGCGCCGCGCGACAGGTCGTCGAGATGGTCGTCATGCGCGTGCACGCCATCGAACGTCGCCATTGTCGGGTGGGTCTCGTGAAGCCAGGCGAGATAATGCGTGACGAAATGCTGCAGCGGCTCGGCTGAGTACATCCTGATAGAATCCGTGGGGGTCAGGCTTTGGCCGGCACGCTATACATCGTTGGGACGCCCATCGGGAACCTCGAGGACGTCACCATGCGCGCCCTTCGCGTGCTGCGCGAGGTCGATCTCATCGCCGCGGAAGACACGCGGCGCACGGCCCGGCTCCTCCAACATTACTCGATCGCAACGCCCGCGACGAGCCTCCACGAACACAACGAGCACGGCAAGACGCCCCACCTGGTGGCGAAGCTCCAGGCCGGCACGTCGATCGCGCTGGTGTCGGACGCGGGCATGCCCCTGGTCTCCGATCCGGGGGCAACGCTGGTGCGGGCTGCCAGAGAGGCCGGAATACCCATTCAGGTCGTGCCGGGCCCCAGCGCGGTGACCGCGGCCCTGGCGGGAGCAGGGATTTCGGGCCCGTTCGCGTTTCTGGGCTTTCCTCCCTCGTCAGGAAAGGCACGCGAGGACTGGTTTGTTGAAATAGGTCAGACAACCTCTAGTATGCCCGCGGTGTTCTTCGAGTCTCCCCACCGAATCGACCGCACCATGCGCGAGTTGGCAGAATTGTTGGGTAATCGGCCAATAATAGTGGCCCGCGAGCTCACCAAGCTGCACGAACATTTGGTTGAACAGCCAATAATAGATTGGCTGGCAGGCCAGCGCACGCCGCAATCCTCCAAAGGCGAGCACGTCATCATCGTAACACCCGGCGAGAACGCCGAGACTCTGCCTCCCGAGAGGCCCGACGATCGGGTGATTAGCACAGAAATGGGCCAAATGACAGAAAACGAAGGAATGCGGCCGAAAGAGGCCGCCAAAATCCTGGCGAAGAAATACGGCATGGCCGCCAGCGACGTCTACGCCCTCCACACGAAGCGGGATCCGTAGAAATTTCTAATAGACTCGATCCGGATGCGCCCTCTCCATATCGTCGTACTTGCGGCCGGCAAGGGCACACGGATGCGCTCCGAGCGAGCCAAGGTCCTTCATCGCCTGGCCGGACAGCCGCTGATCGAGCACGTGCTCGGCGCCTCCCGGACGATGAATCCCGCATCGGTGACGGTGGTCGTGGGGCACCAGGCCGAAGCTGTCAAAGCAGCCCTCGCCCGCGAGAAGTGCGGCGTCGTGCTGCAGGAGCCGCAGCTGGGTACGGGGCATGCGCTCCTTCAGGCGGAGCCCGCCCTGAAGGGCGCCCCCGGTGACGTCCTGCTGCTCTCGGGCGACGTGCCGCTGCTGCGCGGCGAGACGCTGCAGCAGCTCGTGGCGAGGCACCGGCAGGCCGGCGCGGCGGCGACCGTGCTCACGGCAGACGTGGACGGCCCGCACGAATACGGCCGCATCGTCCGCGAAAATGGCGCGATTGCGCGTATCGTCGAGCACAAGGACGCCACCGAGGCCGAGCGGCGGATCCGCGAGATCAACAGCGGGATCTACGTGTTCGACCTGGAGCCGCTGTTTGCATCACTCGAGGCCCTGGGCAGCGCCAACGCGCAGGGCGAGTATTACCTTCCCGATCTGGTCGCGCTGTACCGCGGCCGGGGACTGACGGTCGAGACTATGAGAATGCCGGACGGAAGTGAAATCAGGGGCGTGAACAGCCGGGCCGAGCTCGCCGCACTGTCGCGCGACATGCGGCTCAGGACGTGTGAGGCGCTCATGAGCGCCGGCGTCACAATCGAGGATCCGGCCACCGCCTACATCGACGCGACGGTCGAGGTCGGCCCCGACACGATCATCCACCCCAACGTCTCGCTCGAAGGCACGACCCGCATCGGCGCCCGCTGCGAAATCCACTCGGGCTCGCGCCTCGTCAACGCCGTGGTGGCCGACGATGTGCTTATACGGAATCACTGTGTGATCGTCGAGTCCAGCATCGACGCGAAGGCAACCGTTGGACCGTTCGCGCACGTGCGGCCGGAGTCGTCGATCGGGCCCGGCGCGCACGTCGGCAATTTCGTCGAGCTCAAGAAGACGTCGATGGGGCCGGGCGCGAAAGCCAACCATCTGACCTACCTGGGCGACGCGACGATCGGCAGCCGCGTGAACGTCGGGGCCGGCACGATCACGTGCAACTACGACGGCGAGAAGAAGCACCAGACAGTGATCGAGGACGGCGCCTTCATCGGCAGCGACACGCAGCTGGTGGCGCCGGTCCGCATCGGCAAGGGCGCCTACGTCGGCGCCGGTTCGTCGATCGTCAAGGACGTGCCGGCCGGTGCGCTCGCGGTCGCGCGGGGAAAGCAGATCAACAAGGAAGGCTGGGTCGAGAAGAAGGCCCGGCAGAAGCGCGGGAAATAGCATTCATGTGCGGCATCATCGGATACGTCGGCGACAAAAAGGTCCTTCCCGTCCTGATTGAGGGCCTCCGCCGTCTCGAATATCGCGGCTACGACTCGGCGGGCGTCGCCCTCGTCTGCGACGGGACGATGGAGCTGAGGCGCAGCGCGGGCAAACTCTCGAAGCTCGAGGAAGTGATCGCTGAGCATCCGATCGAGGGCCTGTACGGCATCGGCCACACGCGCTGGGCCACGCACGGCCGCCCCACCGAAGAAAACGCGCACCCTCACCGCGACTGCACCGGCAAGATTGTCGTTGTCCACAACGGCATCATCGAGAACTACCTCGAGCTGAAGAAGGAGCTGCAGGGCGAGGGACACACGTTCGTCACCGAGACCGACACCGAAGTCGTCGCGCACCTGGTCGAGCGGGAGGTTGCGAGGGCGCGGAGCGGGGCGATGGGGTCCCCGCGAGCAACCGAGCCAGGCGGGGTGCAGGGGCCCCCGCCGGAAATCATGAAGGACGGGCTCGAGAACGCCGTCCGCCGCGCGCTGACGCGGCTGCGCGGCCACTTCGCGCTCGTGCTGATCACGGCCGACGATCCCGAGAAGATTGTCGCGGTCAGAAACGGCCCGCCCGTGGTGGTGGGCGTCGGCGACAACGAGTATTTCGTGGCCTCCGACATTCCGGCCATCCTCGCGCACACGCGCGACGTGGTCTTCCTCGGCGACCAGGAGATGGTCGTCGTCACGCGCAAGGGTCCGCTGTTCATGAACTTCGCCGGCGCGGAGCTCGACCGGCCGACGCAGCGCATCACCTGGGATCCGGTGATGGCGGAGAAGGCCGGCTACAAGCACTTCATGCTCAAGGAGATCCACGAGCAGCCGTGGGCGGTGAAGGAGACGATTGTCGGCCGCGTCTCGTCCGAGAAGGGCGAGGTGTATCTCGACGAGATCGGCCTCGACGCCAACGCGCTGGGCTCCGTCGAGCGGGTCGTGCTGCTCGCGTGCGGCACGTCATGGCATGCCGCGCTCGTCGGCAAGTTCCTGATCGAGGACCTCGCGCGGCTGCCGGTGGAAGTCGACTACGGCTCCGAATACCGCTATCGCGATCCCATCGTCGGACCCGACACGCTCGCCATCGTCATCACGCAGTCAGGCGAGACTGCCGACACGCTCGCCGCGCTGCGGGAGGCCAAGGCCAAGGGCGCGCGCAGCATCGCGATCTGCAACGTCGTCGGCAGCATGGCCACGCGCGAGGCCGAGGGCACGGTCTACACGCATGCCGGCCCCGAGATTGGCGTGGCCTCGACGAAGGCGTTCACCGCGCAGCTGGTGGCGCTCCATCTGCTGGCTCTGCATCTCGGGCGCGTGCGGGGCACGATTGACGCGAAGACCGCCCGCGCGCACATCGACGCGATCTCGCAGCTGCCTCGGCTGCTCGAGCAGACGCTCAAGACCGAGTCGCTCGTCGAGGAAATCGCGCGGCGGTTCTATCAGCGCACCGATTTCCTCTATCTCGGACGCGGCATCAACTACCCGATCGCCCTCGAAGGCGCGTTGAAGCTGAAGGAGATCTCCTACATTCACGCCGAGGGATATCCCGCCGGCGAGATGAAGCACGGGCCCATCGCCCTGATCGACGAGAAGCTGCCGATCGTGGCGATTGCGCCGGGCGACCACGTCTTCGAGAAGATGGTCGGCAACATCCAGGAAGCCAAGGCGCGCGGCGGCGTGGTGCTCGCGATCACCACGGCGGACAGGACAGCCGATCTCGAGGCGGTGCTCGACAAGGCCAACGACTTCATCATCACGCTTCCCGAAGCGGCGCCGAGCCTCATCCCGGTGCTGGCGGTCGTTCCGCTGCAGATGCTCGCCTATCACATCGCCGTGCGGCGCGGCTGCGACGTCGACCAGCCGCGCAACCTCGCGAAGAGCGTCACCGTCGAGTAGCCGCCGCTCCCAGACGCGCGACAATCGCGTCAGTCATGGCGGCCGTGCCGACATGCGGCCGGCCGGCCGCAATGTCGGCGGTGCGGTGGCCCTCGTCGAGTGCGGCCTCGATCGCGCGGTCGATCGCGTCGCCTTCCTCTTTCAGCTTCAGGCCGTCGCGCAACAGCATGGCGGCTGAGGCGATGGCGCCGATGGGATTGGCGCGGCCCTGGCCGGCTATCGACGGCGCGGCGCCATGCACCGGCTCGAACAGGCCGGGGCCGGGGCCAAGGCTGGCCGACGGCAGGAGGCCGAGCGAGCCGCAGATGGCCCCCGCCTCGTCCGAGAGAATGTCGCCAAACAGGTTCTCGGTCAGCAGCACATCGATACCCGCGGGGTCGAGCACGAGCCTCATCGCGCAGGCATCGACATACATGTGCTCGAGCGTGACGTCCGGGTAGTCCCGGGCGACCTCGCTCGTGACGCGGCGCCAGAGCCGGGATGTCTCGAGTACGTTGGCTTTGTCGACCGACACCACGCGGCGGCGTCTGCCCCGTGCGAGATCGAAGGCGACGCGCGCGAGGCGCGCGATCTCATGCCGCGTGTACCTGAGCGTGTTGACGGCGGCGTCCGCGTGCTCGAAGCGCGGCTCGCCGAAATAGAGGCCGCCGGTCAGCTCGCGGACGATCAGCATGTCGATGCCGCCGGCGATGTCTGCCCGCAGCGGCGACGCGCCCGCGAGCGCGGCGGGCAGCCTCGCCGGACGAAGGTTGGCGTAGACGCCCATCGCGCGGCGCAACGCGAGAAGGCCGGATTCGGGGCGATCTCCTGGCGCGCGGCCATCGAATTCCGGATCGCCGACGGCGCCCAGCAGAACGGCGTCGGCGGTACGGCAGGCCTCGCGCGCGCGATCGGGAAGGGGCGGCAGACCGGCGCGGAGCGCCGCGCCGCCGATGAGATGCGTGTCGAACTCGAACTCGCGCCCCGAGAGCGACCCGATCTCCCGCAGCACGCGCACCGCCGCGGCCGTGACCTCGGGCCCGATGCCGTCTCCCGGCAGCACGACGATCCGGAAAGGGCGCGGCATCAGACGCCGTGGCCGTAGCCGCGCTCGACGATCGCGGCGTACGGATCCGCCTGCATCGCCGCGGCGGCCTGCCCGCATTCCCGCTCGGCAATCGCGCGCAGGTCCGCGTCGCCGACGATTTTGATCTTGTCGGCGAGCGCGATCATGGCGCGATACACGCGGTCCACCTCGCGGCGGCCGAGCGCGAGTCCGAGCTGCTCGCAGCGGCGCGCGACGGCATGACGGCCCGAATGCTTGCCGAGCACGAGCGTCGCGCCAGGCACGCCGACATCCTCGGGCCGCATGATCTCGTAGGTGCGGCGATCCTTCAGCATGCCGTCCTGGTGAATCCCCGCTTCATGCGCGAACGCATTGCGCCCGACGATGGCTTTGTTTGCCTGGACGTGTTCGCCGGTCAGCTGCGTCAGCAGCTGGCTGGACGGATACAGCTGTCGCGTGTCGATTCCGTTGCGATACGGCAGCCGATCCGGGCGGACCGCCATCGCCATGACGACTTCTTCGAGCGAGGCGTTACCCGCCCGCTCGCCGATCCCGTTGATCGTACACTCCACCTGCCGCGCGCCGGCCGACAGCGCCGCGAGAGAATTCGCGACAGCCAGGCCGAGGTCGTCGTGGCAGTGCGCGGAGTACGCGACATCGTCGCGACGGCCGCACCGGGCGATGATGTCGTCGAAGAAGTGCGCGATCTCGTCAGGGGTCGAATAGCCGACCGTGTCAGGAAGATTGATCGTCGTCGCGCCGGCGTCGACGACGGCCTCGATGACCTCGCAGAGAAACGCGCGGTCGCTTCGCGTCGCATCCTCCGCCGAGAACTGCACGTCGGCCACGTACCGGCGCGCGCGCGCCACGCCTCGGGCCGCGGCCTCCAGACACTCCGCGCGGGTCATGCGAAGCTTCCTGGCGAGATGAAGATCCGATGTCGCGATGAAGACGTGTATCCGCGGCCGGACGGCCGGCTGGAGGGCCCACGCCGCCCGGTCGATGTCGTCATCGGCCGCGCGGGCGAGGGCCGCGACGGACGGGCCGGTCAGGGTCGAGGCGATCAGGCGGACCGCCTCGGCGTCGGTGTCGGAGGCAATGGGAAATCCCGCCTCAACGACATCCGCGCCGAGGGCCTGGAGCTGAAGGGCCATCAGCAGCTTGCCGTCGACGCCCAGCGAGAAGCCAGGCGCCTGCTCGCCGTCTCTGAGCGTCGTGTCGAAGATACGGACGCGGCCGGGGACTGAAGCGGAATCTCCCATGCCGGCCATGAGACGCCGGAGGGACCCGCGCGGTCAAACTTATAGTTTTTATCTTTTGATAAGAAAGAGTTATTCTCACCGGCGTGAATCTCGACGATTTACGGGTGTTCAGCGCGGTCGCCGCGGAACGGAGCTTCTCGAAGGCGGCCTCGCGGGTGGGGCGGACCCAGCCGGCCGTGAGTCAGGCGGTGCGCCGGCTGGAGGAGGCCGTGGGCGGGCGGCTCATCGATCGGGCGCAGCGCGACGGCACGCTGACGCAGGCCGGCGTGCTGCTGCTCGACTACGCCGCGCGGATGCTGCGGCTCTCCGACGAGGCACAGGCCGCGGTGGCGGATCTCCGCGACGTGGAACGGGGACGCGTGCGGATTGGCGCCAATGAAGCGGCGGTGCATGTGCTGCTGCCCGTCATCGGCGCCTACCTGGCGCGCCATCCGCGCGTGCAGATTGACGTGCGGCGGATCTCGGCGCGCAACATCGCCGTGGAGCTGCAGCAGCGCGGCATCGACGTCGGCGTGCTGACGTTTCCGCCGGCCGATCGCGATCTGGTGTCGATCACCATCGCGACCGACGAGATGGTGCTGCTCGTGCCGCCGTCGCACCCGTTTGCGCGGCGGAAGGAGGTCCCGCTCGATGAAGTCGGACGGCAGACCGTCATCGCGCACAACGATCCGTCGCCGGCGCGCGAGCGCGTGCTGCGCATCTCCGAGGAGCGCCATGCGCCGCTGAACATCTCGCTGTCGCTGCCGAGCCTGGACGGCATCAAGCGGGCCGTGGAGCTGGGGCTCGGCGTTGCCATCCTGCCGCGCCGCTGCGCCCTGAGCGAGATCTCGCTGGGACAGCTGCATGCCGTGCGCGTCCCCGAGCTTCGCGCTCTGCGCCGCGTGCGCCTGGTGCATCGGCGGGGCGGCAGCCTTTCGGCGGCGGCCGCGGCCTTTGTCGAGCAGGCGCGCAGGGAGAGCCGGGAGAAAGCCTGATCGGCTACCAGCGAAGGTACGGCAGAGCCGCCGCCGTTCGATCGATGGCCTCTGCATCGGCCAGCAGCAGCGCGGTGGCATCCCAGGCGCCGCTCAGCAGCGCCTCGCGGGCGCTGGGCGGCAGGTGAATGGCGATGCGGCCGTACGGTGCCGCTTCGCCCGCGATCCCGCACGCGCTCTGCGCCAGATCGACGGACAGCACGGCGTCCGGCGCCGCCATCACTATGCCTTGGAGCCGGCTCACATCCTCGGCGGCGGCCGTCACGCACGGCATGCCGAGCATCACGGCGTTGCCAAAGAAGATCTCCGAAAACGATTCGCCAATCACGGCGCGAACCCCGCGGCGATGGAGCGCCTGCGGCGCATGCTCGCGCGACGATCCGCAGCCGAAGTTGTTGTTGACGACGAGCACGGCCGCGCCGGCGAACCGCGGATCGTCGAACGGGTGGATCTCGCCGCGCGAGGCGCAGGCGGCTCGATCGTCCTCGAACGCGTGCTGCTCGAGCCCGTCGAAGGTCACCGTGCGCAGGAACCGCGCCGGGATGATCCGATCGGTATCGATGTTGGCGCCGGGAAGCGGCAGGCCGCGGCCTTCGATGCGGACGATGGGCTTCATCCGCGTGTTCCGAGAAAGCGCCGCACGTCGGTGATTTCACCCGCGACGGCGGCCGCGGCGACCATTGCCGGGCTCATCAGCAGTGTCCGGCCCGTCGGACTTCCCTGCCGGCCGCGAAAGTTGCGGTTGGAGGACGAGGCGCACACCTCGCGTCCGGTCAGCCGATCCTCGTTCATCGCCAGACACATCGAGCAGCCGGCGCCGCGCCACTCGAAGCCGGCCGCGGCAAACACCTCGTGCAGGCCTTCACGCTCGGCCGCGGCGGCGACCTGCTGCGAGCCGGGCACGACCATCGCGCGCACGCCCGCCGCGACGTGCCGGCCGCGCGCCACCGAGGCCGCCTCCCGGAGATCCGACAGCCGGCCGTTCGTGCAGGATCCGATGAAGGCCACGTCCACTTTGGTGCCCTGAATCGGCCTGCCCGGCTCGAGGCCCATGAACGCAAGCGCGTCGGCCATCTCGCGGCTGCCTGCCGCTTCCGCGTCGCGCGGCGACGGCAGCGCCTGCCCGATCCCGACCGATTGTCCGGGGTGAGTGCCCCAGGTCACCGTCGGCTCGATCGCCGCGGCGTCAACCGTGACCCGATCCGCGTAGACCACGTCCGCGTCGGACGCCATCGACCGCCACCAGGCCGCGGCGCGCTCGAACGCCGGCCCCTGAGGGGCGCGCGGCCGGCCGCGCAGCCACGCGATCGTCGTGTCGTCGGGGTTGACATAGCCGATCCGCGCGCCGCCTTCAATCGACATGTTGCAGACCGTCATGCGCTCCTCCATCGACATGCGCTCGATCGCCGGTCCGCCGTATTCGTACGCGAAGCCGGCGCCGCCGTTGACACCGAGCCGCCGGATGATCGTGAGAATCACGTCCTTCGCGTAGACACCGGCCGCCAGCGATCCCGTGACGTCGATCCGCCTCACGGCAAGCGGCTCCATCGCCAGCGTCTGCGACGCGAGCACGTCGCGGACCTGCGAGGTGCCAATACCGAACGCGAGCGCGCCGAAGGCGCCGTGCGTCGACGTATGGCTGTCGCCGCAGGCGATGGTCATCCCGGGCTGCGTGAGCCCGAGCTCCGGGCCGATCACGTGGACGATGCCCTGGCGGCCGCTGTCGAGACCGAGCAGCTCGACGCCGGATGCCGCGCAGTTGCGCTCGAGCGCACGCAGCATCTCTTCCGCGAGCGTGTCGCGGAACGGGCGCGCCTGCCGTTCCGTCGGCACGATGTGATCGACGGTGGCGATGGTGCGATCCGGACGTCGCACGGCGCGACCGCTCAGCCGCAGCATGTCGAACGCCTGCGGACTCGTCACCTCGTGAATCAGATGCAGGCCGATGAACAGCTGCGTGTGCCCTGACGGCAGCACCCGCACGCGATGCGCGTTCCAGACCTTCTCGAACAGCGTGGCCATGTGTGTAGAAACTGCGATCGTAGCACCGGGCCGGCGGCGCAGGCGATTCTTATCGCTCCATAATGATCGTGAATCACGCGATAATAGTTCTCCCGCCATGAATTTTCTCAGCTCGCTCAATCCCGCGCAGCAGGAGGCCGTGCTCCACAGCAAGGGGCCTTTGCTCATTCTCGCGGGCGCGGGCTCGGGCAAGACGCGCGTCATCACCTATCGCATCGCCTATCTGATCGGCGACGGGCACGCGACGCCAGATGAAGTGCTGGCGGTCACGTTCACGAACAAGGCCGCGGAAGAGATGCGCGAGCGCGTGCAGGCGCTCATCGGCGAGGACGGCATGCGCGTCTGGCTGTCGACGTTCCACTCGCTGTGCGCGCGGCTGCTGCGCCGCGAGGCGCCGGCAATCGGGCTCACGCGCGATTTCGTCATCTACGACTCGTCGGACCAGATCTCAGTCGTCAAGCAGGGCATGAAGGCGCTGGGCATCGACGACAAGCTGCTGCCGCCGCGCCAGGCCCTCAGCCGCATCAGCGCCGCCAAGAACCGCATGGAGGGCCCGGACGACATCCAGACGGCGAGCTGGAACCTGCGCGAGCAGCAGATTGCGAAGGTCTACGCCTACTACCTGCGCACGCTCTCCGAAAGCAACGCGCTCGATTTCGACGACCTGCTGCTCAAGACGGTTGAGCTGATGGAAACGTCGGAAACGGTGCGCAACAAGTACGCGCAGCGGTTCAAGTACGTGCTGGTCGACGAGTATCAGGACACGAACCGCCCGCAGTACATGCTCATCAAGCGGCTGGCCGGCATCCACCGGAATCTGTGCGTGGTCGGCGATCCCGATCAGTCCATCTACAAATGGCGCGGAGCGGACCTCCGCAACCTGATCGACTTCGAGCAGGACTTCCCCGAGGCCGCCACCGTCCGCCTGGAGCAGAACTACCGCTCAACGCAGGTGATTCTCGACGCCGCGAGCGCGGTGATCAGCCAGAACCGCAACCGAAAGGAGAAGCGGCTCTGGACCGACAAGGAGGGCGGCAAGCCGATTGTCTACTTTCGCGGCGGAGACGAGCTCGAGGAAGCCGACTTCATCACCAGAGTGATTCGGGAAGCGGGCAGCACGGAAGCCAGTACGCTGTCGGCCGTGCTGTATCGCACCAACGCGCAGTCGCGCGCGATTGAAGACGCGCTCATGCGCGACGCGATCCCCTACAAGGTCATCGGCGGCGTCCGCTTCTACGAGCGCAAGGAAATCAAGGACGCGCTCGCCTATCTCAAGCTCGTCATCAATCCGCATGACGATGTGAGCCTGCGGCGGGTGATCAACGTGCCGGCCCGGGGCGTGGGCAAGGGCGTGATCGACGCGCTCGAGAAGATCGAGCCCGACGACACGAGCGACGTGTCGCCGCTGCTGGCTGTCGGACTGCTCGAGGCCAAGTCGGCAAGGTCGCTTTGGGCGAAGCTGGTCGTGGGCGTCGACCGCCGGCTGCTGCCGCCACGCGCGATGGCCTCGCTTCGCGTCTTCCGAGACCTCATCGTCGAACTTGCCGACGCCGCCCGCACCGATTCCGTGTCCGTCGCGATCGGCAAGATGCTGGATCGCAGCGGATATCTGAAGGACCTGCGTGAGGAGCACACCGAGGACGCCGACGCGCGCATCGAGAACCTG
>DATKDT010000145.1:0-5240 GCA_035512575.1 Vicinamibacterales bacterium | reverse complement strand
GACGGACGGCCGGCGCCGGATCGGCCAGACCTCAAGGAGGCGCTGAGGCGCGTGGCCGCACCGGAGGTCGCCCGCCAGTTCAAGACCTACAACTCGCGGTTCAACCTCGGACGCGTCGTGCGTAATTTCAACGAGCCGACGCTGGCGCTGCTCGTGCTCGATCCGAAGCACCGCGGGCGCTTCGCGTTCACGCGCAGGCGGGGCTCGCGAATCCAGGGCGTGCCCGTGCAGACGATTGGCTTTCGCGAGGTGGGCACGCCGACGCTCATCCACGACCTCGAAGGCCGCCCGGTCTTCGCCGCCGGCGACATCACCGTGGAGCGCGACACCGGCCGCGTCCGGCGCACCCTGCTGGCGCTCGAGATTGGCTCAGTCCGCATGACGCTGTCGACGATCTATGACGAGGATCCGCGGCTCGGCATGCTCGTGCCCGTCCGGTTCGGCGAGCACTATGAAGACGGCGCGGCGCCGAATACGCGCGCCCGCGAGGCGGCGGTGACGGGCATCTACGAAGAGATCGTCTGCGAGGCGAAGTACACCAACTTCCGGCGCTTCGAAGTGAAGGCGATCATTCGATGACGCGCGTCTGGCTACCCATCGTCGTCCTTGCCGCGCAGGCGGCCGCGCCGCCGCCGCAGCGGCCGACATTCCGCGCGCGCGTGGATCAGGTGCTCGTCGACGTCGTCGTCACCGATCGCAACGACCGGCCGATCACCGACCTTGCGGTGGCCGACTTCGAGATTCGGGAGAACGGGCGCCTGCAACGCATCACGGACTTTCAGTTCGTCTCCGTTCCGGTCTCGACGACTCCGCTCGAGGCCGATACGCGGGAAGAGCGGGAGGACGCGGTCGTCGCGGACGTCGCTACGAACGCGCCTCCCGCGGCCAACAGCCGCCTGTTCGTGCTCGTGATCGACGATCTGCACATCATCGAGTCGGAGATCATCCCCGTCAAACGTATCGTCACCGACTTCGTGACGGCGTTGTCGCCCGACGACGAGGTCGGCGTCGTGTTCACGGGCCGATCGGATCTCGGGATCAACATCACGCGCGACCGCGCGCGGCTGCTGGCGGCGATCGATCGCGTGCGCGACGCGATGGGATTCGGGCTCGACGCGCTGCACCGGCTGCCGGGCGGCGGCGACCCGGAGATCGACGCGATGCGGAAGCTGAACAGGGTTCCCATCAACTACGCGAAATCCACGGCGCGCACGCTGCAGAACGTGGCCGCCGCGCTCGCCGGTTCGCCGCATCCGCGCCGGGCTATCGTGTTCGTCAGTGCGGGTGTCGCGATCGATCCCAATGCATCCCTCAACGCCGAGGAGTTCCAGTGGTGGAGGGCCGTGCACGAGGACCTGCGGAACGCGTTCGGGAAGGCACGTCAGGCGAACGTACCGGTCTACACGCTTGATCCGCGAGGACATACGATGCCGGAGGATGCCGTGCGCGGCGGCATCGGCACGATTGGCGGATACACCGACCGCCGGCACGAGCTCGTGCGCGCCGAAATCGCGCGCCGCATCCGCATCCAACAGAACTACCTGTCGGAGATGGCCGTCAATACCGGCGGACGCGCGTTCATCAACCAGTCGAATCTTACGCGCGCGGTGAATGAGATCGTTGGCGAGAACGGCAGCTACTATCTGCTCGCCTACACGCCGGACCCGCTCCCCCGTGACGGCGCGTTTCACGACATCGACATCCGCGTGACGCGCGACGGCGTGCGCGTGCGGGGACGCGACCGCTACCTCGCGCCGGGAGCCGCCGCGGATGCGCCCGATCCGATCACGAATGTCACCGCCGCGATTGCCTCCGCCATCAACGTCAGTGGCATCGGCCTGCGAGCCGTCGCGACGGCGCTCGGGGCCGGCGACAAGGGCACGCTGACGGCCGTCACGCTGCAGGTCACCTACCCGATGCTGCCCGGCAGCACGGCGCCAATCGACGACCTGCTGCAGATGAAGCTGACGGCGCTCGATCCCGAAGGCAAAGTGAAAGCGACCGCCGAGCACGCGTTCACGTTTCAGGCGCGGCCGATCGACGCCAGCGACGTGACGTTTCTCGTCAATGGCCTGATTGAGCTGCCGCCGCAGCCGCTCACGCTGCGCATGGCGCTCGCGAGCCGCGCACTTGGCCGCGCGGGCATGGTGCAGATTCCCGTTGACGCGCCGGACACGTCGGCGTCGAAGCTGCAAGTCAGCGGCATCGTTATTGGCGTCGACGGCCGCCCGCAGCCGGCGCTCGGCGGCAATCTGATTGCGCCGCTCGTGCCGTTTCAGCCGACGACGGCGCGTGCGTTCGCGGCGGCGGAGACGCTGCGGATCTTCACGCGAGTGTTCTGGGGATCGCGATCGGAGAACGCCGAGCTGACGTTTGGCGTCTCCGGGCCCGTCGACATCGAGCCGCGCACGGTGCCGCTTGCGGCGGCAGCTGATGGCGGACGGCGCACCGCGACGTTCTCAACGACGCTGCCGCTCGACCGGCTCACGCCGGGCGACTACGTGCTGCACGTCGAGGCGCGGCTGCCGAACGGTCAGACCGCGCGCCGCGATGTGCCGTTCAGCGTTTCCAAATCGTTTCCTGCGGCGGCAGCGTCGTGGCCAGATAGCCTTTCCTCGCGCGCACGTCCATGCCGGCCTTCAGCGGCTTCACCTCGATCTTCCGGAATTTGCCGTCCACCTTCGTGTTGGTCGGCGAATAGCCGATGACGTAGTAGGTGCTGGTGTCGCGCGCGACCGTGCCGAACGCCCGCGCCATGTCGTCGATGTTGCGCACCATCAGGCCGCCGGTGCCGCTCGTGAGGATGTTCGGGCCGTCCTCGCCGGTGTCGAACGCGGTCGACCGCGCGGCGCCGGTGCTGGCGGCGTCGGGCACGCCGGTGGCCATCACCAGCCCGCGCCCGTCGATCGAGTACACCGTGACGCCGGCGCGCGCCGCGCGCGCGGCCACGCGCTCGACCGTGCCGCGGATGTCCTCGACGAAGAATCCTTCGGTGAGCAGCACCACGGTCTTGCGTCCGGCAAACTTGCTGAGGCTCTCTGAGATGGCCGACACCGTCGACAGCGTCCGGTCCGCAAGCCTGCGCGCCGATCGCACGTAGTAGCGCGCCTTCTGCTCGATCTTGCGCTGCACGCCTTCCTGGAAGCCTTCGATCTCGCACAGCGTGGGCTCCGTCCGGCACGCCTCGGCGGCAAGGCGCTCGGCGAGCTCGCGCGCGCCCTCCGAGACGCGAAGCGCGTCGTGCTCGCTCGGGATGCGCGGCCACTCGCGAAACGCCGCCAGCAGCGTCTGCCGGTTCTCCACCGCCGTGCTCGCCCTGCGCACGCCCGCGAGCAGCGCGCCCTTGTCGGTGGTGAGACGGCCCTGATACAGCTCGCCGTTGACGAACACGCCGGCCGCGTCGGCCGGGCCGATGTGCGTCATGATGAACTGCTCGGCCCCTTTCTGCACGCGCATCAGCGATTCGGCCGCCAGATGGCCCTCGTCGAACACGATCAGAAACACGCGGTGCGCCTGCTCGGCGGGGTGGCCCGCCTCGTCGGCCGCAATCTGCGACAGCCGCCTCACCGGATCGTGCGTGACCATGTAGAACTGTTCGATTTTCTGGGGCTTGCCGTCCTCGAACAGCGCCAGGTCGCCGGCCTGCAGCCCGCGCACAAAATTCCCGTCGCCGTCGTGCACGACGGCGTCGACCTCGACGAGCGCGGTGGTCGCGCGGAACGTCGGCTGCTGCGGCGTGGGAGCCTGAAGGACGAGGCCACAAAGGACGAGCCAGGCGAAACGGGCCATCCCGCACTTCCTTTCGTGAACGCGAAAACGCAAGTATACAAGCGAAGAACCGCCCCGCCATCGCGGCGCGCTGAAGCCTCAGCGGATCAGGGCACGGATGCGCTCGGCGTCCTGTCGCAGCGCCGGCGGCGCGATGGCGAGGAACTGCCCGCCATACAGGCGCGCCTCGTCGCGCCGGCCCATGCGCGCGAGATAGACCGTGAGGTTGTAGAGCGCGTTCAGCTCGCGCGGCTCGATGGCGACCGCGCGCTTCCACGCGTCGATCGCCGCCGCTTCCCTGCTGCTCCCGGCGAGCACGACGCCGAGCGCGGTGTGCGCGCCGGGCCGATTCGGATCGAGCGCGATCGCCTCGCGCAGCGACTGTTCGGCGGTCGCGAGGTTGCGCTGCGCCAGGTACGCGGCGCCCAGGTTCTCGTGCGCGACGGCATTGCGCGGGTCAGCCGCCAGCAGGCGCAGGAACGTGCGAATGGCATCAGGCCCGCGCCCGGCGAGCATATACGCGTTGCCGAGGCCGATGAGCGCGTCGGGATCGCTGCCGGCCGTGGCCTCGAGCAGCTCGATCGCGCGCGCGGGCTGTCCTGCCTCCGCAAGATACTGACCGAGCTTGATCCGCACTTCACTCTGCGTCACGCCGGCCTTCAGCGCCGCTTCCAGGGTCTCGATGGCGTCGCGCGCGCGGCCCTGCCGCCAGTACACGAGCGCCAGCTTGCGATACGCATCCTCGGTGTCGGCGCGGCGCGCGATCGCCTGCCGATAGAGCGAAATGGCCTCGTCGAAGCGGCCCTCGCGCTGCGCGTCGCCGGCGCGCGCCAGCATCTGCTCGATGACGACGAGGCGTTTCGGGTCGTCCTCTTCGGTGTAGCGCTCGCGCACGGGCGCGCTCGCGCCGCCGATGTAGCCGAGCGATCGCAGACGCTCGAGCGTTTCGGGCGTTTCCGCCGCCGCGCGCGCCGGCGGCGCCGTGTTGAACGTGCGGAGCGTGTTGAACAGCACCCGGGCCCGTTCCTGCGCGCGCGGCGCGAGGTTCTCCGTCTCGCCGGGATCGGCCGCGAGATCGTAGAGCTCGGGAATCGGCAGGTCGATGTACTTCTCGCGGCCCGAGATGACGCCGCGCAGCGGCGCCCATCCGCGCCCCACGGCGGCGCTCATCGCCTCGAAATACGAAGGACGATCGCCGGTCGCCTCGTCATTCAGCACCGGCAGAAGTGACGTCCCGGATGCCGATGGCAGCGCCGGCGCGGCGGCGGCCTCGAGAATCGTGGGCATGATGTCCACATGCCGGGCGGGCGATGTAATCGTGACACCAGTCGTGGAGGGGACAGGTGTGCGACGCAGACCTGTCCCCTGGTGATCGCTCGGATCCACCACGGTCATTAACAGCGGTACGCGCAGCACCGCCTCGTAGGCAAACAGCCCGTGCGTCAGCTCGCCATGATCGCCGAGCGACTCGC
>DATKDT010000144.1:0-6114 GCA_035512575.1 Vicinamibacterales bacterium | reverse complement strand
CGGCCGGGGCGCTCGCCCGATGGGAGGCGGCGTGCGACGCGCTCGAGCGCGCGCGCTGGCGCGGCGAGGATCGCGCCGCGGCGCGGATGGGCGCGCGGCTGATCCGGGCGGGCCGCCGCCTGCCGCCGCTGCTGCGCGCGCGGGTCGCGTGGCTGACGACCGGGACGCCCGATCTCGCGCGCCGTCTCGGCGCGCACGCCGTGCTGCATACCGGAAAGGCAGGGACCGTGATGGAGATCTTCGAACACATGTCCGCGCTGCTGGCCGCATGTCATGACGGGCAGGGCGAGCCGGCGCTGGCGGCCGCGGCCGCGCGCACGCGTCACGCGCTTGCGGCCAGGTCGGTTGCCATCCACGCGGCGGAGGCCGCGCTGCCGGTGGCCGGCGACGGCGCGGGCTGGAATGCCGTGTCCGAGCTTGCCGCGCGCTGCCTTGCGTCCGCGGCGTCCGTCGGGCCCGAGCGCTCGGCGGCAGGCGCCGGTGCGGCCGTGCCCATTCGCGCCGGCGGCAGTCCGTCTGGCGCCATCGTGGCCATGTGGCCGTCGCACGCGGTGGTGGACGAGCGGCGTGCGCAGCTGCTGCTCGAAGCCGCGGCGCTGGTGATCGCCCCCGTCCTCGGCGGCTGGCGCGACCGCGCCGAGCCGGCGCCCTGCCGCGACATGCCCGAGATCATCGGGTCCAGCGCGGCCATCGAAGCGGTGCGCGATGCCGTGCGGCGCGTCGCGCGGGTGCCGTTTCCCGTCCTCATCGAAGGGGAGAGCGGAGCAGGGAAGGAACTCGTGGCCCGCGCGGTGCACCGCCTCTCGCCGCGCGCCGCGAAGCCGTTCCGCGCGCTCAACTGCGCGGCGATGGCCGAGGAGCTGGTCGAGGCGGAACTGTTCGGCCACGCGCAGGGCGCGTTCACCGGCGCGGTGTCGGCGCGGGCGGGCCTGTTCGAGGACGCGGATCGCGGCACGCTGTTTCTCGACGAGGTCTCGGAGCTGTCGCCGCGCGCGCAGGCCAAGCTCTTGCGCGTGCTGCAGGAGGCCGAGGTGCGCCGGGTGGGCGAGACCGCCGCCCGCCGCGTCGACGTCCGCATCGTCGCCGCCTCGAACCGTGCGCTCGGCGCGGCGGTGGAGGCGCGCGCGTTCCGCGCCGACCTGTCGTTCCGGCTCGACGTGCTTCGCATTGTGGTACCGCCGCTGCGCGAGCGGCCGGAAGACGTCGCGCTGCTGGCCGCGCATTTCTGGCGCGAGGCGGCGGATCGCGCGGGCACATCGGCCACGCTCGCGCCCGACGTGATCGGAAGTCTTGCCGCCTACGCGTGGCCCGGCAACGTGCGCGAGCTGCAGAACGTGATGGCGGCGCTCGCCGTGTCGGCGCCGCGCCGCGGCCGCGTGGCCGCGGCCTGTCTGCCGCCGCACATCCATGCGCCGGCGGCGCGTCCGATCACGCTGCAGCAGGCGCGGGCGACGCTCGAGCGCGATCTCGTCCGCGTCGCGCTCGCGCGCGCGGGCGGCAGGCCCGGACGCGCGGCGGCGGAGCTCGGCGTCTCGCGTCAGGGTCTTGCGAAGCTCATGCGCCGGCTCGGCCTTCCGGCCGCGTAGCGCTTGCGCCGCCGCCCGCATTCGCGGACACTCGTTCAGGACCGCCGCGCGCATGCTGTCGTATCTCGTCCGTCGCCTCGCCCTCACCATTCCCGTCCTGCTGGGCGTCGCGACGCTCGTGTTTTCGCTCCTCCACCTGGTGCCGGGCGATCCCGCGCAGTCGATGCTCGGCGAAGCGGCCGCGCCGGCCGACGTCGAGGAGCTGCGCACGCGGCTCGGTCTCGACAAGCCGCTGCCGCGCCAGTACGGCGACTTCATGCTGGGCGTCCTGAAGGGCGATCTCGGCACGTCCTTCCGCTACAACACGAAAGTCTCGGCCGAAATCGGCTCGCGCCTGAAGAACACGCTGAAGCTCGCCGTCGCCGCGATGGCCGTCGCGCTCGTCGTCGCGCTGCCGCTCGGCATTCTTGCCGCGGTGTTCCGCGGGCGGTTCGCGGATCACTCCGCGATGACGCTGGCGCTGGTCGGCATCTCGATGCCGAACTTCTGGCTCGGCCCGCTGCTCGCGATTCTGTTTGCCGTGAAGCTCGGATGGCTGCCGGTCTCGGGCACCGGGTCGCTCGCGCATCTCGTGCTGCCGGCCGTGACGCTGGGCACGGCGCTCGCGGCGATTCTCGCGCGCATGACGCGGGCGAGCCTGCTCGAGGAACTCCGCGAGCTGTACGTGCTGGCCGCGCGCGCCCGCGGTCTCTCGCGCATGCGCGTCGTCCTGCGCCACGCGTTCCGCAACAGCCTCATTCCGATCGTCACGGTAATCGGCCTGCAGTTCGGCGCGGTGCTCACGGGCACGATCATCACCGAGACGATCTTCGCGTGGCCGGGCATCGGCCGGCTGCTGATCCAGTCCATCTCGTTCCGCGACTATCCCCTGGTGCAGGGCTGCATCCTGTTCATCTCGGCGGTCTACGTCGGCGTGAACCTGCTGACCGACCTCGCCTACGGCTGGCTCGATCCGAGGATCCGCTACCAGTGATGCTCCGCGCCGGCGCCGTCATCGTGGGCATCACCGTCATTGCCGCGGTCTTCGGCCCGTGGCTCGCGCCGTGGGATCCGAACGCCCAGGAGCTGGCGCTGCGGCTCGCCGGGCCCACGTCGGGGCATTGGTTCGGCCTCGACGAGCTCGGCCGCGACATCCTGTCGCGCCTGCTGATCGGCGCGCGCATCTCGCTGCTGGTCGGCGTGGCCGTCGTCACGGCCTCGTCGTCGGTCGGCATCCTGATGGGATCGATCGCCGGCTATTACGGCGGGAAGATTGACGATGTGATCAGCCGGGTGATGGACGTGCTGCTCGCGTTCCCCGGCATCCTGCTGGCGATCGCGCTCGTCGCCGTGCTCGGCCCGAGCCTGACCAACGTCATCATCGCGCTGTCGGTGATTGGCTGGGTCGGCTACGCGAGGCTGGTGCGCGCGCAGGTGCTGCGCATCCGCGAGTTCGAATACGTGCAGGCGGCGCGCGCGCTCGGCGCGCGGACACCGCGCATCCTGTTGCGCCACGTCATTCCCGCCACGCTGCCGGTGGTCATCGTGCAGGGCACGCTCGGCATGGCCGGCGCGATCATCGCGGAGGCGTCGCTGAGTTTTCTCGGCCTTGGCGTGCAGCCGCCGATGCCGAGCTGGGGCACGATGCTCGACGCGGGCCGCTCCCATCTGTTCGACGCGCCGCACCTCACGCTCTTTCCGGGCATCGCGATCGCGCTGCTGGTCCTCGGCTTCAATTTTCTCGGGGATGGTCTGCACGACAGGATCGATCCGCGCATGATATCTGAGGGTCGTTAAGACGAAAGACTGAAGACTGAAGACTAAAGAGAGAAAAAAGAAGAGCGGACAGCGTTGCGGCGGGGACCTGCTTTAGTCTTTCGTCTTGACTGCTTCGTATGCAGCGATGGCGGCTTCGGCCTCCTGTGTCCGCTTCAGAGCCGCCAGCACCTCCCCTTGATACTTCAACGCCTCGGGCCAGAGGGGGCGCTCGCGGACGGCGCGATCCAGCCAGCGGAGGGCTTCACCTGGCGCGCCGCGCAGGTACGCCAGGCGTCCGAGCAGGGCGAGCGACTCCGATGTCTGCGGGCCCTCGGCCGCGTGCTCGAGCGCCTCCGACGCCTTGCGCAGCGAGGCGCGGTCGCGCTTGCGCTCGGCGTCGAGCAGCCACACATATCCCAGCGCGAGGTGCAGCCGCGGCTCGCCCGGCGACAGCTCGTTCGCGCTGCCGAGCGCGACCACCGCGCGGCCCGTCTGGCCGGCGCTCGCGGCCGCCAGCGCCACGGCGACATGGCGCGAGACGCCGGGGTCGAGCGCGGCGAGCGCTTCGAGATGGCGCAGGTGCGCGGCGGGATCGCCCGCGCGAAGAAGCAGATCGGCCAGCGCCTCGCGCGCCGCCAGCAGCGTCGGCGCAATCGCGACCGCCGTCTCGAGGCTCGCGCGCGCGCCGGCGGCGTCGCCGCTGTCGCGCAGCGCGAGCCCGAGGGCGTGATGCATCTGCGCCGCCTCGGGCGCCTGTTCGACCGCGCGCCGCAGCGGCCGGACGGCGTGCGCCACCTGGCCGGCGCGATAGAGCCCGTAGCCGGCGCGGTAGGCGAGCGCCGCCGAGCGCAGATCGCGGTCGGCGGCCTGGGTGTACCAGTCGGCGGCGCGCGCGAAGTCGCCGCGGTCGGCGTAGACCTCGCCCAGCCGCTCGAGCGGCTGGGTGGCGTTGGGATCGAGCCGCGCCGCCGCCGTGAGATCGCGAATGGCCGCCTCGTAGGATTCCTGCTGCTGATAGGCCTCGCCGCGGCGCAGGTGGGCCAGCATCGAGTCGGGCCGGAACGCCAGGGCCCCGCTGAACGCTTCGATCGCCGCGTGCGTGCGGCCGTCGGCCACGGCGGCGTCGCCCGTCTCGATGAGGCGGCGATATTCGGCCTCGGTGCGGCCGCGCTGGACGGCCACCCCGGCCGCAACGGCCACGGCCGCCAGGAGCACGGCCAGCCAGAATCGGCGCATGTCTAAAGAGTACCCTCCTTCGTCGAGTCCAGCGCCATCCCCCTGGCCTCGGCTTCGGAGGGCAAGCCCTCCTTGGCGAAGCGGCGCCGTGGGCCTGCCCACCGAAGCGCCGAAGGCGCGAAGGTGGGAACTTCCGCGTCAGGGGCGGGTCTAAACTGACAGGACTGGGGGTAGTATGGCGGAAGACGCCGTCATGAAGCCTGTTCGCACGCTGACCTGGTCGGACGTTGCCGGCGACGAGCTGTCGCTCGTGCAGCGCTGCGCCGCGGGCGACGAGGACGCATGCACCGAGCTGGTCGCCGCGCACCAGCGCATGGTCTACCAGCTGGCCCTGCACCTGCTCGGCGATCACAACGAGGCGCTCGACCTGTCGCAGGAAGTCTTCCTGCGCGTGTTCCGCACCATCCGGGCGTTCCGCGGCCAGTCCACCCTTCGCACCTGGATCTACCGCATCGTCATCAACCAGGCCTCGAACCGGCGGCGCTGGTGGAGGCGCCGGCGCCGCGCGCAGCAGGTGTCGTTCGAGCAGCACGTCGAGGCGCACGGCGAACTGCCCGGCCTGCGCCGGCTCGATTCACCCGAGGTCGTCCTTGGGCAGAAGGAGCTCGCGGGCCGCATTCAGGCGGCGCTCGACCATCTGCCGTTCGATCAGCGCACCGTGATCGTGCTGCGTGAGATCGACGGCCTGAGCTACGAGGAGATTGCGTTCTCGCTCAACGTGGCCGTCGGCACCGTCAAGTCGCGCCTGGCGCGCGCGCGCGAACAGCTTCGCGCGGAATTGAGGCAGTCATGAGCAACCCGGTGTCGTGCGCGCGCGTCCTCGATCGCCTGCACGCCTTCCTCGACGGCGAGCTGCCGCCCGCCGGGCACGCCGGCGTGCTCACGCATGTCGATGCCTGCGCTGGATGCGCGGCGGCGCTCGACGACTATCGCGCGCTCGGAGGCGCGCTGCGCGCCACCATGGACTCCCGCTCGGTGCCCGCCTCCGCGGCCGTCGCGCTCGAACGCATGACCAGCCGCGTCGTCACGCTGACCGCGGCCGAGGCGCGCCAGTCGCTGCGCGCGCGGCTGACGCACGCGTTCGAGGACATGCGGTTCGTGTTTGCGGGCGCCGGCTCGTTCGCCGCGACGTTCCTGTGCGCCCTCGGCCTCGCCGTCGTGCTGCAGGCTTCGTCGGTGTCGAACAGCGAGTCGCTCGCGTCGCAGATGGAGCGCATGGCCGCGCCGCGCGGCTCCATCACGAATCCGTTCTCGGTCGATCCCCGCCTGCTGCGGCCGACCGTGCAGAAAGGCTCGCTCGTGATGCCGGCCATTCTCGTGGACGATGTGCCGTACGCGGTGCCCGACGAGGAGTATGCGTTCTCGGGCGTGCTGACGTCGGACGGCCGGGTGGCGGGCATCGAGATGCTGCAGAGCGGCGCCGTCATCGACCAGCGCGCCATGGAGCTGCTGCGCTCGATTCACGATTCGCGCTTTCAGCCGGCGCGCCTCAAGGACGGCCGCGCCGTGGCCGTCACTTTCGTCTGGCTCCACAGCGACGTCACAATCAAGCCGG
>DATKDT010000143.1:0-3548 GCA_035512575.1 Vicinamibacterales bacterium | reverse complement strand
GAGCCGATCGCGCCGGTGCCGGCGCGGGCGCGTCGTCCTGCCGCACGCGCGGCTGCGCGCGGCCCGGACCCGCATCGTCGCGCGCGCCGGCGGCAGGTGCCTGACGAACGGGCCGGCCTGCGGCCGGTGTGGTGCGGGCCCCTGCGGCGGGTCGATCCTCGGTGGCGCGGGGCTCGGAGGCCGGCCGGTTCTGCGCCGGCGCGCTGCCGCTTCTGACGCGCGGCTGCGCCGACGTTCCCGTCGTCGCGCCCGATCCCTGCCTCGGTGTCCGTCCGTCTGTTGAACCCATGGAACCCATGGAACCCGTGGAACGTGTGGAACCCGTGGAACTGATCGTGCCCGTCGGGATTCTGCGCGGACGCGCCGAAGGCACGCCGGCGAGGCCGCCCTCTGCCGGGCCGCTCGATCCGCTCAGGCCGCTGCCGCCGCGCGGGATGGCGGTGCCCGACGCCACGCCGTTGCGCGGAATCGCGCGCCGCCCGGCCGGCGACGTCGCCGACGGCGTGATGCCGCCGCGCGCGACGACCGCGACGCTCGTGCCGATGAAGATGTCGCCCGCGCTCCACGAGCGGCCGCCGAAGTGCCGCTCGCGGATGAACGTCCAGCCGCACCACGGATAGCCGGAGGAGTAGCTGTTGTAGACGTTCACCCGGTAGATCGGATGGTCGTTCCGGCCGAGCGGCGACCAGCCGACGTAGCCGGGCGACGAGGCCCAGGCAACCCATGCGGGCCCCCACGAGCGCCCCGGAATCCAGAACCACACGCCGGCCGAAAATCCCCAGCGCCCGAAGTGATGCGTCGGCCACGCCCAGGCGTCGCGCCCGATCCACGTCCACCCGTAGCGCGGATAGCTGTGCCAGCGGCCGTGCGAGTAGGGCTGCCATCCCGACGCCGCGACCGGATACCAGACGTAGCCGTACTCCGCGTGCGATCGCCAGCTGCCGTACGAGTCGAAGACCGATCCATAGGCGCGCAGCTCGTTCGGCAGATAGCGCGCGGAGATGGCGGTGGCATGCGCGCGGCGCTGCCCGTCGCTCCACCGGTCGAAGTCATCCCACGAGGCGGCGTTCGCGTAGAACGCCTGCGACGGCGCGTGGCCCATCGCGGCGACGGCCCGCTCGCCGGCCCTGAGCGCCGTGTCGCCCTGATCGTTGAGCAGCGCCCCGGATCCGCGCAGCACCGCGAGCTCCGCGTCGCCATTGGGCGCCACCGCGACGCGATAGTCGCCGCCCGGATCGAGCTCCAGCGTCGCCGCGGGCGTGTCGACGCGCAGGATATTACCCGCCGCGCGCGTCGCGCGCGGCGTCGTCGCCTCGCGCGCGACATACCATCGCGCGCGCCCTTCCATCACGCGCAGGAAGTCCTCGCGCTGGAAGTCGACGATCGTGTGGCGATCGAGGTGGAGCAGGGTGCCGTCGGCAAACAGAATCTCGACGCGGCCGCTCTGCGTGCGGATGCGGTCGCCCTCGGTGAGCGTGAGATTGCGCTCCAGGTCCTCGCCGCCGCCTTCGCGCTCGAGCAGCGCGCGGCCGTCGACGCGCGAGACGTGCGCGGGAATGCCGTACTCGGACGACTGGGCGAACAGCGGCGCCGGCCCTGCGAGCAGGCCGAACAGGACGAGCGGGATGAGCGTTCGCATTGCAGACAACCCCGGGGAGCAAAGGGGCTTGGCAGACCCCAACAGGCAGGCAACTCCAGTATCGCAGAAATTGAGAGTTGGTGGAATTAAGAGTTGGTGGATTAACTTGACGGTCTCGCACTAAGATTTTATTATCGCTGTGATATAAACCACTGGACGGCCCCGGCCGTTCAGGAGAGGCAGAAGAGAACAATGAGCAAAATCATCGGTATCGACCTCGGCACCACCAACTCCGTTGTCGCTGTGATGGAAGGTGGCGAGCCGGTGGTCATCACGAATCCGGAAGGCAGCCGGCTGACCCCGTCGGTCGTGGGCTTCACCAAGGCGGGCGAGCGGCCCGTCGGTCAGGTCGCGAAGCGGCAGGCGGTCACCAATCCCGAAAACACAGTGTTCTCGATCAAGCGCTTCATGGGCCGCCGCTACGACGAGGTCAATGAGGAAATGAAGATCGTCCCGTACTCGGTGCTCAAGGCCGACAACGGCGACGTGCGCGTCGAGGCCGGCGGCAAGCAGTATTCGCCGCCCGAGGTCTCCGCGATGATCCTGCAGAAGCTGAAGCAGGCGGCCGAGGAATATCTCGGCAGCCCCGTCACCAAGGCGGTCATCACGGTGCCGGCGTACTTCAACGACGCGCAGCGCCAGGCCACCAAGGACGCCGGCCAGATTGCCGGCCTCGAGGTGCTCCGCATCGTCAACGAGCCGACCGCGGCCGCGCTCGCGTACGGCCTCGACAAGAAGAAGGACGAGACGATTGCCGTCTACGACTTCGGCGGCGGCACGTTCGACATCTCGATCCTCGAAGTGGGCGAAGGCGTCGTCGAGGTCAAGGCGACCAACGGCGACACGCACCTGGGCGGCGACAATCTCGACGAGCGCGTCATCGAGTGGATCATCAGCGAGTTCAAGAAGTCCGACGGCATCGATCTGGCGAAGGACCGCATGGCGCTGCAGCGGCTGCGCGAGGCGGCGGAGAAGGCCAAGATGGAGCTCTCGTCCGTCATGGAGAGCGAGATCAACCTGCCCTTCATCACGGCCGACGCGGCGGGGCCGAAGCACCTGATGATGAAGCTGACGCGCGCGAAGTTCGAGTCGCTGGTCGAGGATCTGCTGCAGAAGACGGTCGGCCCGACCACTCAGGCGCTCAAGGACGCGGGCCTGACCCCGAAGGACATCGACGAGGTCGTGCTCGTCGGCGGCTCGACGCGCATCCCGCGCGTGCAGCAGCTCGTGAAGGACGCCTTCGGCAAGGAGCCGCACAAGGGCGTCAACCCGGATGAAGTCGTCGCCATCGGCGCGGCGGTGCAGGCGGGCGTGCTCGCCGGTGAGGTCAAGGACCTGCTGCTGCTCGACGTCACGCCGCTTTCGCTCGGCATCGAAACGCTCGGCGGCGTCATGACGACGCTGATTGGGCGCAATACGACGATTCCGACGCGCAAGAGCGAGATCTTCTCGACGGCGGCCGACGGCCAGACGAGCGTCGAAGTGCACGTGCTGCAGGGCGAGCGCTCGATGGCGCGCGACAACCGCACGCTCGGCCGGTTCCACCTGGTGGGTCTGCCGCCGGCGCCGCGCGGCGTGCCGCAGATCGAGGTCACGTTCGACATCGACGCCAACGGCATCGTCAACGTCTCGGCGAAGGACCTCGGTACGGGCAAGGAGCAGAAGATCACGATCACGGCGTCGAGCGGCCTCAGCAAGGACGAGGTCGATCGCATGATGAAGGACGCCGACGCGCACGCCGAAGAGGACCGGAAGCGGCGCGAGGAGATCGAGACGCGCAATCGCGCCGACCAGGCCGTCTACGCCGCGGAAAAGATGTTGCAGGACATGGGCGGCAAGCTCGCCTCGTCCGACAAGGCGGCGGTCGAGACCGCCATCGAATCGCTCAAGAGTGCGATGTCCAACAACG
>DATKDT010000142.1:0-43022 GCA_035512575.1 Vicinamibacterales bacterium | reverse complement strand
CCAGGCCGGCGACCCGCGCGGCGATGGGGAGGGGGGCGCGATTCGCACGGTGCGCGACGAGCTGAGCCCCGAGCCGTATGTGCGCGGGACGGTAGGCATGGCGCTGTCGTGGGCCGACACGGCGACGAGCCAGTTCTTCATCACGCACGGCCCGGCGCCGCATCTCGACGGGCGCTACACGGTGTTCGGGACGGTCGTCTCGGGGATGGAGGCGGTCGACAAGGTCCGGCAGGGGGACGTGATTACGGCGGTGAGAATTACAGGCGGTTAAAAACAACGAGCTTCCCGAGTCGGGAAGCCCGTTGTTTGTCAGTTGCGAGAAGTTAGCGCTTCTTGCCGCCCTTCTTCTTCGCCGCCTTGGCCTTCTTTGCCATTTGGTTTTCCCCCCCTTCTTCGGTGGAGTGTGCGAGGGCTTTCGACCGCATCACAGCGCCGTCTGCCTCCCGGCATGCCCGGCCTGATTGTTTGCGGCGCCCGCCGCTTCGTTGAGAGCGCGCCGATCCGCATCGGCCGCCCGCATATGAAAAAGGGGGTGTCGAGTGCGACACCCCCTACCGGATTGAAGCGTCTAGCGCTTCTTCCCGCCCTTTTTCTTCGCGGCTTTGGCTTTCTTCGCCATAGGTTCCTCCTAAGGAACGTGCTCAGCTGTCGGACCCGTTCGATGGCGTCCCAATAGGTGGGCTGAGCAAACCACCGTCACACAAGATGTAGATTATGGATGAGAAAATCGTGCTGTCAAGCACAAAAGCATGTTTCTTGTCAAAAAGATCGGGAAGGGAGCGCGCGACGCGCGCCGCGCGAGCGACGAAAACGCGTCGCGTGATTACAGAACGGAGGTCTTCAGCTGCTGCTTCTCGCCGTGGCGCGCGAGCGCGAGCGCGAGGAGACGATCGAGCAGCGACGCGTAGCTCACGCCGCTCGCTTCCCACATCTTCGCGTACATGCTGATCGTCGTGAAGCCGGGGATCGTGTTCAGTTCGTTGACGAAGATCTCGCGCGTGCCGCGCGGCAGGAGGAAGTCGACGCGCGCCATGCCCGCGCCGTCGATCGCGCGGAACGCCTCGATCGCCTGGCGGCGGATCTCGGCGGCGAGATCGGCGTCGAGGTCGGCCGGGATGACCGAGCGCGATCCCTCGTCGAGATACTTGGCCTCGTAGTCGTAGAACTCGCGCGACGGGATGATCTCGCCGGGAACGGAGGCCTCCGGGTCGTCGTTGCCCAGCACGGCGACCTCGATCTCGCGCGCGTCGGCCACCGCCTTTTCGATGATGACCTTGCGGTCGTAGCCGGCCGCGAGATCCACCGCGGGGCCGAGCTCGCCGGCGTCGTGTGCCTTCGAGATGCCGACGCTCGAGCCGAGGTTGGCCGGCTTGACGAACACCGGGAAGCCGAAGCGCGACGCGGCGTCGCGCGACACCTCGTCTCGCGCCGCGGCCCAGCGCGCGCTCGTCACGGTGATGCCCTCGGTGACCGTGAGGCCCGCCGCCTCGAAGAGCACCTTCATCACGGCCTTGTCCATGCCGACGGCCGAGGCGAGCACGCCGCAGCCGACGTACGGGACGTTGGCGAGCTCGAGCAGCCCCTGGATGGTGCCGTCCTCGCCGTACGGGCCGTGCAGCACCGGGAATACCAGGTCGAGGCCCAGGCCGGTCAGCGTGGCGCTCGACGAGTCGCCTTCCTTCCGATCGATTGCCAGCATCGTCTCGTCGCTCGGGCGCGCGAGCAGGTGCACTTCGCGCGACGCGCGCACCGGGCGCGCGGCGTCGAGCCGCGCCTGCTCGATCACGTCGGCGGCCGACACGGCGGTGGGCGGCCGGTCGGCCAGCGACCAGCGCCCGTCCTTTTCGATCCGGATCGGCACGGCCTCGTAGCGCTCGCGATCGAGATGCGCGAACACCGCCCCGGCCGACGCGAGCGACACTTCGTGCTCGCCCGATCGCCCGCCGTAGATCACACCGACACGAAGGCGTCTCACGGAGTCCATTCTAGCGCTGGTGGGTACAGCGCTGGTGAGTGCAGCGCTGGTGGGTACGTGGGTACGTGGCTGGGGTGGTTAAGGTGGACGGTGGGGGCGTAGGGAGGTGGGGACGTGGGTGACGTCACCAACCGGTCCCACGGTTGCCACGTCCCAACCGTCCACGTCAACAACCGCAGCCACGTACCCACGTACCCACCGCAGCTACAATTCACGTCGTGTCACGCTTCAGCTTCTCGATCTCCCATCGCGACGGCCGCGCGCGCCGCGGCCGTCTCTCGCTTCCGCACGGCGACGTCGAGACGCCCGCGTTCATGCCGGTTGGCACGCGCGGCGCGGTCAAGGCCGTGCTCAACGCGGATCTCGAGGCGCTCGGCGCGGCGATCATTCTCGGCAACACGTATCACCTGCATCTCCGGCCCGGCGACGATCTGATCGCGCGGCAGGGCGGGCTGCACCGCTTCATGGGATGGACGCGGCCGATCCTCACCGACAGCGGCGGCTATCAGGTGTTCAGCCTCGCGCGCATGTGCCGGCTGTCGGAGGAAGGCGCGCGCTTCCAGTCGCATCTCGACGGCCGCGAGTACCTGCTGACGCCCGAGAAGGCGGCCGACATCCAGGCGCAGCTCGGCTCGGATGTCGCGATGGTCCTCGACGAGTGCCCGCCATGGCCGGCCGAAGAACCGGCCGTCCGCGCCGCGGTCGACCGTACCGCCCGGTGGGCGGCCCGGGCGCGCGCACGTCATCTATCTATTAAGGATAGGGCCGCCGAGGGGGTGCTGGCGACCACTCCCGGCCAGGCCCAGTTCGGGATCGTGCAGGGCGGCACGTTTCAGAATTGGCGATTGGAGAGTGCCGAACGGACGATTAATGTCGGATTTGAGGGTTACGCGATTGGAGGATTGAGTGTCGGGGAGCCGGCCGAGGCGATGTACGAAATCGTGGACACCACGGCCCCGCTCCTGCCGGCCGGACAGCCGCGCTACCTGATGGGCGTCGGCATGCCGGACGACCTGGTCGAGGCGGTCTACCGGGGCATCGACATGTTCGACTGCGTGCTGCCCACCCGCAACGCCCGCAACGGCCAGCTGTTCGTGAACACGGGCGTCATCAACATCAAGAACGCGCGCTACGCTGAGGACGATCGCCCCCTGGATCCGGACTGCGCCTGCCCGACCTGCCGGCGCTATTCCCGGGCCTATCTGCGCCACCTTTTCATGGCCGGCGAGATCACGTCGGGTGCCCTTAACACGTTGCATAATCTACACTTTTACCTTGACACGATGCGGCGTATACGGGAGGCTATCGTGTTCGGGACGTTCGACCGTTTCCGTCAGGAGTTCCTCCAGACCTTCTCCCGAACGCTAATAAAGGAATAAGCAAACACATGCCTTCCCAGCAGGGTGGTAGCCTGCTCGTTCAGTTCCTGCCGTTCGCCATGATCCTGGCGATCTTCTATCTGATGGTGCTCATGCCCATGCGCAAGCGCCAGAAGAAGATCCAGGAATTCCAGGCCGCGCTCAAGGTCGGCGACCGCGTCGTCACCACCGGCGGGATTCACGGCCAGATAACGAAAGTGACCGACCAGCTCGTGCAGCTGCAGATCGCGCAGAACGTGCGCATCGACATCGCCAAGGCGGCGATTGGCGGCCTGCAGGGCCAGGATCCGGTCGTCGAGAACACCGGGAACGCCTGAGTCATGTACAAGAACCTGCGCTGGAAGCTGCTCACCATCGCCGCCGTCGCGGCGATCGCCATCTACGCGTTCGTCCCCGTCGGTGAGAAGGTCAAGCTCGGCCTCGATCTCAAGGGCGGCATTCACCTGGTGCTCAAGGTCAACACCGACGATGCGCTCGCGCTCGAGACGCAGACGACGGCGGAACAGTTCCGTGAGGAACTGGTGGGGGCGGGCTTCACGGCGGTGACGTCGGCGGCCGACTCCGTGTCGAGCTTCGTCGTCGCGGGCGTTGCTCGCGATCGCGACCAGGAGTTCCGGCGTCTCGCCGACAACAACGTATCGGTCGGGCAGCAGTTCGATCGCGAGCAGGTCGCGGGCGAGGGCGCGCTGAGCTATCGCTTCCGCCTGAAGCCGAACATCGAGCGCGCGCTCCGTGAAGACTCGGTGGAGCAGGCGATTCAGACCATCGAGCGCCGCGTCAACGAGCTGGGCGTGGCCGAGCCGGTCGTCGCGCAGCACGGGACGGACGGACGCCAGATTCTCGTGCAGCTGCCCGGCGTCTCCGACATCAACCGCGCGAAGGAAATCATCCGCAGCACGGCGATGCTCGAACTGAAGATCGTCGAGGGCGGCCCCGCGCCGACCGAGGAGGCGCTGCTCGCCAGCCACGGCGCCACGCCGCCGGCCGACATGATGGTCGTCACGGGCGTGGACGGCGAGCGGCTGGCGCAGTCGTTCTATCTGGTGCGCCGCACGCCGGCCATTACCGGGCGCGACCTGCGCACCGCGCGCGCGCAGATCGATCAGAACGGCGCGCCGGCGGTCGGCTTCTCGCTCAACAGCGACGGGGCGGCGAAGTTCGGCCGCGTCACGGGCGAGAACGTCGGACGGCAGCTGGCGATCATCCTCGACGGCCGTGTCGAGTCGGCGCCGCGCATCGACGAGCGCATTTCGGGGGAAGGGCAGATTCACGGCAGCTTCACGCAGCAGGAGGCGGCGGATCTCGCGCTCGTGCTGCGCTCGGGCGCGCTGCCAGCGTCGCTCGACTATCTCGAGCAGCGTGAAGTCGGGCCGTCGCTCGGCCGCGAGTCCATCGTGGCGGGCGTCACGGCGTCGGTCGCCGGGCTCATTTTCGTCGCGCTCTTCATGCTCGTGTACTACCGGCTGGCCGGCGTCAACGCGATCGTCTCGGTCGTGATGAACCTTGTCATCCTGCTGGGGTTCATGGCGTATCTCGGCGCCGTCCTGACGCTGCCCGGCATCGCCGGCTTCATTCTCACGATCGGCATGGGCGTCGACTCGAACGTGCTGATTTTCGAGCGCATACGCGAGGAGCTGGCCGCGGGCCGCAGCGCCCGCCAGGCCGTCGCGGCGAGCTTCGACCGCGTGTTCGTGACGATTCTCGACACCCATATCGCGTCGCTCATCGCGGCGGCGTTCCTCTTCCAGTTCGGCACGGGCCCGATCCGCGGCTTTGCCACGACGCTCTTCTTCGGTCTCGTCGCGAACGTGTTCACCGCGGTGTTCGTCTCGCGCACGATTTTCGAGACGGTGCTCTCGCGGAAGCCGGCCGGCGCCGTCAAGCTGAGCATCTAGCGGACTCCCAGAACGATGCGAATCATCCCCAAAACGAACATCAATTTCATCCGCTGGCGGTGGCACGCGCTTGCCCTGTCGCTCCTGATCCTGGGCGCGGGCGTCGCGACGATCGTCGCGCGCGGCGGCCTGCCGCTCGGCATCGACTTCTCGGGCGGCACCATCGTCGTCGTGCGGTTCGATCGGGCCTTGGGCAACGACGACGTGCTGACGTCGCTTCGCGCCGTACAGGGCGAGACGACCGTGCAGCGGTACGGCCCGGCCGACGGCAACGAGTGGCTGATCCGGCTGCCGCAGATGGAGGGCGAAGAGGAGGGCACGAACCTCGAGGCGGGCGCGCGCGCCATCAACGCGGCGCTCGAGGCATCCGATCTCGGCCCCTTCGAGCCGCTCTCGACCGACATCGTCGGGCCGGTGATCGGCCGGGAGCTGCAGCGCAAGGGCATCTACGCGACGCTGACGGCGCTGCTCGGCATCATGATCTATGTCGCGCTCCGCTTCCGCTTCACGTTCGCGGTCGGCGCGATCGTCGCGGCGCTGCACGACATCCTGATCACGATCGTGTTCCTCGTCTGGTTCGGCTACGACCTGTCGCTCAATATCATCGCGGCGATCCTGACGATTACCGGCTACTCGGTGAACGACACGATCGTCGTGTTCGACCGCGTGCGCGAGAATCTGCGCAGCCAGCGGCGCGACAAGCTCGAGGACGTCGTCAACAAGAGCGTCAACGACACGCTGGCGCGCACGATCATCACGTCGGGCACGACGCTGCTGGCGATGCTGAGCCTGTTCCTGTTCGGCGGCGAAGTGCTCCAGGGCTTCGCGTTCACGATGCTGGTGGGCGTGGTGGCCGGCACGTACTCGACGGTGTTCATCGCGTCGGCGATTGCGATCATGCTGTCGGGCCGCAAGTCCGGCGGTACGGGACGCGCCATGGCGCCCGCGGCGGGCGCCGCGCCGGCGGACGGCACGGCGCCGGTGCGCCCGAGGCGCGGCCGCCGCGCCGGCAGATAGCCGCGCCGCCCGATGGGCATCGGCGCCGCCGTTCTGCTCGGCATCGTCCAGGGTGTCACCGAGTTCCTGCCGATCTCGAGCTCGGCGCACCTGATTCTCGCGCGCGAGTTCTTCGGGTGGGACGCCGGACGGTTCGGCCTGCCGTTCGACGTGGCGTGCCACGTGGGCACGCTGCTGGCCGTGGTGGTGTTCTTCCGGAAGGACATCATCGAGCTGATTCGCGCCGCGCCGGCCGCGCTCGGCCGCCATCCGGGGCCCGCCGGACGCCGCGTGCGGCTGATTGTCGCCGGCACGATTCCGGTGGCCATCGTCGGCCTGCTGTTCGCCGACGCCATCGAGACCCATCTGCGCGGGCCGCTGGTCGCGGCAGCGGGTCTGGTGATCGGCGCGGTGCTGCTGCTGGTCGTCGAGCGCATCGGGCCGCGCACGAAGACGGACGAGTCGCTCACGATTCCGGGGGCGGTGGCGATCGGCATCGGCCAGGCGTCGGCGCTGATGCCCGGCATGTCGCGGTCGGGGACCACGATTGCCGTCGGGATGGCGCTGGGGCTGCGGCGCGATGCGGCGGCGCGGTTCACGTTTCTGATGAGCGTGCCCGCCATCACGGCGGCCGCGCTGAAGGAAGCCGCGGCGCTGCGAACGATGCCGCCCGACGGGCCGATGCTCGGGCTGATGGCCGTCGGCCTGGTGACGTCGGCCGTGGTGGGCTACCTGACGGTGAAGTATTTCCTGCGGTTTCTCGCGGCGCACCGGCTGGACGTGTTCGCGTGGTACCGGCTGGCGCTTGCCGCGGTGACCGTGGCCTGGGTGATGTGGATCGGGTGATTCACCCGATCTGGAAGTAGGACGCACGATGCTGCAGTGGCTCCGGCGCCGATTCATCGCCGGGTTTTTCGTCGCGGTGCCGATTGTCGTCAGCGTCGCGGCGTTCATCTGGATGTTCCGCCTCGTCGACGGCTGGACGTCGCCGCTCTACGTGAGGCTGTTCGGGCGCGAGGTGCCGGGGCTCGGCATCATCACGACGGCGGCGGCCCTGCTGGCGATTGGCGCGCTGGCGACCAACGTGCTCGGACGGCGGATCCTGCAGAAGGGCGAAAGCTACCTGCTGCGGCTGCCGCTGTTCCGCGCGGTGTATTCGCCGGTGAAGCAGCTGATCGTCGCGTTTTCGCCCGACAACGAGCACGGCTTCAAGCGGGTGGCGCTGGTCGAGGATCCGGCGCGAGGCGCGCTGCTCGGGTTCCTGACGAAGGAATTCACGCTCGACCGGGGGCGGGGGCCGGAGGAGGTCGTGGCCGTGTACGTGCCCACGAACCATCTGTACCTGGGCGACGTGCTCGTGCTGCCCCGGGATCGGGTATCGTTTCCCGACCTCACGGTGGAGCAGGGGATCAGGATTTTTCTCACGGGCGGCATGGCGCTGCCCTTGCACCTGCGCGCGGAGCGCGGGACGGATCGCGTGGACGGATTCAGGGTCTGAGGACAATCGACACATGTTGAACGAGCTTTTCTTCGTGCTGGGTATCGGCGCGCCCGTGCTGGCCGCCATTTTCGCCGTCGTCTTCATCGGCGCCATCGGCCGCAAGGACGCCGGCACCGAGCAGATGCAGCGCATTGCCGCGCTCATCCGCACGGGCGCGATGGCCTTCCTCCGCGTCGAGTACTCCGTGCTTGCCGTGTTCGTCGCCATCATGTTCGTCGTGCTCGCGGTGTTCCTGCCGCGCAACGGCCTGCCCACCGCCATCAGCTTCCTGGTCGGCGCGTCGCTGTCGGCCCTGGCCGGCTGGATCGGCATGCGCACGGCCACCACGGCCGCCGTGCGGACGACGCAGGCGGCGCGGACGGGGCTGGCGCCGGCGCTGGCGGTGGCGTTCCAGAGCGGCGCGGTGATGGGCCTCACCGTCGTGGCGCTCGGCACGCTGGGGGTCACGAGCCTGTATTACTTCTACGGCGGGCTCGCGGGCAGCGGCCCGCTGGCGACGGAGAACCTGTTCGGCTTCTCGCTCGGCGCCTCGTCGATCGCCCTCTTCGCGCGCGTCGGCGGCGGCATCTTCACGAAGGCGGCCGACGTGGCCGGCGACCTGTCGGGCAAGGTCGAAGCGGGCATTCCGGAAGACGACCCGCGCAATCCGGCGACGATTGCCGACAGCGTCGGCGACAACGTGGGCGACGTCGCCGGCATGGGCGCCGACCTGTTCGAGTCGTACGTCGGCAGCATGATTGCGGCCATCGCGCTCGCCTGGGCGCTCTCGGCCACCGAGGCGATGCGCCTGTTCGGCGTCGACGAGATCACGCACGTCGGCCTGCAGGCGTCGCTCGTGCTCTATCCGATTCTGCTCTCGGGCGTCGGCATCATCGCGTCGATCATCGGCACGTTCGCGGTGCGCACCAACGACGAGAAGAAGATTCAGGACGCGCTGTTCCGCGGCATGCTCGTGGCGTCGGCGCTCGTGCTGGTCGGCGGCTGGCTGCTCACGCGGTACCTCGGCATCCCGATGACCGTGTTCTACTGCGTCATCTCGGGCCTCGTCGCCGGCGTGGCGATCGGCAAGCTCACCGAGTACTACACGGCCAAGGACAAGGGCCCGGCGCAGGAGATTGCGAAGCAGTCGCTGACCGGACCGGCCACGAACCTGATTGCGGGCCTCGGCGTCGGCATGATGTCGGTGGGCCTGCCCATCCTGGTCATCTGCGGCGCGATCTTCCTGACCCACATGTGGGGCGGCCTCTACGGCATCGCGATTGGCGGCGTCGGCATGCTCTCGACGCTCGGCATCAGCCTCGGCGTCGACGCCTACGGCCCGGTGGCCGACAACGCCGGCGGCATCGCCGAAATGTGCCATGCCGGCCCGGAAGTCCGGCAGCGCACCGATTCGCTCGACGCGGTCGGCAACACGACGGCGGCCATCGGCAAGGGCTTCGCCATCGGCTCCGCGGCGCTCACCGCGCTGGCGCTCTTCGCCACGTTCCGCGCGACGGTCGAATCGGCCGTGACCGGCGCCGGCGGCCCGGCGATGTTCCCGGCCGACAAGCTGTCGCTGTCGCTCGACAACCCGAACGTGCTCATCGGCATGCTGATCGGCGGTATGCTGCCGTTCATCTTCTCGGCGTTGACGATGAACGCGGTGGGGCGGTCGGCGAACAAGATGATCGAGGAAGTGCGCCGGCAGTTCCGCGAGATCCCTGGGCTGATGCAGGGCACGGCCGAGCCTGATTCGGCGCGCTGCGTGGCGATTTCGACGCGCGCCGCCATCCGCGAGATGATTCTTCCCGGCCTGCTGGCGGTGATTTCGCCGATTGCCGTGGGCTTCGCCCTGGGCGTGTCGGGGTTGGCCGGGCTGCTGTCGGGCGCGCTGGTGACCGGCATCATGATGGCGCTGATGATGGCCAATGCCGGCGGCGCCTGGGACAACGCCAAGAAATACATCGAGGAAGGCCACCTCGGGGGCAAGGGCTCCGAGGCGCACAAGGCGGCCGTCACGGGCGATACGGTGGGCGACCCCTTCAAGGACACGGCCGGGCCAAGCCTGAACATCCTCATCAAGCTGATGACGGTGGTGGCCGTGATCTTCGCGCCGCTGGTCGTGTCGTGGCTGCTCTAGCTCACCGGGAGCGGCAAAGGCCGAGGTTCGGGCCCGGCTGGACGGCAAGGATTTTGGAACCGCGGAGTGTCAACGGGGTCTAAACTGATACCTGGGCGTCGTTGACAGTGTTTTTTGGGTCTGACTATAATCGGCGCTTTTGTGGTCGGATCGGCAGCCCGGGCAGGTAGCGCAGGCCTTCAGGCCTGCGTCGCGCGCTACAACGGTTGACGGGGCGCAGGACGAAAAAGTTCGGGGCCCGAGCAGGAGGAGTTTCCGTGCCGAAAGAAATGTTCGGCGATGTCGTGGATCCGTCGATCAGGGTCGGAACGAAGAAGTGGTACACCGTTCCGCTCTCGATCGCCGCGCACGTCGTCGCGCTTGGCGCCCTGATCATCATTCCGCTCATGGCCACCGGCAACCTGCCGACGCCGCCGTCGATGATGGCGTTCGTGTCCGCGGCGCCGCCGCCTCCGCCACCGCCCCCTCCGCCGCCGCCCGCGCCGTCGCAGCCGCAGCCGAGCAGGCCCGTCGAGGCACTCAATCCAGCAGCCGCGCCCATCGAGGCGCCCAAGGAAATCAAGCCGGAGGCGCCGCCGCCCCCGACGCCCAGCGGCATCCAGGGTGTGGTCGGCGGCGTCGCCGGCGGCATTCCGGGCGGATCGTTCGGTGGCGTCGTCGGCGGGCTTCCGAGCGCGCCGCCTCCGCCGCCGCCTCCGCCGAACAAGCCGGTGCGCGTCGGCGGCGACATCAAGCAGCCGCAGAAAAAAGTCGACAGGAAGCCCATCTACCCGCCGATCGCGCAGTCGGCGCGCGTGCAGGGCATGGTCATCATCGAGGCGACCATCGGCCCCGACGGCCGCGTGCGCGACGCGAAGGTGCTGCGCGGCGTGCCGCTGCTCAACGACTCGGCGCTCGAGGCCGTGCGCCAGTGGGTGTACACGCCCACGCTGCTTAACGGCGTGCCCGTACCCGTCATCATGACCGTCACGGTGACGTTCACCTTGCAGTAACCGTTTTCTTCTTTCCGGCCTGGCGCGTGCCCGTCAGGCCGGAGTCGTGACTTAAGCGCACTCAATAGGACCGAAATCCGGAGGCAGGAATGGAATTGTTCGCGACAGCAGCGCACCCTGGCGGGATGAGTCTCCTCGAGATGTGGAACGCGATGGGCTGGGTGGCCAAGGCAATCGGCGTCATCCTGATTATCATGTCGATGTGGTCATTCGGCGTCGCCATCGAGCGCTATTACACGTTCGGGCAGGCGCGCAAGCAGTCGAAGCTGTATGCGCCCCAGGTCGCCAAGCACCTCAAGGAAGGCCGTCTGAAGGACGCCATCGCGATCTCGCAGAGCAAGAGCTATCAGTACAGCCACCTGGCGAAGGTCGTGCTCGCCGGCCTGCAGGAATACCAGTTCCAGCAGGACGCCAACACCGGTCTCAGCCGCGAAGATCTGGTCGACACCGTGCGCCGCGCCATCCAGCGCGCGACGGCGCTGACCGCCAACGACCTGAAGAAGGGCATCCCCTCGCTCGCCACCATCGGCGCGACGGCGCCGTTCGTCGGGCTGCTCGGCACGGTCGTCGGCATCATCACCGCGTTCCAGGGCATCGCGAGCACCGGATCGGGCGGCCTCGGCGCCGTGTCGGCCGGCATCTCGGAAGCGCTCGTCGAGACGGCGCTCGGCCTTGTCGTCGCCATCCCGGCCGTGTGGCTCTACAACTACTTCACGGGCCGGCTCGAGTACTTCAACGTCGAGATGGACAATTCGTCGTCCGAGCTCGTCGACTACTTCATCAAGAAGACGGCCTAGTCAGTTTCCAGCGGGCGGCCGTTGTGCCGCCCGCTCGCACCGACAACCGGTAACCGGTACCGGCTACCAGACCGAGGTACTTCGTTATGGCAATGGACATTGGCGGCGCCAAAGGCGGGCTCAAGGCCGACATCAACGTCACGCCGCTCGTCGACGTCATGCTGGTGCTGCTCATCATCATGATGCTCATCGCGCCGATGCTGCAGCAGGGCGTCATCCTCACGCTGCCCAAGGCGGACCACACGAGCGACAAGCCCGAGACGCAGGACCAGACGGTGCTGCACATCGACGGCGGGGGCAAGTTCTACGTCAACTCACTCGAGGTGCAGCCGCGCGACGTCGTGTCGCGCATCCAGCTCGCGCTCGAGGACAAGACGGAGAAGATCGTCTACATCAAGGGCGACGCCAACGCCTCGTACGGCGCCATCATGAAGGTGATGGACGACCTGCGCGAGGTGCAGATCGAGAACGTCGGCCTCATCACCGATCCGAAGACGGTTCGCCAGGCGGGAGAGGGAGGCAGCCAGTGAAGCACGCGCACAAACACCACGGCGCCGAGAAAGTCGTCACCTCCGAGCTGCCGCACGCCAGTGCGGACATGAACGTCACGCCGCTCATCGACGTGCTGCTCGTGCTGCTGATCATCTTCATGGCCGCCCTGCCGCTCACGCAGAAGGGCGTCGACATCAATCTGCCGCTCGAGGTCAACGAGGCGCCCCAGGCCGCCACCGACCTGAGCCAGATCGTCATCGAGTACTCGGCCGACCGCCGCATCACGGTCAACAGCACCCCCGTCGCCCTCGACATGCTGGCGGTCGAGCTGCGCACCGTCTTCGAAGCGCGCAAGGACAAGACCCTGTTCCTCAACGGCCACGAGTCGCTGCGCTACGGCGAAATCGTCGAAGTCATCGACGCCGCCATCGGCGCCGGCGTTGAAAAGGTCGGCATCGTCACGACCGGCATGAAGAACGTTGGCGCGCGGCCGCCGGCCGGCAACTAGGCTCCGGGTATTTCCACACACAGCCGCGGTCCGATGGGCCGCGGCTTTTGTGTTTAAACGGTGTCTAATCCTGCATGACGCGCAAACATCACGGGGCCGACACCATCCTCCAGCCCTCGCGGCAGCCACGGCAGTCGGACATGAACGTCACGCCGCTCATCGACGTGCTGCTGGTGCTGCTCATCATCTTCATGGCGGCGCTGCCGATGACCCAGCGCGGCCTGGACGCCGACCTGCCGCCAGTGGCGCAGCAGCCCGGAGAGACGCCGCCGCCAGACCAGATCCTGCTGCACTACACCGCTGACCGCCAGCTCACGGTCAACCAGCAGCCCATCGGCCTTGACGTGCTGGAGCCGCGCCTGCGTGAGATCTTCGCCGCGCGGCGCGACAAGACCCTGTTTCTCGACGCCGATGCGTCGCTTCGGTACGGCGAGGTCGTGGAGGTCATCGACGCCGCGAAAGGCGCCGGGATCGAAAGCCTGGGCGTCGTCACGCCGAGGATGAAGCGGCGTTAGCGGAAGGACAGAGGGAAGAGGTGGGGTGGCCCGCTTCAATCCTCTACCCTCTGTCTGCTGCCCTTAAAGAAAAAGGGCCGCGCGGCGTTGTCCGCGCGGCCCCAAATCAACAAATCACCAAATCACCAAAATTTACTGCCCCGCGCCCTTCTGTTTCTGGATCGCGATGGCCTTGTCGCGAATCTGGTCTGCTTCGCGGATGAGCGCGGCCTGTTTGGCGCGGTCGGTCTCGCCGTTGGCCTTGAGCCGCAGCAGGATGTTCTTGTAGGTCAGCGCCTCGAAGTAGTCGGGGTTGAGCGCGAGCGCCTTGTTCTCGGCTTCGATGCCGCGGTCGATGAAGCCGCGCTTCTCGGCCGCGCTCAGTGTGAAGTCCTTGTCGGCCTTCGCCCAGAGCCAGACGGCCATCTGATGGTACGCCTCGGCGTTGTTGGGATCGTTCTGGGCCCGCTTGCCCATCGACTCGACGGCCTTTTCCCAGTTGCCCGCCCGGTCGTAAAAGCCGGCCAGGTACTGGTAGGGCTCCGGATTCTCTGGGCGGATGGCGGCGGCTTTGAGGTAGGCCTGCTCGGCTTCCTCCAGGCGCGCCGAGTCCTCGTAGACCTTGCCGAGCACGTAGTAGTTCGAGGTGTCGTTGGGCTCCATCTCGATGAGGCGCCTGACGAGCGGCTCCGACTTCTCGGGCGTGTTCAGCTTCTCGGGGCCGTACAGGGCCACCAGATATTCGATCGCGCGCCGGCGGATGAGCTCGTTGCCCGCCTTCTCGGAGGCCAGGAGGTAGTTGGCTTCCGCCTTGGGCAGGTGGGCGTCGTTCTCGGGCTCGCCCTTCCGGGCCGCCTTGTACAGGTTGTCGTAGCTGTTGGCCAGGTAGAAGTACGCGGCGCCGCCCACCTCGGGGTCGTTCTCGATGACCCTCGGGTCGGCGACGACCTCCTCGTACTTGACTGCGGCCTGCCGGAAATCGCCCCGCGCGTAGAGCGAGCCGGCTTCGTTGAACGACTTCTTGGCCTTGAGATTGGCGAACGAATACCGGCCGCAGCCGGCCACCGCGAGGGTCACCCCGAGAAGGGCGACAACCGCCCGCAGCGCGAAACGCGAATGCATGCTTTCCCCCTGAAAACAGATCTTGCCTTCGGGCTGGAGGCCTCGAGGCGCCGAACCGGGTCAGTATACTTTAGACACCAGCCGCATGATTCGGTTCGAAGACCTCATCGAGAAAGTCCGGACGACCAGCCCGGACGCCGACGTCGAGCTCCTCCGGAGGGCCTATGTGTTCTCCGCCTGGGCCCACAAGGGACAGGTTCGCCACTCCGGCGAGCCCTACCTGGTGCATCCGCTCGAGGTTGCCGACATCCTGGCCGAGATGCGCCTCGATACCGTGGCCATCGCCGCGGGCCTGCTCCACGACGTCGTCGAGGACACGCTGGCGACGATTGCCCGGATCCGCGAGTTGTTCGGCGACGACATCGCCGACGTGGTCGAAGGCGTCACCAAGCTGGGCGCGATTCCGTTCTCGTCGAGCGAGGAGCGGCAGGCCGAGAACTTCCGCAAGATGCTGCTCGCCATGAGCGACGACATCCGCGTGATCCTCGTCAAGCTCGCCGATCGGCTGCACAACATGCGCACGCTGCACCACCTGCCGGAAGAGCGCCGCATGAAGATTTCGCAGGAGACGCGCGACATCTACGCGCCCATCGCCGGCCGGCTCGGCATGAGCAAGGTGAAGAACGAGCTCGAGGAGCTCGCCTTCCGCCATCTGGAGTCGTCGGCTTACACGGCGCTGCGGGGGCGCGTGGAAGCGCGGCGCCGCGCCACCGAAGGGCTCATCGAGGAGCTGAAGCAGACCATTCAGACGAAGCTGGCCGTGGCGCAGGTGCCCGTGCTGTCGATCGACGGCCGCATCAAGCGGCTGTTCAGCATCCACCAGAAGTTGCGCCGCCAGGAGATCGATCTCGATCGCGTCTACGACTTCATGGCGCTCCGCATCGTCACCGAGTCGGTGAAGGACTGCTACGGCGCGCTCGGCATCATCCATCAGACGTGGTCGCCGATTCCGGGCCGGTTCAAGGACTTCATCGCGATGCCGCGGCCCAACGGCTATCAGTCGCTGCACACGTCGGTGGTCAGCGAGAAAGGCGTGCCGTTCGAGGTGCAGATCCGGACGCAGGAGATGCACCGGATTGCCGAGGAAGGCATCGCGGCGCACTGGAAGTACAAGGAACGGCGCAGCGGCGCGCACCCAGACGAGCAGTACATCTCGTGGCTGCGCGCGCTGATCGAGTCGCAGCAGGACGTGCGCGATCCGGCCGAGTTCCTCCAGAGCCTGAAGATCGAGCTCTACCCCGAAGAGGTCTACATCTTCACGCCGAAGGGCGAGGTGAAGGTGCTGCCGCGCGGCGCGACGCCGGTGGACTTCGCGTACAGCGTGCACACCGACGTCGGCAACCAGTGCGTCGGCGCGCGCATCAACGGCAAGATGGTGCCGCTGCGCACCCGGCTGAAGAACGGCGATCTGGTCGAGATCGTGACGGCGGCGGGCCACAAGCCGAGCCGTGACTGGCTCACGTTCGCCGCCACCTCGCGCGCGCGCAACAAGATCAAGCACTTCATCCACGCCGAGGAGAAGTCGCGCGCCGTGGAGCTGGGCAAGCGCGTGTTCGAGAAGGAAGTGCGGCGCTTCTCGGTGGAGAAGACCAGGACCGGCGCCGACGCGCTCGCCGCCGTCGCCGGCGAGTTCGGCGTCACGAAGGTCGACGACCTGTTCGCGGCCATGGGCTACGGCAAGCTGTCGGCGAAGCAGGTGCTCACGAAGCTGGCCGGCACGGACACGCTGCAGGAGCGGCCCGCCGAGAGCGGCCTGACCGCCGTCGTCAGGCGCGTGCTCGGCACCGGCGCGGCGGAGCAGAAGATCAAGGTCCGCGGCTTCGACGACCTGATGGTCTTCCGCGCGCGCTGCTGCAACCCGATTCGCGGCGAGCGGATCGTGGGGTACATCACGCGCGGCAAGGGCGTGTCGGTGCACGCGGCGTCATGCCCGAACGTGCTGAACCTGCTCTACGACCCGGAGCGGCGCATCGACGTCGAGTGGGACACCGCCGGAGACGCCGCGCCCTACACCGTGCGGCTCACGCTGCACGTCGAAGACCGCAAGGGCATCCTGGCCGACGTCAGCTCGCGCGTCGCCGGCATCAACACGAATATCCAGACGCTCGAAGCCACCACCGACGAGCAGCGCGGCAGCATCCGGATGACGGTGGAGATCAACGATCTCAAGCACCTCGAGCGGGTGATCAAGTCACTTAAGGGGATCGAGGGCGTGCTGGATGTGGAAAGAGCCAGTCGTTAGAGGTTGGCGATAACGTCGATTTCGACGCGCGCATCCTTGGGGAGCCGCACGGCCTGGATCGTGGCGCGCGCGGGAGCGGGCTTCGAGAAGTACGAGCCGTAGACCTCGTTCATCGCCGCGAAGTCGTTCATGTCGGCCAGGTAGACCGTGCAGCGGACGACGTGATCCAGGGAGGCGCCGGCGGCGTCCAGGATGGCGGCGAGGTTGCGCATGACGCGGTCGGTCTGCGCGGCGATGTCGCCCTCGATCAGGGCCCCGGTGGCCGGATCGATCGGCACCTGTCCGGACACGAACAGCAGACCGCCGGCCCGGACCGCCTGCGAATAGGGTCCGATGGCCTGCGGCGCCTTGTCGGTGGCGATGGCCTGGCGAAGGGATGCGGCCACGGTGCGCGGGCCTAGGCGGCCTTGACGACCTTGTTGGACCGGATGCAGCGGGTGCAGACGCGCACGCGGCGCACCGCGCCGTCGACGAGCGCCTTGACGCGCTGCAGGTTGGGCTCGAAGCGCCGCGCGCTCACGTTGTGGGCGTGGCTGATTTTGCGACCCACGACGGGCGCTTTTCCGCAGATTTCACAAGTCTTGGCCATGGCGTGCTGAACTCTCTCTGAGGCTGGCCTTTTGGGCCGCCCGGCAAACGTTGATTATACACGAGCCCACTGTCCCCAAAAAGAGACACAAAATGCGCGTGAAACCCGGACCAAACGGGGCCGTTCGGACGTCTAATCGGGCAATAACCGGAACGGGGGGCCCCGGCCCTTCGGCGAGGCGTAAACTGCTGTAGAGCACGCGTTTCCAGCCAGCCAGCCACCTCGGCTCGAGCCCCCTCCGTGAACGGCCGCATTCATACCTGGCAGTTGCCTTGCATTCATGCCGCGGCAAGTTCGGTTCCGGCGTGAACGGCACGCCCTTGTTGGCGGGCCGGGTTGAGGAGCTAGGTCATGAGCGCACATGTGGATATGAACAACGAACGGTACGAGGAGCTCCGGCACATACTCGAAGAGCGCCGGCGCGAGATTCTCGGCGAGGTCCAGGGCCGGATGCGGGACGTCCGCGCGGAAGGCGCCGTGGCCGAGCGCGGCGTCGTCGACGCGGCCGAGACGTCCGAGGCCGACATTCAGGACGACATCGAGTTCGCCCTGATTCAGATGAAGTCCGAGACTCTGCACAAGATCGAGGAGGCCCTGGGCCGGCTCGAGAACGGCACCTACGGCTACTGCTTCGAGTGCGGCGGCGAGATTGCCGAGCGCCGGCTGCGCGCCCTGCCGTTCGCGGTGCGCTGCCGCGACTGCGAAGAGGCGCGTGAAGTGGCCCAGACGCGCGAGCGCGCGATGTCGCAGCGCCGCTCGTCGACCAGCCTCTTTCTCGACATGAGCTCGTAGGAACGTTGGGAAGTTGGTGAACGCCAACTCTCAATTCGGGAGTGAGTGACCGGGCCTGCTTCGTGCAGGCCCGTGTCGTCTCAGGGGGAGTCTGTAATGGCCGATCAGGATCAGCCGGACATCGTGGAGACCAGCGCGGAGTCCGTCCCGGCGATCCCGCCCGAGGTGCCCGTGCTGCCGCTGCGCGACACCGTGCTGTTCCCGAACTCCTTCATGCCGCTGGCCGTGGCGCGCGAGAGCTCCGTGCGGCTGATTGACGAGGCCATCACCAGCAACAAGGTCATCGGCGTCTTCACCCAGCGGGATCCGGCGACCGAGGAGCCGGGGCAGGACGATCTCTATCCGATTGGCACCGCCACGCACATTCACAAGATGTTCAAGCTGCCCGACGGCAGCCTGCGACTGATCGTCCAGGGCCTGGGCCGGCTGCGGCTCGACCGGGTGGTGTCGGCGCGGCCGTTCCTGCGCGCCGAAGTGTCCGAGGCGAAGGAAGTGCTGCTCGAGGCGGACGCCATCGAGATCGACGCCCTGCAGCGCAACATCCGATCGAACTTCCAGCAGGTCGTGCAGCTGTCGCCGGTGCTCTCCGACGATCTGCAGTCGCTGGCGATGAACATCACCGATCCCGGGCGCCTGGCCGATTTCATCGCGTCGAGCCTCGGCACGATCACGACGCAGACGAAGGAAGAAGTCCTTGAGACGCTCGACATCCGCGCGCGGATGGACGCGCTCAATCGCCTGCTGATCAAGGAGCTCGAGGTGCTCGAGCTCGGGTCGAAGATTCAGTCGCAGGTGCAGTCCGAGGTCGGCAAGAACCAGCGCGAGTACTTTCTGCGCGAGCAGATGAAGGCGATCCAGAAGGAGCTCGGCGAGGGCGACGATCAGGCGCGCGAAATCGAGGAGCTGCGCGAGAAGATCGAGACGGCCGGTATGCCCGAGGAGGCGAAGAAGGACGCGCTGCGCGAGCTCGACCGGCTGTCGAAGATGCCGGCGGCCGCCGCCGAGTACACGGTCTCGCGCACCTACATCGACTGGCTCGTCGCGCTGCCGTGGAACAAGCGCACAGACGAGGTCATCGATCTGAAGAAGACCAAGGCGGTGCTCGACGCCGATCACACCGGGCTCGAGAAGGCCAAGGACCGCGTGCTCGAGTACCTGGCCGTGCGGAAGCTCAATCCCGCGGTGAAGGGGCCGATCCTCTGCTTCCTCGGCCCTCCCGGCGTCGGCAAGACGTCGATGGCCCGGTCGATTGCCTCGTCGCTCGACCGCAAGTTCGTGCGCGTGTCGCTCGGCGGCATGCGCGACGAGGCGGAGATTCGCGGCCACCGGCGCACGTACATCGGCGCGCTGCCCGGCCAGGTCATCCAGGGCCTGCGCCGCGCCGAGTCGAAGAACCCGGTCTTCATCCTCGACGAGATCGACAAGCTCGGATCCGACTTCCGCGGCGACCCCGCGTCGGCGCTGCTCGAGGTGCTCGACCCGGAGCAGAACAACACGTTCCGCGATCACTATCTGGACGTGCCGTTCGATCTGTCGGAGGTGCTCTTCATCACGACGGCGAACATGCTCGACACGATTCCGGCGCCGCTGCGCGACCGCATGGAAGTGCTCGAGCTGCCGGGGTACACAGGGGAAGAGAAGCTCGAGATCGCGAAGGACCACCTGGTCGCGAAGCAGATCGCGAACAACGGGCTGATGCCGGACCAGATCACGTTCACCGACGAGGCGCTTCGCGCCGTCATTCACGGGTATACGCGTGAAGCGGGCGTCAGGAATCTCGAGCGCGAGATCGGATCGCTCTGCCGCAAGGTCGCGCGCCGCCGCGCCGAAGGCGACATGATGCCGATCGTGATCACGCCCAAGGCGGTGGTCGAGATGCTGGGCGCGCCGCGCTTCATGGACGAGGAAGTGCGCGACCGCACCAAGGATCCGGGCGTCGCGGTCGGCCTGGCCTGGACGCCGAACGGCGGTGAAGTGCTGTTCGTCGAGGCCTCCCGCATGGCCGGCGGCGGCTCCCTCACGCTCACCGGCCACCTCGGCGACGTCATGAAGGAGTCGGCGCGCACGGCGCTCTCATGGTTCCGCTCGCATGCCGCCCGCTACGGCGTCGACGCGGCCTTCTACAAGGACGCCGAGATCCACCTGCACGTGCCGTCGGGCGCCATCCCCAAGGACGGCCCGTCCGCCGGCGTGACGATGGTTGCGGCGCTCGCGTCGGAGCTGTCGGGCCGGCCCGTCCGCGGCGACGTCGCCATGACCGGCGAGATCACGCTCTCGGGCAAGGTGCTGCCGATCGGCGGCGTGAAGGAGAAAGTGCTGGCGGCGCGGCGCCTCGGCATCTTCACGGTCATCCTGCCGAAGCAGAACGAGAAGAACGTCAACGAAGACCTGAGCCCCGAGCTGCGCAAGGAGCTGACGGTGCACTACGTCGATTCGGTCGACGAAGTGCTGGCCATTGCGCTCACGCCGGAGGCGCGCCAGACGTCGCGCGGAGTGATCGGCGAGCCCGTGCGGCCCGGCGCCGTGAATTAGTCTCTCCGCTCCCTGAACCGCCGGAGCAGCTCGAGCCCGCACACGGTCTTCATGTCCTCGAGCTCGCCGCGGCCCGCCTTCGCCTCGAGCGCGCTCAGCGTAAACGTCCCGGGTTCCAGCTGCTCGTCCTCGTCCTGCTCCGCGGCGTGCCCCGGCTCGCGCAGATCCTCCGCCAGATAGAACGTCATCGCCTCGTCACAGAAGCCCGGCGTCGGAAACAGCGTGCCGATGTTCGTGAGCCTGCCGGGCGCCATCCCGATTTCCTCGTGACATTCCCGCGCGGCAGCCGTAACCGGGTCCTCGCCCGGATCGCTCGTGCCGGCCGGCAGCTCCCAGATCCATCGCGCGATGGCGTGGCGATACTGCCGCACCAGAATCACCTCTCCGGCCGACGGCATCGGAATCAGCACCACGGACGCGCGGTGGCGCACGATGTCGAGCGTGACTTCGCGCCCGTCCTCGAATCGCACGCGGTCGCGCTCTACGTCGAAAACCGGGCCGCTGAACATGCGCGCGCGCGAGACCAGTTCGGGTGGCTTCATGTGTGCTGCGCCTCTGTGAGACGATCGAGGACGCTCTGCAGGTCGGCCGGCAGCGGCGACTCGAACACCATCGGCCGCCCGTCCGAGGGGTGGGCGAACGCCAGCGTGTGCGCATGGAGGAACGGCCGCCCGAGGCGGGTGACCGCGCGCACGTCGGCCGCCACGTGGCGCCGCACGCCGCCGTAGGTCGCGTCCCCCACGACCGGGTGGCCGATCGCGCTCAGGTGCACGCGAATCTGGTGCGTGCGCCCCGTGTCGATCGCGACCTCCACCAGCGTGACGCCGCCGAGCGGCTCGGCGCGCACGATCCGCGTGGCGGCTTCGCGCCCGCGGCGCGCGCGCGTCGACATCTTCTGCCGCTCCTTCGGGTCGCGGCCGATCGGCAGATCGATGCGGCGCCCGGCCTGCACCAGTCCCCACACCAGCGCCAGATAGGTCTTCTGGACGTCGCGATCCTGGAACTGCCGCGACAGCTCGCGGTGCGCCGCGTCGTTCTTCGCGACCACCATCAGGCCTGAGGTGCCCCGGTCGAGCCGGTGCACGATGCCTGGCCGCTCCTCGCCGCCGATGCCGCTCAGATCGCCCACGTGGTGCAGCAGCGCGTTGACCAGCGTGCCCTCGCGGTGCCCCGCGCCCGGGTGCACCACCATGCCCGCCGGCTTGTCCACCACCACCAGATCCTCATCGTCATGCAGCACCGTGAGGGGAATGGCTTCGGCGGCCACCGACGAGGGCGCCGGCGCGGGCACGTCGATGTCGACGACGAGCCCCTCGTGGACGATGGCGCCGGGTTTGACGTGGAGGCCTTCGGCGCGCACGCGGCCGTCGCGGATCAGCCGCTGCAGCTGCGAGCGCGAGATGTCGGGCACGACCGAGGCGAGAAAGTGATCGAGCCGGAGGCCGTCATGATCGGCCTCCGCCCGGAACGTCCTGACGCCGCTGGCGGTCACGTTGTCAGGCCGCGCGGGCGGCCGCGGCCTCGTCTCTGGAGGGGCGGCTCCGCCGCGACAGCCAGTAGAGCATGGCGATGCTGATCGGCAGCAGCAGCACCGAGAAGAACTGCGACGTGCTCATGCCGAGCAGCTCGCCGCGCGGGTCGCCGCGGTAGATCTCGATGACGAAGCGCGTGACGGCGTACAGCAGCATGTAGAGCCAGAACGTGCGTCCGGCGAAGGGGCGGCCGCGGCGCTCGGTCGCGAGCAGCAGCGCGAGGATCAGCAGCTCGGCGCCGGCCTCGTACAGCTGCGTCGGATGCAGCGCGACGTTGAGCGGCGTACCGACGTTGACGGCGGCCGCGGGGTTCGTGAACGTGATGGCCCACGGCACGTCCGTCGGCTTGCCCCAGCAGCAGCCGGCAAAGAAGCAGCCCATGCGCCCGATGACGTGGCCGAGCGCAATCCCCGGCGCGTAGAGGTCCGCGGTGGTCCACACCGGCAGCCGGTAGCGCCGAATCAGGGCGAAGCCGGTGATCGTGGCGACGACGAGGCCGCCGTAGAACACGCCCGCCGAGCGCACGAGCGAGAAGATCTCGCGCGGGTTCGCGCGGTAGTAGCTCCAGTCCACGACGACCAGCAGCAGCTTTGCCCCGACGAGCGCGGCGATGATGATCCAGATGCCGAGATCCATGACGCGGTTGGGATCCACGCCGTGGCGTTTCGCGCGCCAGACCGCGAGCTGCAGGCCGAGCAGGTAGGCGGCGGCGAGCAGGATGCCGTAGGTGTAGACGGGCCAGTCGCCGAGCTCAAACAGGATGGGATGCATTCCGCCTCAGGCCGAGCAGATCGACGATCACCAGGATGGCCCCCACGGTGATCGCCGCGTCGGCGACATTGAACGCCCAGAAGTGCCAGTTGCCCGAATAGACGTCGACGAAGTCGAGCACGTAGCCGAGCCGCGCGCGATCGATCAGGTTGCCGATCGCGCCGCCCAGCACCAGCGCGAGCCCGGCGCGCGCGATGTTCTCGTCGGCGCGCAGCGTCGCGCCGTACGCGCCGATGGCCGCGATCGCGACCAGTGCCATGGCCACCATCACGACGCTCTTCATCGGCAGGTCGGTGGTGTTGAGCAGGCCGAACGCGGCGCCCGTGTTCCTGACATGCGTGAAGTCGAGGAAGCCGGGGACGATCGTCACCGATTCGTACAGCGGGATGGCCGCGCCGACCATCGCCTTGGTGGCCTGGTCGAGCACGACGATGACGGCCGCGGCGATGAGCAGCGAGGGCTTCAGGAGCGATCTCCATCCGCGCGGCGTCGTCTGCGGTTCGTCAGCCATGCGTCTCCAGTGGTGTCTCCAGCGCGCCCACGCAGCGGAGACAGACGTCATCCGCCTCGCCGGCCGGCGAGGTGACGGTGACCCGCTCGGTGACGTAGCGCCAGCATCGCCCGCACTTGTCGCCTCGAGCCAGAGCGACCGCGGCGGCCGGCGGCGCATAGGGGTCGCCGTCCATCGGTGTCACCGTGAGCTGCGACACGCCAAACACCGACGCCGCGATGTCCGCATCCATCGCCGCCAGCCGGGCGGCGCCGGCCGGGCCGAGCGTGAGGTCGACGGCGCCCATCAACGAGGATCCGATCGCCTTCTCGGCGCGTTTCTGTTCCAGCAACAGGTTCACACCGTCGCGCACGCCCAGCAGGTACTCCCAGTCGCGGAGGCGCCGCGCGTCGTCATCGCCCGCGGCCGGCGGGTCGGGAAAGGCGGCCAGGTGCACCGAATCCTCGCGGGTGCCGGGAAGGAACGTCCACACGTCTTCGGCCAGAAACGGGACGAGCGGCGCGGCGAGCCGGGCGAGTCCGTCGGCGATCAGGTACATCACGGTCTGCGCCGAACGGCGCTCCCGGCTGCCGGGCGCCTGCGTGTAGACGCGATCCTTCGAGGCATCCAGATAGAACGCGCTGAGCTCGACCGTCACGAATGTATTCAACAGCTGCGAGACGCGCTGGAAGTCGTGGGTGTCGTACGCCTCGCGCATCCCGCTCGCCACGGCGGCGTATCGTGCCAGCATGAAGCGATCGACTTCCACCATGTCGGCCTCGGCAACCATGTCGCGCGACGGGTCGAAGTCGTACGTGTTCGACAACAGGTACCGGAACGTATTGCGAAGCTTGCGATAGGCCTCGACGACGCGGGCAATCACGGTCTTGCCCAGGCGCACCTCTTCGCGGTAATCGACCGTGGCGACCCAGAAGCGAAGGACGTCGGCGCCGCTTTGTTTAATGATGACCTCCGGCGCGACGACGTTGCCCCGCGATGTCGACATCTTCCGGCCGTCCTCGTCCACGACGAACCCGTGGGTGAGGACCTCCTTGTAGGGCGCGCGTCCACGCGTGCCAAGGGCCACGAGCAGCGACGACTGAAACCAGCCGCGATACTGATCCGTGCCTTCGAGATACAAATCCGCCGGCCACGTCAGCTCGCGCCGCAGCCCGAGCACCGCTTCGTGGCTCGACCCGGAGTCGAACCACACGTCGAGGATGTTGCGCTCGCGCTCGAAGACCGTGCCGCCGCACTTAGCGCAGGACAGACCGGCGGGTACGAAATCCTGCGTCGGTCGGTCGTACCACGCGTCGGCGCCGTCACGCTCGAAGATGTCCGCCGCGCGATCCACCTGCGCTTTCGTCAGCATCGACTCGCCGCAGGCCTCGCACGCCAGGGCCGGAATCGGGACGCCCCACCAGCGCTGACGTGAGATGCACCAGTCCGGCCGGCTCTCGACCATGCCGGCCATGCGCTCGCGGCCCCAGGCGGGATGCCATTTCACGGAGCCGATCGCCGCGCGGGCCGGCTCTCGCAGCGGATCCATCCTGACGAACCACTGCGACGTCGCCAGAAAGATCACCGGGTTATGGCAGCGCCAGCAGTGCGGGTACGAGTGGACCAGGTCCTCGCGGTGCCACAGGCGGCCGCGCTCGGCCAGGGCCTGTTCCACGACGGGGTTCGCCTCGAAAACCTTCAGGCCGCCGACGATGGCCAGGGACGGGTCGAATCTGCCGTTGGGCAGGATGGGCGCGTACGGCTCGAGCCCGTACCGCCGGCCCGTCAGAAAGTCGTCGGAGCCGTGCCCCGGCGCGGTGTGCACGGCGCCCGTGCCCTGCTCCAGCGTCACGTAGTCGCCCAGGACGCCAAGGGAGTCGCGCTCGTAGAACGGATGCCGGAAGCGCACGCCTTCGAACGCCGTCCCCTTCATCGTGGCCACGGGAGCGCCGAAGACCCGGCCGACTTTGGCGGCGACGGTGTCGGCCAGCTCCGCGGCGACGATCACGGCGCGTCCGTCCACGTCGCGCGCAGCGTAGTCCAGCTCCGGATGGAACGCGATCGCGAGGTTGGACGGAATCGTCCAGGGCGTGGTCGTCCAGATCAGGACCGACACGTCGCGTCCGGCGAGCGCGGGCACGCGCCGGCCAAGCTCGCCGTTGTCATCCGCCGAGAGCGGAAACTCGACGTAGATCGAGGGGGACGTATGGTCCTCGTATTCGACCTCGGCTTCCGCAAGCGCGGTCCGGTCGCGCAGGCACCAGTGCACCGGCTTCTTGCCCTTGTAGACGAGACCGCGCTCGACGAACTTTCCCAGTGCCCGGACGATCCACGCCTGATACTCGGGGCTCATCGTCAGATACGGGTGATCCCAGTCGCCCATCACGCCGAAGCGCTTGAAGTCGGCCTTCTGCAGCTCGACGTACTTCTCCGCGTACGCGCGGCACGCGCGGCGGAAGTCGCCGGAGCTCAGCTCCGCGCGTTTGCCTCCGAGCTGCTTCTCGACCTGGAGCTCGATCGGAAGGCCGTGGCAGTCCCAGCCCGGCACGTACGGCGCATCGAAGCCCGCCATGGATCGCGCCCGGACCACGAAGTCCTTGAGGATCTTGTTCATGGCGCGCCCGGTGTGAATCGGGCCGTTGGCGTAGGGGGGACCATCGTGCAGAACGTAGGTCGGGCGGCCGCTGCGCGCCTCGCGCAGCCGTTCGTACAACCGGAGGCTTTCCCACTTCGCCAGCATCCGAGGCTCGGCCTCGTGGAGGTTGGCCTTCATCGAGAAGCCGGTGCGCGGCAGGTTCAGGGTGTCTTTCCAGTCAGGCATGGAAGATACCCATTGTAAGGGGAGTGAGCAGAGTAAGCAGAGTGAGCCAGTAAGTTGGCCTGTTAAATGACGAAGCGGGTGGGAGAACCCCACCCGCTTCGCGCTTACTGGCTGACGAATCTCTCTTGTCTTAGTCCGGCTTACCTGCGTCCGCGGCGCGTGATGACGACGTTGAACTGGCCCGCGTTGTCGGCGACGACGTCGTCGTTGATGCCGAGCCAGAGGATGCCCGCGGCGGGCATGACGATCGAGGTCTGGTCGCCGATCGCGAACGGCGCGCCGTTGCCGATGCGGCCGATCAGGGCGCCCGCGAAGTGCTGCGGAAGCGGCGACGCGGCCGCACGACGCTGGCTGCGCGCGCCCGTGACCGGGGCCACGTCGTTCGGGTCGGCGCTGAGGCGCACTTCACCCGTGCTCTGGAACGTCAGCGTCTCGCCGCGGCGCACCGTGATGCCGCTCGACACCCACTGCTGGTTGCCCGCGACGATCACGCCGGGGCCGCCGCCCGTGCCGGCCGTGCCTGGCACGGCCACGTTCGCCGGACGCACCCACATGATGCGCGCGACCTGGTTCGACGGAATGTCGCGATCCTGGCCGGCGACGCGCATGGTGATACGGAGCGGCGTCGTGCCGCCGATGTCGTAGAGCTCGCCGACGACCGTCTGGCCGTTGCGCATCACGAGCACGACATTGCCTTCCTGGAGCACGTTCCAGTCGGCAGCACCCACATCGCCCGCGAAGCTGATCGCGGCGATTTCGGCCGGCTGGATGAAGCGGTCGGTGCCGTTGACGCGCACGTGAAAGCCCTGCGCGTTGAGGTCGACCACCGATGCGTTGACGCGCTCTCCCGAGCGCAGCACGATGACGGCGGACTCCTGCGCCACGGCAGAGCCGAGGCCGAGAGTCGTAACAAGCGCGAGTGCGCCGAAGATTCTGCGTGTCATTTTGTCTGTTCCCCTATGGCTGAGGCGCCGGTAGGCCCACCGCCCCACCGAAGTAAAAAAGTTGTCCACCCCCTGAAATGCAAATGGGAGGCCACAAGCCGTGTCGAGTGGCCGGCCTTCGAAATCCCCTGTTTTTCGCCTCGTATAATGGACAGCAGTGCCTTCCACAGAGCGTCGCGTCGCGCAACTGGACAACGGCCTCACCGTCATCCTGCAGCCTTCCCATGCATCGAGCCTGATCTCGCTCTGGGCCTGGTATCGCATCGGCTCGGGCGATGAGCCGCCCGGTCAGACCGGCATCTCGCACTGGGTCGAGCACATGAATTTCAAGGGCACCGCACGCCTGTCGCGCGAGGCCATGACCGGCGTCGTCGAGCGGCACGGCGGCCTCTGGAACGGCTACACGTGGATCGACCAGACGACGTACGTGTCGACGGCGCATCGCGATGCGCTCGACGACCTGCTCCTGCTCGAGTCGGAGCGCATGTCGGCCTGCCTCTATGACGAGGCGGAGTGCGAGTCGGAGCGCACGGTGATCATCTCGGAGCTGCAGGGCGCCGAGAACGATCCCGATCAGCTGCTCGAGACCGAGGTCACGGCCGCGGCGCTGTCGGTGCATCCGTACCGACATCCGACGATTGGGTGGCGGCGCGATCTCGAGACGATGACGCGCGACGACCTGCTGCGCCACTACGAGCGCTATCATGCGCCCGACAACGCGGCCGTGGTCATTGCGGGCGACATCGACTCCGGCGACGCGCTTGCGCGCGTCGAGCGGGCGTTCGGGGCCATCGCGCCGTCCGGCGTCACGGCGCCCGCAAGGCCCGCGGAGCCGCCGCAGGGCGGCGAGCGGCGTGTCGTGGTCGAGCGGCCGGGCGGCGTCGGCTATGTGAAGCTGGCGCACCGCGCGCCGGCGTTCGCGCATGACGACTTCGCGCCGATGCTGGTGCTCGACGCGATTCTGAACGGCGCCCGCGGCCTCAACCTGTGGTGCAGCTTCCGCGCGCTGACGGCGCAGCGCCGCTCGCGCATGTACCGGGCGCTGGTCGAACGCGGGCTGGCGAGCGCGGTGCAGGGCGCGCTGATGCCCACGCGCGATGCGTTCCTCCACTACCTCTCGATCACCGCGGCCGAGGGTGTGCCGCTCGAGGCCGTGGAGCAGGCGGCGTCTGACGCCATCGGCGGGCTCATCACCGGGGGCGCCAGCGACGAAGACGTGAGCCGCGCGCGGCGGCAGCTCCACGCCCGCATGGTGTTCGAGGGCGACAGCGTCACGAACATCGCGCACCAGGCCGGATACTTCCAGACGATCGGCGCGCTGGCGGCGTACGACGCCCTGCCCGCGCGGCTTGCGGCGGTCACGCCTGACGACGTAAAGCGGGTGGCGGCAGCCTATCTGCGCCCCGCGAGCAGGACCGTCGGCTTTTTCCGGCCGGGCGCGTCCTCATGATTCCGGTCGCGGACGCCGCGCCACGGCCGCTGCGGCGCCGTCTCGAATCGGGCGCGACGGCAATCGCGCGCCGCAATGCCATCACACCCGCCGTGACCTTCATGCTCGCGTTCGACGCGGGCAGCGCGTTCGATCCGCCGTCGCGGCCAGGGCTTGCCGCCTTCACCGCGCGGATGATCGACCGCGGCACACCGGAGCTGAGCGCGGACGCGCTGGCCGAGGAGGTCGAGAGCCGCGGCGCCTCCATCGAGGTCACTTCCAACCGGCAGTGCCTGATGTTCACGGCGACCTGCCTCGACGACGACTTCGAGGCGATCCTGGGCCTGGCCGCGCGCATGGCTCGGGCGCCGGCGTTTCCCGCGGATCAGATCGAGCTGCGGCGCCAGGAGACGCTGACGCGTCTCGCGCAGGATGCGGAAAACACGGGCGCGCTGGCCGGCGCGCGGTTCTTCGAGCGGCTCTACGGAGAAGGCCATCCGTACGCGCATGCGCCGCGCGGCACGGAGGCGTCGATCGAGGCGCTGACGCGCGCCGACCTCGTGGCGTTTCATCGGGCGCGCGTGCGTCCCGACCTGCTGACCGCGGCCATCGTCGGCGACGTCGACGCGCGCCGCGCGTGCGACGCGCTTGCCGCGGCCATCGAAGGCTGGGAGATGGACGATGGCGTGCCGTCGCGGGCGCTGCCGACGCCGATCCTTCCGGCCGCGCGCGATCGCAGCGCGATTGACGCGCCCGGCAAGGCGCAGGCGGACATCGCGTACGGCTTCCTCGGGCCGGGCCGGCTCGACCCGGGCTACTACGCGTACTGGGTCATGAACACCGTGCTCGGTCAGTACGGCATGGGCGGCCGCCTCGGCGAGAACATCCGCGAGCAGCAGGGGATGGCCTATTACGCGTACAGCAGCTACGACGCCCACCGGATTCCCGGCCCGCTGCTCGTGCGGGCGGGCGTCGATCCCGCCAACGTCGAGCGCGCCATCGCGGCCATCGATCACGAGGTCGCCGGCATCGCGCGCGGCGGCGTCACCCGCGAGGAGCGCGACAACGCGGTGCGGTATCTCATCGGATCGATCCCGCGGCTGCTCGAGACGAACGCCGGCATCGCGCAGTTCCTGGTCACCGAGGAGCAGTTCGCGCTGGGCGACGATTTCGATCAGCGCCTGCCGGCCCTGCTGTCGGCCGTCACCGTGGAACAGGTCTCGGCCGCCGCCGCCGGGCTCGATCCGGCGCGCGCCGTCATCGCGGTGGCGGGTCCTTCATGATCGCCCTCAGAGATCTCCATTCGCTCGACGAGTGCCGGCAGGTCGTCGAGCTCGAGAAGCAGATCTGGGGCTATTCCGATCCGCAGGATCTCGTGCCCGCCATCATGCTGTTTCTGTGCGCCAAGCGCGGCGGCATTCTGATCGGCGCCGAGGCGGCTGACGGCACACCCGTGGGATTTGCGTTCTCGATGGCCTCGATCGTCGACGGCCGGCCCGCGCAGTGGTCGCACATGATGGGCGTGGCGCCGGGCACGCGCGAAGCGGGGCTCGGACGGCGGCTGAAGCTCGCGCAGCGCGATCGCGCGCTCGCGATGGGCATCGAGCTGATCGAATGGACGTTCGATCCACTGCAGGCGGTCAACGCGCACCTGAATTTCGCGAAGCTCGGCGTGATTTCGAAGACGTATGCCGAGAACATCTATGGGGAGTCGAGCAGCGTGCTGCACCGGGGGACGCCGACCGACCGGCTGGTCGTCGAATGGTGGATTCAGCGCCCGCACGTGGAGCGTCGCATTGCCGCGGGCCAGCTCACCGCGCGCGACAGCCGCGTGGGCGACGCGCCGGTGCTCAACGAGCTGTCGTCGCGCGATCCCTGGGACATGCCGGGGGAAACCACGCAGCCGCCCGAAGGCGATCGGGTATTGATTTGCGTGCCGGCGCGCTTCAGCGAGATGCAGGCGGAGCAGCCGGCGCTCGCGCAGGCCTGGCGCCTGCAGACGCGCGCGCTGTTCACGGGCTGCTTCGCGCGCGGCTACCGCGCCGTCGATTTTCTGCGGGACGACCAGGGCGGCGGAGCGTATCTGCTGGCGCTGCCGGCGCCCGAATAGCTATCCCGGCGGCCAGGCGAATGGACGTCCGCCCAGGACGTGCAGGTGGATGTGGAACACGGTCTGGCCTGCATCGGCATTGCAGTTGAACACCGTACGGTAGCCGCCCTCGCCGTACCCGCGCTCCATCGCGATCGCCGCGCCGCGGCGCACCATCTCTCCCACCAGCGCATCCTCGTCGGCCGACAGGCCGTTGAGTGTGGCGATATGGCGCGTGGGGATCACCAGTACGTGCATCGGCGCCTGCGGGTTGATGTCGTTGAAGGCGACGATGCGATCGTCCTGGTGGACGATCGACGCGGGGATTTCACCGGCGGCGATGCGGCAGAAGAGGCACGACATACCGCCGATTATGCCTCCACGCGGGCTACCCGCGGCAGGCCGGCCAGATCGGGCGTGACGGCTGCGAGCCTCAGGCCGCTGGCCTCGATCGCGGCGCGCACCGGCGCCTCGCTGCCGCCGAACTCGAAAAGCAGGGGAGGCGGCGGCGTGCGCTCGCGCACACTGGCCAGCAGGGCGCGAATCACGTCGAGGCCGTCGGCTCCGCTGAAGAGCGCGACGTGCGGCTCGTGGCGCCGCACGTCAGCCGTGACGCCGTCCGCATCGCCGGTACCGATGTAGGGAGGATTCGAGACGACCAGATCGACCGGACCGACGCCTTCGAGCCCTGACGCGAGCAGGAATTCCACACGGCCGCCGACACCGTGTCGCGAGGCGTTCCTCCGCGCAACCGCGAGTGCCTCCTCAGACACATCGGTGGCCACCACCGTGACGCCAGGGCGCGAGTGCGCCAGCGCGACGGCGATGCAGCCCGACCCGGTGCCCACGTCCGCGACACGAGCGATTCCGCCCGGGCGCGCGTCAATCAGTTTCAACGCCTCTTCCACCAGCACTTCGGTTTCCGGGCGCGGCACGAGCACGGCTGGGGACACCTCGAAGTCCAGGCCCCAGAACTCCCGCGTCCCCGTGATGTAGGCCACCGGCTCGCCCGCGGCCCGGCGCGACACGAGCGCGTCGAAACGCGCCGCGAAGCCGGCGGGCGCCGGCTCGCGCGCATCGGCCAGCCAGCGCGCGCGGTCCCATCCGAGCACGTGCCGGGCGAGCACCTCGGCGTCGAGCGCCGCGTTCTGCTCGGGAGAGAGCTGCCCGCGCAGCCGGTCGGCCGCCTGCCGCACCAGATCCGCGAGCGCGTGCATCACTCGGTGGCGTCGCGCAGCTTCTGTGTCTGCTCGTGCGCGTCCATCTGCTCGATCAGCGGGCCGATGTCGCCGTCGAGCGCCGCGTCGAGCTGGTGCATGGTGAAGCCGATGCGATGGTCCGTGATGCGGTTTTCCTTGAAGTTGTACGTGCGGATCTTCTCGGAGCGCTCGCCGGTGCCCACCTGGCTGCGGCGGTCCTTCGCGATGGCGTCCTGCTGCTTGCGCATCTCGATGTCGTACAGGCGCGCGCGCAGCACCTTCATGGCTTTCGCGCGGTTCTTGATTTGCGATTTCTCGTCCTGCTGCGAGACGACCAGGCCGCTCGGGATGTGCGTGATGCGCACGGCGGAATAGGTCGTGTTGACGCTCTGGCCGCCCGGCCCGCTCGAGCAGAAAGTGTCGATGCGCAGGTCCTTCGCGTCGATGTGCACGTCGACGTCCTCGGCCTCGGGCAGCACGGCCACGGTGGCCGTCGACGTGTGGATGCGCCCCTGCGTTTCGGTGGCCGGCACGCGCTGCACGCGGTGCACGCCGCTTTCGTGCTTCAGGCGGCTGTACGCGCCTTTCCCCTCGATCGTCGCGATGATCTCTTTGTAGCCGCCCGTACCCGTCTCGCTGACCGAGATGGGGTCCACCCTCCAGCCCTGGCGCTCGGCAAAGCGCGAGTACATGCGGAACAGGTCCGACGCGAACAGCGCCGCCTCGTCGCCGCCGGTGCCCGCGCGGATTTCGAGCATGACGTTCTTCTGGTCGTTCGGGTCCTTCGGCACGAGCAGGAGCTTGATCTCCCGCTCGAGCGCCTCGCGGCGCCGCTCGAGTCCCGGCAGCTCCTCGGTGCCGAGCGCGGCCATGTCCTTGTCGCCCGAGGCCGCCATCTCGCGGGCGTTCGCGATCTCGTCGTCAATCCGCAGGATCTCCTGATAGGCGTCGACCAGCGGCTGCAGCTCGGAGAGCTCCTTCGTGTGCTTGCGGTACGCGTTGCCGTCGGCCTGCACCGACGGCTCGGCCACGCGCGCCGACAGCTCGCGGTAGCGCATCTCGGTCTGCTTCAGTTTGTCGATGACGTGAGGGTGCATAAGTCAGGACACAGAACACAGGACACAGAACACAGAATGGCGGACGTAGTCATTCACCCGCCGGACACAGGCGGAAGGAACGCGACTTCGTCGCCGTCGCGCACTTCGCGGGCCATGCGGGCGTACTCTTCGTTCACGGCGCCCGACACCGTGCTGTCGAACGCGCGCATGGCCGGCCATTGTTCCACGAGCGACGCCCAGACGTCGCCGAGCGAGCTGCCGGCGGGCACGTCGCGCTCGATCGCATCCTGTCCCGCGATTTCCCTGAGACGGGCGAACAGCCTCACGGTCACGCGCATGCCGCCGCCATCGCTTTCTTCCGCGCCTCATCGTCATCCGCGCCGGCAACCGCGCCCTCGATCCACACCTGGCCGCCCTCGAAGTGTTCATGCTTCCAGATGGGGGCGATCTGCTTCACGCGCTCGATGGCGTACCGGCTGGCGGCGTACGCCGCGGCGCGATGGGCCGACGCCGTGGCGATGACGATGCTGACGTCGCCGATCTGCAGCGTGCCGAGCCGGTGGTGAATGGCGCAGGCGGTGCCCGGCCAGGCGTCGTCGATCTCGCGCGCGATCTGCTCGAAGACGCGGACGATCATTGGTTCGTAGCCTTCATAGACGAGCCGCAGCACCTGGCGCCCCTGGTTCGTGGCGCGCACGAGGCCCTCGAACGTGATGACGGCCCCAGTGGCCTGCCCTCCGAAGCTCGGCAAAGCCGAGCGAAGGAGGGCCGCGTCGAGTGCTTCCTGCGACACCGCGAAGCGGGCAGCCATCTAGTCAGTATACGGAAAGTGATTGAGCGGGCCGTGGCCTTGGCCGAGGCCCGGCGCCGACGCGATCGCGCGCCGGACGTAGGCGATGGCGGCCTCCACGGCCTCCACCAGGGGCAGGCCGAGCGCGAGCTGCGCGGCGATGGCCGACGACAGCGTGCACCCGGTGCCATGCGTGTGCGTGGTGTCGATCCGCGGCGCGTCGAAGACGTGGCGATCGCGGCCGGTCCACAGCACGTCGATGACGGTGCCGCCCTGGAGGTGGCCGCCCTTGACGAGCGCGGCGCCGGCGCCGCTGTCGACCAGAACGCGGGCGGCGCGCTCCATCCCCTCCAGATCGCGCACCTCCGCGCCGGTCATGACCTCGGCTTCCGCGAGATTCGGCGTCACGATGGCGGCGCGCGACAGGAGCATGGACATAGCGTCCACCGCCTCGGGTGAGAGCAGCCGGCTTCCGCCCTTGGCCACCATCACCGGGTCGAGCACGACGGGCTGAAGGGCATGCGCGTCGAGCGCCTGCGCGACGGCCGTGACGATCGCGGCGCTGGCGAGCATGCCGATCTTCACGGCGTCGGGACGGATGTCGCTGACGACGGCGTCGATCTGCGCGCGCACCATCGCCGGCGGCAGGATGTGGACGGCCGACACGCCGCGCGTGTTCTGGGCGGTGACGGCGGTGATGGCGCTGGTGCCGAACACGCCGTGCGCCGCAAACGTTTTGAGGTCGGCCTGGATGCCCGCCCCGCCGCCCGAGTCGCTGCCCGCGATTGTCAGTGCCGTCCGCATAAGGGTAAGATCCGCTTCATGTCCGCACGCGCAGAGACCACGATCATTGGCGCGATGGCCGCCGGCAGCGAATACGCCCGTGCCATTCGCGCCGCCGCCGCGCTCTTCATGATTGCCCTGACGGCCGCCGCGGCCCAAATCAGCTTTCCGATTCCCGGCACGGCCGTGCCGTTCACGCTGCAGCCCATGATCGTCATTCTGGCCGGCGCAGCGCTGGGCTCGAAGCTGGGCGCGGCCTCGCAGTTTGCGTATCTCATGATCGGCATTGCCGGGCTGCCCGTGTTTGCGGCCTCACCGATTCTGCCGCAGGGCGCCGCGCGTCTGCTCGGCCCGACCGGCGGCTACCTGATGGCCTATCCGATCGCGGCCTTCGTCACCGGCCTCCTGGCCGAGCGCGGCTTCAACCGCCGGCTGTCGACGTCGATTGCCTCGATGCTCGCGGGCGTCGCGGTGATCTACGCCGGCGGCCTCAGCTGGCTTGCCGGCGTGCACACCGGCACCTGGTCGCTGGCCATTGCCGCGGGCGCCGCGCCGTTCCTGCTCGCCGACATCTTCAAGGCGATCCTCGCCGCCGCGGCGCTGAAAATGGGGACGGGTCTATTTTCCGGGCCGGTTGACCGCGAAAAATAGACCCGTCCCCTTTTTCAGCGGATATATCCCAGGCTTCTGAGCCGCTCGAGCGCTTCGGCATCGAGCGGCTGGCCCGTCCGCGCGCCTGGCCGCGTGGCGGCGGCGCCATACGACGGGATGCGCCGCACCGGATGGCGCGCGTTGAACTCGCGCGTGACCAGGCCCGTCTGCGGACTCGACCACCGCAGGTCATCCGCCACCGGCAGTCCCAGCAGGTACAGCAGCGTGCCGGCGGCACCGATGGGGCAGTCTTCGCACACGGTGCCAGCCGGATCGATCGGCGCGCCAGACAACAGCATCCCGCCCTGGCGGCTGCCGGCGCGCCCCGGCCACAGCATGGCCGCATCGACGTGCGACGGCGACGGCTCCATGAGCATTCCCACGACCCCGTTGAGGAAGCGGTAGTAGGCTTCAATCGCCTCGACACGCGCGCGCATCGCGGCGACCGACGAGGGCGCGCCCGCCTGCAGCAGGTTGTGCTGGGCAATGTCGAGCCCGGGCAGATAGACCACGAGAAGATCGAGCGGCTGATCGTCCACGCGGTTTGCAATATGCGTGACCAGAAGGTCGATCTCCGCCGATCGCGTCATCACCGCGCGCAGCGCCGGATCCGCAATCCCGCCGAACTGCGCGGCCGCGCGCTCGGCCGCCTCCGATCGCATGGAAGGCCACCTCGCGCGCAGCTGCTCGTACAGCGCCGCCGGCGCGATCTCGGCGTCGAGCTCGCCGCCCGTGTCCAGACGCAGCAGCGCGCGGTCGGTGATGACGATGTCGTCTCCGGCCGGGGCGGGCCAGGTGGCCCACCAGTTGACGACCGCCGTGCGCAGACCCGCCGCGGACGCGACCTCCCAGAACGCCGGCACCCGCCGCTCCGCGCCGCTCGCAATCGCGGGCGTCGTCAGTCTCAGCAGATCGGCGGCATTGAGCAGCGACTGCACGATGCCGCCGCGGGCGGCGGGCAGGCGTCCGTCGATGCCGACGGCGCGCCGCGCCTCGAGCGACGCGATGCCGTGCACCTCGGGCGGCTGGCCCGTCGCAATCGTCGTCCAGTCACGCGCGGGATCCGGCGCGGCATCGGACCCGAGCGGCAGGTAGGCGCCGTCGAGCAGGCGCGAGAGCGCAGGAAGATCCGCCTTGAGGCGCTGGCCGATGGTGAGATCGAAGCCGTCGATCGCGAGCACGCGCAGCGCGTAGCCGGTCGGTACGACGGTGATGGGCGCGGCGCCGGCATCAGGCGCGCGATCGCGTCCGGCTCCCGTTGCCATCAGGGCGCCCGATCCCGCGAACAGGAGCAGGCCGAAGACGGCGAGAAACGCGCGCGAGCTGAGAAGGCCGCCCGCGCTGATGTCGGCCGTGACGGTGGAGCGCACGAGCGCCGCCTGGATGACCACGCTGACGGCGTGCGCGAGCAGCAAGGCGACGCCGGCGGCGAGAGCCAGGGCCACGACATTCCATCCGATGGTCAGGCCCGTGAACAGGTCCTGCGCCGCGGTCCACCACAGCGTGAGGTACGCGGCGCATCCGAGCGCGACGATGATGCCGGCAGTGGCGGCGACACGGCGCGCGCGGGCGGCCGTGAGCGTGGTGGACCTCCGCGCCAGCCAGCTGGCCGCCATGACCGTGGCCGCCACGGCGACGGCCGTCACGAGCGCGAACACGGCCGAGAGCACCGCAGCCATGACGATCGCGTCGCGGCGTGTCGCAATGAATCCAGGCGCGCGGACCGCGAGCGCGATGGCCGCCGAGATCCCGAGCAGCAGTCCCGCGATGAGACCTACGCGCAGGCCGGCGCCGAGCGCGAACCGGACCGCGCCCGAGCGCGCCGTGGCCGAGCCGAGCACAAAGCGATCGACCGGCGCGTCGAGATAGCCGAGCGCCCGGAGGCGCTCGCGAAGGTGATCGATGTCGTGCGGGGACGGGCGGCGGTTCTTCTCGGTCGCGCGATCGTCTGCCATTCGGATACCCGAAGGCTATCAGAGGCGGCGGTCCGCGACGAAGGCCGAGAGCTCCAGCAGGGGGGCGGCCCTGGCGCCGAACGGCTCGAGCGACGCGTCGGCCGTGCGGCACAACTCGGCCGCCAGCTCGCGCGCGCCCTCCACGCCGCTGAACGACACGAATGTCGTCTTGCGCGCGTCGGCGAGCGTGGCCTTGCCGGTTGCGTTCGGGTCCCCCGTGACGTCGAGCAGGTCGTCGACGATCTGGAAGGCGAGTCCGAGGTTCTTCGCATACGCCTGCAGCGCCCGCACGCGGTCATCACGCGCGCCAGCGACCCACGCCCCTGCGGTGGCCGCCGCGCTGAACAGCGCGCCCGTCTTGCGGCGGTGGATGCGCTCGAGCGTCTCGAAGTCGATGGACGTGTCGGTGGCCAGCAGATCTTCCGCCTGCCCCGCAATGAGGCCGTCGCCGCCAATCGCCGACGCCAGCAGCATCGTCAGCTCGCGGGCGAGGGGCGGCGCGTAGGCCCACGCGAGGAGGCCGAAGGCGTCGCTGAGCAGGCCGAACGCGGCCAGGGTGGCGACGGCCTCGCCGTACTGCACGTGGCAGGAGGGCCGCCCGCGGCGCATCGGCGCGTCGTCCATCGACGGCAGATCGTCGAGGATGAGCGACGAGGCGTGCACCATCTCGATGGCGACTGCCGCGGACATGGCGCCGCCGCCTGTCTCGGCCGCACCGCCAGGGCCTGCCCTGAGCGCAGTCGAAGGGCCGCCGCACAGGTCGCACGCGATAGTGGTCAGGATCGCGCGCACGCGCTTCGAGGGCGCAAGCAGCGTGTAGCGCATGGCGTCGCGGACCACCGGCGGGCCGTCGTACTGGCCCGAGGTCGCCTGATCGAGCGCGCGCTCGACGCGCGCCTGCGCATCGGTGAAGAACGCCGGGACGCCGGTCACGGCTTCTCGAAGACGAGCATGTACTGATAGCGGAGGAATGTCTCGCGCCTGGCGAGGTGGAGGCCCGCCACGCGGGCGGCGTTGATGACGACGTCGGGATCGATGCGATCTTCCATGGCGGGGCCCGGCCCGTGCCCTTCCTTGGTGTATTCGATGATGCCGACGCGGCCGCCGGGCTTCAGCGACTCGCGCACGCGCTCGAGCACCGCCACCGGCTTCTCGAACGCGTTGAACGTGTCGACGATGAGGACGGCGTCGAGCTCGCCTGCCGGCAGGTTCGGATCCTCGGGCTGGCCGAGCACCGAGCGGACGTTCTGGAGCTGCTCGCGCTCGACGCGCCGCTCGATCGATCCGAGCATCTGGGGCTGGATGTCTTCCGCGTAGACGATGCCGTTGGGGCCGACGCGGCGCGCGAGACGGATCGTGAAGTAGCCGCCGCCGGCGCCCAGGTCGGCGACGCGCGCGCCGTCGGCAATGCCGAGCGCGTCCATCACCTGCTCGGGCTTCTGCCAGGCGTCGCGATCGGGGCCCTCAAGAACGCCGAGATCTTCGGGTGGAAACAGCCGCCCGTGTCCCTGCGCGAGCCCGAGGCTTGCGCACGCGGCGACGAGCGCCGCCGCCAGCACCGTCCGCTTGATCGTTTCCTGCATCCACTACTCCTGGCTCGGTCATGGCTTCGGCCGAGAGGATCCGATCGGCGTGTTTCGCGTCGAGCAGTCCGCGCTCGAGCACGAGCTCGCGAATGGGCCGTCCGGTCGCCACCGATTCCTTCGCGATCCGCGCCGTGGCCGCGTAGCCGATGTACGGGCTGAGCGCGGTGGCGACGGCCGTGCTGCGATCGAGCAGCTCGCGGCAGCGCGCCTCATCGGCCTCGAGGCCGTCGAGGCACCGCTCGCGGAACACCGCCAGCGTGTTCGTGAGGATGGCCGAGGCATGCAGCGCGTTCCAGGCCATCACCGGCATCATGACATTCAGCTCGAGCTGTCCGGCGTCGGCGGCCGCGGCCACGGTGGCATCGCAGCCGTAGACCTGGTAGCAGACCTGATTGACCATCTCCGGAATCGAGGGGTTCACCTTGCCCGGCATGATCGACGAGCCCGGCTGCACGGGCGGCAGCATGATCTCGGCGAAGCCGGCGCGCGGGCCGCTGGCCAGCAGGCGCAGATCCGACGCGATCTTGTTCGTCTCCATCGCCAGCCGGCGCATCGCGGCGCTCCACGCGGCCACGTCGCCCATGCTCTGCGTCACGCGGAAGCGATTCGCCGCGGGCTTCACCGGGAAGCCCGTCTCGCGCGCGATGTTCGCGACCGCGGCCTTCGTGAAATCAGTGCCGGCGTTCAGGCCCGTGCCGACGGCCGTCGCGCCCAGGTTCAATTCGAGCAGCCGCGCCGCGGCGTGCTCGAGCTCGTCGATCGCGACGTGGATGTTCGCGGCCCAGCCCGAGAACTCCTGGCCGAGGGTCATCGGCACGGCGTCCTGCAGGTGCGTGCGGCCCGTCTTGAGCACGTGCGTCCAGCGCGCCGCGTGCGCGTCGAGGGCCCTGGCAAGCTCGCGCGCCGAATCGACCAGCGCGCCGTGGTGAATCAGGATCGCCAGGCGCGTCGCCGTCGGAAAGACGTCGTTGGTCGACTGGCCCATGTTCACGTGATCGTTGGGATGCACGCGTGCGTACTCGCCAAGGCCGCCGCCGAGCAGTTCCTCGGCCCGGTTGGCCAGCACTTCGTTCGCGTTCATGTTGTGCGACGTGCCGGCGCCGGCCTGATAGATGTCCACGACAAACTGATCTCTTAGCGATCCCTGGAGCACTTCGCGCGCCGCTCGGGCAATCGCGCCGGCCACGCCTGTCGGCAGCCGGCCGAGCCTGCCGTTGGCCTCCGCCGCCGCGAGTTTGATGACGATGGTGGCGCGGACGAGCGCGGCGTGGGCGTGCATGCCGCTGATGGGGAAGTTCTCGAGCGCGCGCGCCGTCTGCGCGCCGTAGTAGGCGCCTTCCGGCACGTGCACCGGACCGAGCGGATCGCGTTCGAGCCGATGCGGCAAAACACCTCAATTATACTGCTCGCATCGTGGCTACACCCTCAGGCTTCCGCGCCAGTCTCGTCGAGCTCATCACCCGAACCTCGACCGATTTGCCGCCCGACGTGCGCGCCGCCATGCGTGTGGCGATGGGCCGCGAGCCCGCGGGGTCGCGCTCCGCGCAGGCGCTCGGCATCATCGGCGAGAACATCGACCAGGCCGCGTCGTGCGAAGGGCCGATCTGCCAGGACACCGGCATGCCCACGTTCAAGATCAAGACGCCGGTCGGCGTCGACCAGATCGCGCTGCGGCGCGAAGTGGAGGCAGCGGTCGCGGAGGCCACCAAGCGCGGCAAGCTCCGGCCCAACTCGGTCGACTCGATCACCGGCGAGAACAGCGGCGACAACCTCGGGCCCGGCACGCCCATCATCTATTTCGATCAGTGGGAGAAGGACGACGTCGAGGTGAAGCTGCTGCTCAAGGGCGGCGGTTGCGAGAACACCAACGCGCAGTACGCCCTGCCGGCCGACCTCGATCATCTCGGCCGCGCCGACCGATCGCTCGACGGCGTGCGCAAGTGCATCCTGCACGCGGTGTGGAAGGCGCAGGGCAAGGGCTGCAGCCCCGGCGCCGTGGGCGTGTGCGTCGGCGGCGACCGCACCTCGGGCTACTACCACGCGAAGGAACAGCTGTTCCGGACACTGGACGACGAGAATCCGGACGAGCGGCTGGCGGATCTCGAGCGTTCGGTGATGGCGACGGTGAACAACCTGTCGGTGGGCACGATGGGCTTCGGCGGGGAAGTGTCGCTCATCGGCTGCAAGGTGGGCGCGCTCAACCGCCTGCCCGCAAGCTTCTTCGTCTCGGTGGCGTACGACTGCTGGGCCTTCCGGCGCCTTGCCGTCCGCCTCGACGCGGCGACCGGCGCGATCACCGAATGGCTGTACCGCGATCCGTCGAAGGCGATGGAGCCGATGATTGCCGCCGGCGCGGGCTTCGCGCCCACCGGCCGCGAGAAGCGCCTGCAGGCGCCGATCGACGAGGCGACGATCCGCGATCTCAAGGTCGGCGACGTCGTCCTCATCAGCGGCGTGATGTACACGGGCCGCGACGCGGTGCACCATCACCTGATGCAGCACGAGCCGCCGGTCGATTTGCGCGGCAGCATCATCTATCACTGCGGCCCCGTCGTCGCGAAGGACGGCGGCGGCTGGAAAGTCATGGCCGCGGGTCCGACGACGAGTATCCGCGAAGAGCCGTATCAGGCCGACATCATCAGGAAGTACGGCGTGCGCGCGGTGATCGGCAAGGGCGGCATGGGCGCGAAGACGCTGGCGGGCCTGAAGGAATCAGGCGCGGTGTATCTGAACGCCGTCGGCGGCGCGGCGCAGTTCTACGCGCGGGCGATCGAAGCGGTCGACGGCGTGTCGCTGATGGAGTTCGGCACGCCCGAGGCGATGTGGCATTTGCGCGTGAAGGACTTTCCCGCCATCGTCACCATGGACGCGCACGGCAACAGCCTGCACAGGGACGTGGAAGAGGAATCGGGCAGGCGGCTCGCGGTGCTCAAGTAGGATCGCCCCTCACTTCGTGAGGCGTGGCAACCACGCCGCCCACGCTACCGCGGATCGGCCATCGCCGTCATTCCAGAGCGCCTGGGGATGCTGCCAGAGGTAGGCGTTCATCGAGATCTGCAGGACAACGAGCGCCAGCGCGACCGCCTTTCCGACTGCGCCGGCACGCGCCCAGAAGACTGCAATCGGAATCCAAGCGAACGCCGCGATCGGCACCAGAAAACGGGCCGCAGGCGACCATCCTCCTGTCCATCCGTGCACGTTGGTCACCGGCAGGATGACTGGAAGCAGGTAGGCCACGACTACAACCAGCACCGCGAACGCGCGGAGCCCGAAACGGAGCCTCAAGAAGACCACCCAACCGGCAAGGGCCAGCGCGTAGATCGGCGCATACGCAAGGAGTCCGTACTCGCGATCGACCAGGAGGCCGGCGATTCGCACGGCCATTTCCCTCGCAGCTGCGCTCGCCTCGGGCGATCCTAGTGATGCGTGCGGTGTCGTGAGGAATGTTCCCCACAATGCAAACGTAACTGCCGTGCGCAGCGCGGCTGTCGCCGCGACGCCCACGGCGAACAGGCCAGCCCATTTCCATCTCCGGTTCTCCGGCGCGGCCAGCGCCGCCATGACGACGAGTCCCGCGACCAGCCCTACGTTTCGCGCGTGCACGAGCAGCAGAAATCCAGCCGTGGTTCCCAATGCGATCAGCGCACCCCGGGAGACCTTGCCTGCGAGCAAACGCCTCGCTACGGCAATCGCGATGAGTGCCGACGGAATCTCCGTGAACACGAGAAATGCATGGGACAGCACCGGTGGCGTCAGCGCGAAGAGCAACGACCACGCGAAGGCTCCCATTCGCGCAATCCCCAGCCCGATCAGTAGAAGAAAGAGCTCTCTGGCCAGAAAGCCGGTGAGCAGCGCCATCACGAGGCTCAGCTGATGCCGCAGCAACAGACTCTTCGTCAACCGTGCTGACTGAAGCGCCGCGGGCGGGATGGCGTCGCCCAGGTAGTCGGCGAGCGGGTAGGCGACACGTACCACGGGCGCCATCAGAAGCGGCCAGCCGATGTCGTGAACCGGGTAGAGACGATCACCGCGCGCTCTGACGTGCTGCTCGGGCAGCAGCCGGCCGCCGCCGATCAGCGTCGCGTCGCGATAATTGTTCTGAAGGTCGAGGTCGCCATCAAACGCGATTGAGTGCGCGATCATCGTATAGTGCGGCTCGTCGCCGGATCCCGCATGCGTTCCATGCGTAATCAGGCCCCACACGACTACGAAGACGATTGCGACGATGATGCGACCCAGGCGGCGGTCCGTCCAGCGGGAGACGCCTCGATCTAACGTCATCGTCCCTCGGGGGCAATTGCCTGTTCGATCTCCGGCCCGGCATTCGACCCGGCGCCTGAAACATGCAGCCGCGCGACGCGGCGGCCGTGGGCGGTGAGCGCCTGCAGGTCGCCGAGAGCCTGCGCGCGCTTCAGCGTCGAGAAGCTGTAGCCGGCGCCGGGGATGTCCGTCTCCGTCGCATCGTCTCCCGTAATCACGATGAAGACGCCGGTGTCGGG
>DATKDT010000141.1:0-15834 GCA_035512575.1 Vicinamibacterales bacterium | reverse complement strand
CGAGAACGGCGACACACGTCACGCGGCGAAACATGCGCGCGATTGTAGCCCGGACGGGCCCCGCGCTAGGCGCGCAGTGTCTGCGCCGGGTCGAGCCGCAGGATGCGCAGCGCGGGAATCACGCTGGCGACAACGGCAACCAGCAGCAGCAGCGCGGCGACCACGGCGTAGGTCAGGGGATCGTCCGGCTCGACTCCCCACAGCAGGCTGGCAATGTAGCTCGTCGAGGCGCGCGCAATCGCGGCGCCGAGCACGAGGCCGATAATCGTCAGGCCGATGCCCGGCAGCGTGACGGTGCGCATCGCCTGCGCGGCCGTGGAGCCAAGCGCCATGCGGATGCCGATTTCCCGCGTGCGCTCCGTGATCGAGCTCGCAATCATCCCGTGAATGCCGATGGCCGCGAGCAGCATCGACGCGCCGGCCAGCAGGCCCGCAAGCACCATCATGAAGCGCTGCGACGCGGTCGCGCGCGCGCGCACCTCGGCCATGCTCCGCACCGATGCCAGCGGCAGCAGCGGATCGACGTCGGCGACGGCTGCCCGCAACGCCTGCTCCACGCCCGCGATCGGCCCGGACGTGCGCGCAATCCAGGTCGGCGAGAACCAGGTGTGCACGAGGTTGAGCGTGCGCGCCGGTGTCTGCTGCACAGGCAGATACACGATTGGCGTGGTGCGAATCGGGCCGCCGGTGCCCCATCCCGGCTGCCGGTACTGCACGTCGCCGACGATGCCCACGACCTGCCGCTCCATGCCGGCGATGGCGAGCGTGCGGCCGAGCGCGCCGTCAGACGCGTAGTAAAGCCGCTGGAACGCCTCGTTGACCACGACGACCGGCTGCGCGCCGTCGCGATCACCGTCGTTCACCTCGCGCCCGGCCCGCAACGGCATGCGGAGCGTCCTGAAGTAATCAGGCGTGACGTAGGTGACGTTCGTGATGAAATTTCGATCCGTTTCCGCGGCCGCTGCCCCGTCGAGCGGGCTGAAGCCGAGATTCAGGATGCGCTCGTACGGCAGACCGAGCGAGACGGCGGCTGATTCCACGCCGGGCGTCGCCTTGATCCGCTCGAGGCTGCGCTCGAAGAGCTGCGCGATCTGCTCGCGCGTCTGGTAGCGGGTGTCTTGGAGCGAGGCGCTGCCGGTGACCACGTTGGTGAGATCGAAGCCCGGTTCGAGCGACTTGAGCGTGACGAACGTGCGTGTGAGCAGGCCGGCGCCGACGAGCAGGACGAGGCCCAGCGCGACTTCGGCCACCACCAGCGCCCGACGAGTCCATCCGCCGCTGCCCGCCGACGCGCCGCGCACGCCGCCGTCGCGCAGGCCCGCCTGCACGTCCACGCGGCTGGCATGCACCGCCGGAATGACGCCGAAGATGACCGCGGCCAGCATCGACAGGCCGCCGGTGACCGCGACCGCGCGCCAGTCGAGCGCGACGCCCTCCCACATGGCGTACTGATCGGCCGCAAGCGCCTGCAGTCCGTTGAGCATCAAATGGCCGAGCAGCACGCCGAGGATCGCGCCAATGAGCGCAAGCGTGACGCTCTCCACCAGCAGCTGGCGGACGACGGCGCGACGGCCGCTGCCAAGGGCCATGCGCGTGGCGATCTCGCGTGCGCGCGTGCGGGCCCGGGCGAGCAGGAGGCCGGCAAGGTTGACGCAGGCGATCAGCAGCACGAGGCCGACCGCCGCCCACATGCTGAGCAGGGCGTCGCGCGACGCTGACGTGAGGTTCTGCTGCAGCGGCAGCAGGCCGTAGTTGACCGACACGCCTTCACGCAGCTCGTAGCCCAGTGACAGGAACGCGGTGTTGAGCTCCGCGTCGACGGCCTGCCACGCCGTGCCCGCCGGCACGCGGACCATCACCGCGAAATTCGTGCCGCCGCCCTCCCCTGTGCGGCTTGCGCGTACGGGCGTCCACAGGTCCGTGGGCGCGCTGGCGCGCAGCGTCTCGGGCATGACGCCGACGATCTGATGCGCGTCGCCGCGGACCAGCGCCGTAGTGCCGACGACGGATGGGTCCGCGCCGAACGCGCGGCGCCAGAGGCCGTGCGAAAGGATAACGGCGTTGGGACCGCCCGCCCGGTCTTCTTCCCCCGTGAACTCGCGTCCGTAAAGAGGCGTCACGCCAAGCACGCGGAAGAAGCCGGCGCTGACGCGCTGCTGATCGACGTTGAGCGCCTGCCCGGGCAGCGCCAGGTTCACGCCGCCGCGCCAGTCTGAATAGACGGCAACGTCCGCCGACTTCACGTATTCGCGGATGGCTTCCCACATGGCGCCGTCCACCGACGTTCCCTCGAACGTGCCGCGCGGCGATACCTGCCGGTACTCGACATTGGCGAGCTGGCCGGGCTGCGGATAGGGCAGCGGCCGCAGCAGAATGGCGTCGACGAGGCTGAACACGGCCGCGTTGGCCCCGATGGCCACCGCGAGTGTGAGGATCGCGGTGAGCGCAAAGCCGGGGCTGCGCCGAAGCAGGCGCAGCGCGTAGCGGCCGTCGCGAAGAATGGTTTCGATCACAGGCAGGCTGTTCATCTCGTAGATCTCCTCGCGCGCCAGCGCGGCGTTGCCGAAGCGGGCGCGCGCACGCTGCAGCGCCTCGGCTTCGGGCACGCCCTCGGCGCGCAGGTCGTCGGCCATCATCGCGATGTGCGCGTCCATCTCGCGCGCGCGCTCGCGGTCCCAGGCCGCGCGTCTGAAGAAACGGCCGAGTCCCATCACCGCTCCGCCGGATCCATCACCCGGGCAACCGCCGCGACGAGCGCGGCCCAGCGGCTGGTCTCGCGATGCAGCTGGCGCTGGCCGGCGGCCGTCAGGCGGTAGTACCGCGCCCGGCGGTTGTTCTCGGTCGTGTCCCAGAAGGACGCGATCAGGCCCTTGTCCTCGAGCCGGTGGAGGGCCGGATAGAGCGAGCCCTGCTCGACCTGCAGCACGGCGTCGCTGCGCTTCTGGATGATTTCGGCGATGGCATAGCCGTGAGCGGGGCCGAGAATGAGCGTCTGCAGGACGAGCATGTCGAGCGTGCCCTGCACCAGGTCGCCCGGCCGATCCGCGCGCTTCCGTGGACTCATGCCTCCACTAGACGATCTAGGCAAGCAAAAGGTTGGCAGGCGCTCGACGTCAGTGATGGTCCCGGACGACGTACAGCTGCGGGAACTGCTGCCGGAGGCGTTCGAGCTTCGGCAAATCGTTGATCACGACGTACGGCGCGCTGGGATGGCGGGCGACGTAGTCCTGCTGGCCGGGTGGCGCGGGCGTGAAGGCGCGGAACGGCCGCAGCTCGGTCACGATCGGCTGCTGGAACCGCTCGGACGCTCGCAGGCCGTCGAGATACGCCTCCGCTTCCCCGCGCTGCGCCTCGCGGTGAAAGACGATGGCGCGGTACTGAGGGCCGACGTCCGGGCCCTGGCGGTCGCGCGATGTCGGGTCGTGCGCAATCGTGAAGAACACCTCGAGCAGCTCGCGATAACTGACGATCGACGGATCGAATCGCACCTCGACCGACTCGACGCCTTCCGAGAAGCCTGACACGGCGCCGCTGACGCCGCGCACGTGCTCGAAGACCGCCTCGACACCCCAGTAGCAGCCGCCGGCGAACACCGCGTTCTCCGTGACCGGCGTGGCCTGCGCGGGGTGCGTGGATGGCGCGGATGGCGCGAGGCCGAGCACCAGCATGAAGGCCGCCAGTCTCACGCACGCTCCATGTTCAGTCGTGCCGCGTGAACTCGAACACCGCGTCGTCTTTAGTCGCGGAGCCCTCGAAGTGGCGGACCAGCGCGCGGGCGGCCATCCAGGCCAGGCCGTCGCCGTGGCGACCGAAGCCGAGCGCGAACAGATGGCCCGGCAGGTTGCGATGCGGCCCGATGTACGGCGCGCCGTCGGCGGTGGTGGCCAGCGGGGCGTCCCAGGCGAAGGCCGGCTGGATGCCCGACAACGCCGGATAGAAAAGCGTCAGCTCGTACATGAGCTGACCCGTGCGCTGCGTCAGGACGCGATCGCGCAGCCGCGCCGGCTGCGGCGGCTGATCGGCGCCGCTGATCATCACGCGATCGTCCTTCATCCACCGCACGGTCCGCGGCGGCTCGCTGCTGTCCATGAGCGCGCTCCTGCGCTGCCCCACCGCGCGCCGCATCGCCGCCGGCATCGTGTCGGTGACGACCAGATACGTATCGCGCGTGATGAAGTGCCGCCGCAGCTGCGGCACGAGCGGCCCCGCGGATCCGGTCGCGATGACCGCCGCGCCCGCCTCGATCACGCCGGCCGCCGTCTTCACCTGCACGCCCTTGCCGCGCGGCAGATGCTTCACGCGGGTCACCGGCGACTGCTCGAAGATGCGCGCGCCCTGCTTCCCGGCATGCGCCGCCAGCCCGAGCGCCGCGCGCACTGGATCGAACGTGAACGCGCCGGGCGTCCGCATGGCGCCCATCGACGGCTCCTCGAGCGCCGCTTCGCGGGCGAGCGCACCGGCCGCGAGCCGTGTCACGTCGAGCCCCGCGTCGCGCCGGCTTCCGTATTCCTTCGCCAGCATCTTTGCCTCGCGCGAAATGGTGACGACCGACGTGCTCTCGAGATCGCAGCGGATGCCGAGCCGCCGGATCAGCGCGGCGAAATCGAGCACGCCGCGGCGCGCCTGCCGCCACATCGCGCGCGAATCGCGCAGCCCGTGCAGCGCGTTGTGCTGCAGGAACGCGCCGTCGAACCCCGGCAGCAGCAGCCCTGCGCTGCCCGCCGTCGCGCCCGAGGCCACCCGGCCCGCCTCGAGCAGCACCACGCTGTGGCCGGCGGCCGCGAACGCATAGGCACTGGCGCAGCCGCTGAGCCCGCCGCCCACCACCACGACATCCACCCGCTCGCGGCCTGGCCCCTTCGCCGGCTTCCACTTCGGCCTCGACGGGCGCCGCGAGAGCGGCGTGCGGTCGTCCCAGAAACGTAGTCCCTGACGCATCAGGCGATTCTAGCCGTGAACCTCGCGCCCGCGCGCCGCGTATTCCCTCCCATGGGTCAGAACCTGCGCTATGCCTTCCGCCGCCTCGCCGCCGAGCCCGGCTTCACGCTCGTCGTCGTGCTCGCCATCGGCCTCGGCATCGGGATGAACACCACCGTCTTCACGCTGGTCAACGCGGTGCTGCTGCGCGGGCTGCCCTACGAAAATCCCGACGAAATCGTCGTCGCCTCCACCTACGACAGCCAGCGGCGCGACGACATGCAGACGTCCTGGCCCGATTTCGAGGACTGGAAGAAGGACGCGAAGTCGTTCCGCAGCCTGGCCGGAGCCCAGGGACAGGCCTTCAACCTGAGCGGCGAGCCCGGCGCCCCCGAGCGCGTGCCCGGCACTCGCGTGACGACGAACCTGTTCGGCCTGCTCGGACAGCCGACGCTGTTCGGGCGCGATTTCGTCGAAGCGGACGGACAGCCCGGCGCGACGCCGGTGGTGATTCTGAGCCACAAGGCGTGGGAGCGCCGGTACGCCGGCGACCGCGGCGCGCTCGGCCGCACCATTCGCGTCAACGAGGTGCCGACAGAGATTGTCGGCGTCATGCCGCCCGACGTGCTGTTCCCCAACAACAACGAAGCGTGGATACCGCTGATTCCGGCAGCCGCGCAACAGCGGCGCGAGGCCCGCAACATCGAGATCTTCGGCCGCCTTGGGCCCGGCGTGGGCATCGGCGAAGCCCAGACGGAACTGGCCGGCATCGCGGCGCGCCTCGAGCAAGCCTATCCCGACACGAACAAGAACGTCAGCGTGCTGGTGCAGACGATCAACCAGCGCCAGAACGGCGGGCCGATTCGCATCATGTTCCTGCTGCTGCTGGCCGCGGTGTCGCTGCTGCTGCTCATCGCCTGCGCGAACGTCGCCAGCCTGCTGATCGCGCGCGCCGTGGCCCGCACGCGCGAGATCGCCGTGCGCATCGCGCTCGGCGCGTCGCGGCGCACCATCGTCGCGCAGCTGCTCACCGAAAGCGTGCTGCTCGGGTGCCTCGGCGGCCTGCTCGGCCTCGTGCTCGCCTATGTCGGCGTGACGATCTTCGATCGCGCCGTCGCGGACGTCGGCAAGCCGTACTGGATTGTCTTCACGTTCGACTGGCGGGTCTTCGGCTGGCTTGCGCTCGCCTGCGTCGGCACGGGCCTGATTTTTGGCCTCGCGCCGGCGGTGCAGCTGGCGCGCACCGATACCAACGAAGTGCTCAAGGACGGCAGCCGCAGCGCGACGGGCGGCCGCGGGCGGTGGCTCACCAGTTCGCTGGTGGTGCTCGAGGTGGCGTTCACGCTCGCCCTGCTCGCCGGGGCCGGCGTGATGATTCGCAGCTTCATCAGCCTCTACAACGCCGATCTCGGCGCGAACACCGCGAACGTGCTGACGGCAGGCATCAATCTGATCGAGGCGAAGTATCCTGACGGCCCGGCGCGCCATCGCTTCGTCGAGCAGCTCGAGGAACGGCTGCGGGCGCTGCCGGGTGTCGAAAGCGTGTCGATCGGCACGGCGCTGCCGGGCCAGGGCATCGGCCAGCTCACACTCGACATCGACGGCCAGCCGCGCGTCACCACCGACACGCCGCGTGTCGTGCGCGTGGCGAGCGTTGGCCCCGGCTTCTTCGAAACGTTCCGCGTTGCCGCGGCGCAGGGCCGCACGCTCAACGCCCGCGACGGCATGCCAGGCGCCGAGGCCGTCGTCGTCAACCAGCGGTTCGCCGAGCAGCACTTCCCGGGCCAGGATCCCATCGGCCGCCGCATCATGCTGCGGCCCGATGCCGCCGACACCGTTTGGGCCCAGATCGTCGGTGTCGTCCCACACGTCCGGCATGCGGACATGACGAGCAACGAGCTCCACGCCGTGGCCTATCGCCCGCTGCGCATGACGACCGCCAGCGGCTTCTCGGTGGCGCTGCGCAGCCATCAGCCGGTGGAAACGCTCGCCGCCAGTCTGCGGTCGACCGTACAGGCGCTCGATCAGGACCTGCCCGTCTCGCAGATCCGGACGATGGAGGACAACCTGGCGCGGCAGCGGTGGCCGTTCCGCGTCTTCGGATCGCTGTTCGTGCTGTTCGCGGTGTTCGGCCTCGTGCTGTCGACCATCGGCATGTATTCGGTGACGGCCTATTCGGTCGGCCAGCGGCGCACGGAGATCGGCCTTCGCATGGCGCTTGGCGCGCAGCCGTGGCAGGTCTCGTGGCTCGTGCTCAGGCGCGGCCTCGTGCAGCTGTCCATCGGCGCTCCCCTCGGCCTCGGCCTGGCGTACGCCGTATCGGTGGCCATGGCGTCGTTGGACCTCGGCATCCGCGCGGGCGACCCGATCACGCTCGTGTCGGTCCTCTTCATCGTCGCCACGGTCACGCTCATCGCCTGCCTCGTGCCGGCCAGGCGGGCCGCGAGGCTGAATCCAACCACGGCGCTCAGGAATTAAGGATCTGCGATCTGCGATCAGGGATTGATTGGCAGATTGTGCGATTGAAGCGTGGGCTGCCCGGCTAGACGAGCGGGCACGGGAGATGCGTCATCCGGAGTATGACTGCAGATCAACTCCGCTCGCGAATGACGGCGTTCGCCGTCGACATTGTGCTGCTGTGCGACCCGCTCTGGCTGCGCCCGAACAGCCGCAACATCGCTGACCAACTCAGTCGGTCGGGCACATCGACGGCTTCCAACTACCGGGTCGCGTCGCGGGCACGCTCGCGTCGCGAGTTCATCTCGAAAATCAGTATTGCCCTCGAAGAAGCAGATGAAAGCCTGGGCTGGCTTGAGGTGCTGCTCGGAACACAAAAAGCGCCGCCAGAGCAAGTGCTACCGCTGCTCAAGGAATGCGAGGAGCTCGTCGCAATTCTGTCGTCATCGAGGACGACCGCGATCAGTCGACTCCGCGAGCAGCAGGAGCTGCAAAATAAGCAGAAGGGATCTCGCCGGACGGCCCTTAATCCCTAATCGCAGATCCCTAATCCCTGAGCGCTCGTGCGCGTCTGACGACGACGAGCGCCGACACAATCGTCCCGATCGTTGTAATGACGATGAACACCCCCACCGCGATCTTGAAGGTGTCGGACGTCATCCAGCCGACCAGCGCGTCGCCGTACTTCACGGCCAGCGCGGCTTCGAGGCCGAATCGCAGCAGCCGCGCGAGGGCGAGCATGGGGAACAGCCGGAGCCGGCTGAAGTGCAGCGCGCCCGAGACGAGCACGAACGGCGTGAAGGGGAACGGCGGGGGAATCAGGGCCAGTGCCGCCACCGTGAAGGCGCCGTGGCGTTTCAGCTGCCTGCGCACGAGCTGAAGGCGTGCCGCAGGGACGAAGCGGCTGAGGCCGTGCTCGCCGATCTTGTGCCCCACCCAGTAGGTCAGCGCAGACCCGAGCACCGAGCCGAGCGTCGCGAGAACGGGATAAAGCCAGGCGAGCTCGCTGTTGCGCGCCGCCATGAGGATGACGACGGCGTCGATGCCGAGCGGCAGAAAAAAGACAAGCGTCGAGTCGAGGATGCCCAGGAAGAGCACCCCCGACGCCGACGCAAACGTGCCAAACACGCGGGCGAACAAGCCCGCTGATTATCCCCCGGCGGCCGTCAGAACCCGAACCGCACGCCGACGCTCAGCGTGCGCGCCGGTCTCGCCCCGGTCGGCTGGCCGAAGAACGGCGACGTCATGACGCCCGAGTACCCCTGCGGGTTGACGATGTTGAGCAGGTTCTGGCCCTGCACGAACAGGTTCATGGAGTAGCGGCCGGCGTTGGCGCCCATCGGGCCGCCGCCGCCCATCACGACCATTTGCCCCTGGCCGCCGGCCGCTGCGGCCGCGGGCGCCGCGCCGTCGCGCATGATCACCGTCGTGCCGCCCGCGCCGCCTTCGCCGCTACGGCTGCCGAACCGGCGCTGATACGAGAACATGCCACCGAGGTTGAAGATGGCCTTGCCGCGCGCGCTGTTGCGTCCGACACCGGCGGGCCGGTCGAGAAACACGCCGTCGCCGTTGTCATCGCGGCCGGTCGTGATGTTGTACGGCGCGCCCGAGCTCACCGACCCGTTCAGGCTCACGTTGAACCTGCCCAGCAGGAACGTGCTGAGGTTCCCGCTCACGGTGTGGCGCGCCATCCCCGCGGCCGGCGCCCACTCGGCGTCGAGATTGTAGCTGTCGGCCGGCAGCCCAAACGGGTTGGCCGCGTCGTTCTCGGTGTGGTTCAGCGTGTAGTTGGCGAACAGGAACGTCCGCTTCGCGGGAATCGCGAAGTTGATGCCCGTCACCATCATGTGCTGCCGCTGGCCGCCGGTCGACTCCACCTGCGTGATGTTGCCGAAGGCCGGATCGGGGCGGACGCCGTCTATGGGCGCGTTGATGTTGCGGCCGCGGAAGCGGTCGTAGCCGCGCCCGAAGCTGTACTGGACGTGCGCGCCCATGTTCGGACGGAGCTGCTGCTGCAGCCCGATCGAGCCGCGCACCGTGTACGGCATCGACAGATCGTCGGCCAGCACGTACTTGCTCGCGGGCAGCGCCTGCTGCAGGATGCCGCCGTCGAGCGGGTTCGGATAGCCCGGGTTGCGGATGATCGTCTCGCGCTGGCGCACGCCGTCGACCTGCAGCACCTGGCCGTAGGTCTGCGACTCGAGCCAGTCGTTGAACACGCCCAGGCTGCTGCGCACCGTCGTCTTGCCGCTCTTGAACGGCGACCAGGTCAGCCCGAAGCGCGGCGACAGGTTGAGCGTGTCGTCGAGGTTCTTCTGCATTTCCTGGCGGACGCCGAAGCTCACGGTGAGGTTCGGCCGCGCGCGCCAGTCGTCCTGCGCGAACAGGCCGAGCTGCCACTGCGAGTAGTCGATGCGCGGATCGCCTTCGCGAATCGAGTACTGCAGCGGACGGCCCGCGGCGTAGTCCTCGAGGCTGCCAAAGGTGAACGTGCCGAGATAGTTCGACTGCTGATCCGTGTCCACCCACTCTCCCTCGAGCAGGAAGCCGATGCGGACCGAGTGCTTGCCCTTCGAGTAGTCGAGATTGGACGCGAACTCGAGGTCGACCGCGTCGCGGCCGCCGCGCGATTGCGCGCCGCCGCCGGTGAAAGAGTCGAGCACGCGGACGGTCTGGTTCTCGAACGCGGCGCGGCTTTCCGACGAGTTCATGCCGATCTGCAGGCGCGTTTCGTTCAGCCACGACTTCGCCCACGGTCCGGTGTCGGACAACCGGAGGGTCGCCCCCTGCGTCTTGTTCTGAATTCCCTGCTCCTGCAGGCTGAAGCCGCCGACCCCGCCCTGGCTCTCCATCTGGTTCGCCATCAGGTTCGCGCGCACCGTGTGCGACTGCGAGATGGCGTGATCGACCCGGCCGTTGAACGAGAACGACTCCCTCGGCTGGCGGAACGAGAACGCCACCGGGCCCTCGAGCGTGCGCGCGTTGACCTCGCCCGAGTTGTAGTTGGAGGACCCATTGGCCGAGAGGGAAAACGACGTCTTCTGCGGAATGATCGTGCCGCTCAGGTTGAACCCGAGCATCTGGTTGCGCGTGTCGCCCTTGGTGGGCTGCGTCGCCGTGCGCGCGTTCAGCGCATCGTCGGCGAAGTTGAAGTTCATGCCGCCGCGCATCGGCCCGATGCCAGGCTGCGTGACGATGTCGATGTGCACCATGCCGCTGCCGTGGTTTTCGGCGGCGAACGGATCGCGGCTGATGCGGATCGAACGGATCTGCTCCTTGGGAGGCAGGCGCCCGCCGCGAAAGCCGTCGACGCGCATGGTCGCGCCGGGGCCGGCCATCTCTTCGAGGATGGCGGCCATCTCGTCCGGATCGTCCGGCAGCGCGTCGATCTGGTCCTTCGACAGCACGGTGTCGAACCGGCCGTTCTTCGGGTCCGACGCGTTGGTTGCCGCGTCGCGGCCGACCGCCACGGCCTCGTCGATGCCCTTGATTGGCAGCGTGACCTCGCGGCGCATGTTGTCGCCGGCCTTGAGCCGCAGATCCAGCACGCCGACGGTCTCGAAGCCGTCGAACATCACCTGGATGTTGTAGCGGCCGGCCGGCAGGCCGTCGAACACCGCCACGCCTTCCATGTCGCTCGGCACGTCGGTGCGCACGATCGACCTGTTGCTGCCTTCCGCGCCAAACACGCCGACCAGCGCGCCGGGAATGACCGCGCCCGACGGGTCGAACACGACGACGCGCAGGCGGCCGGGTTGAGCGGCGTTGCTTTGCGCCGCCGCCGCGATCGGCGCGGCGGCGAGAAGGATCAGACTGAGGACGATTCGTACGGCTCGCATGGACATGGATTTCCTGTGACGGCTACTGGAACTTCTTCGCGTCGATCTTCGGGTTCACTTTGACTTTACTGATCGTCCACTCTTCGGTGGTCGTCTCGCCGGTCGCGCGCTGCAGCGAATGCGGGAACTGGATGCCGTCCACTTCCTTCCAGTCGCCGAAGTACACGCGGTGCTCGATCATCTTGCGGGGCTGGTTGCGCATGGCCTCGATCTCTTTCTGGATCTCTTCCTGCGTCATCTGTGTCTGCCCGCCTGGCGGAGGAGGCGGCGGCGGCGGAGGCGGCGCGCCCGCACCGCCGCCGCGCGTGCCGCCGCCACCGGCGACGACGGGCGCCCCCGCCGGCGCGCCCGCGGTGCGCGTGATCACGCGCGGCTCGGGTGCCTCGTACGTGAGCATCAGGGGGATGTTCGTGGCCTGATCGATGAACAGCTTCGCGTCGAAGCCGCCGTCGGCCTTAATGCTGATGACGTGCGCCTTGCCGTCGGGCGACTCCGCCTCGCCGGCGTACGTGTACGTGGCCTTCAGCGCCGGATGCGCGGTGCCGAACCATCCGAGCATCAGACGCGAGAGCTCGACGCGCTGGCTGCGGATGATCGACGCGTCCATCATCGCGCGCTGCTCCGGCGTCATCTCGCCCGTGCCGCCGGCCCCGCCGCCCCGTGCGCCGTCGATGCGCGTCGCGATCGTCATGCCGCGACCGCCACCGCCGACGGCGCCGCCACCGCCCGAGAACGTCACCATGGGCATGCCGCCCATCGCACCGCCAGCCGGAACAATGACCTTGTCGCCGTTGAACCCGCTCGTCATCGTCCGCGCAATCGGCGCGGTGACGTTTTCCACGCGCAGATACTTGTCGGGGATATCGAGGTAGAGCTCGACCTCGGTCGTCAGCTGGCGCTCGCCGATGTTGCGCGCCGTCGCCGCCTCGAGGCTGAACGTCCTGAGCGAGTCGAGCTTGCCGCCGCCGATCGCCTGACGCATGGCGGCCAGCACGTCGGCGGCCTTGTCCTGCGCGAGCGCCGGCTGCGCCAGCGACGCGGCCGCGGCAATCGCGACGATGAGAAGAAGACTGACTTTGCGCATTGATCCTCCGAAAACAGGGATTGTCCCTGTGTGTTCCGCAGCGTTAGACGGAACGATCGTGCCTTGTGGTCTCAGGATTCGGGTTAAGGGGGCGCAAAGAGATTGTAAAGAACGTAAAAGCTGCGTTTTCAATGACTTAGCGGCCTTGATCGCGTCCACCGCGATGCTAGACTGGCCTCTGTGAGAAGGCTCCGCCGCGTCCCGTTCCGCGTGATCGTGCCCGTCGTACTGATGGCGGTGCTCGCCGTGCTTGCTGCCCTGCAGTACCACTGGCTCGGGCAGGTGAGCCGGGCCGAGCGCCAGCGGATGCACGAAACCATGACCGCGCGGGCGCGGGCGCTCGCCAACGACATCGATCGCGAGATCTCGCGCCTCTACCTGACGTTCCAGCTGCGCGAGCCCGACGCCGACCGCGTGGAGGAGGCCGTCGGCGAGCGCTACAAGGTCTGGCGCGAGACGACGCGGCACCCTGATTTGATCAGCGGCGTGTATCTGGTGTCGGCGCAGGGGACGCTGCAGGCGTTCGATCCGGAATCGCGCACGCTCGAGGTTCTGGAGTGGCCGGCGCATCTCGCACCGATTCAAGAGCGCGCCGCGAGCGCGCGGACGACGCGGGTGCAGGCGTTGACCGCGCCGGCGGGCGGCGGTCCGTCCACCTCCAGCTCGTTTTCGTTCCGTCTGCCGCCGACGATCAGCACCGATCCGCTGGCCATTTCGGTACTGCTGCCGTTCGTGACGCATCGGGCCTCGGACGGCGTCATCGAGACGCGCGTGTTCGCGCAGCCGAGCTCGCTGCTGCTGGTGCTCAACCAGCAGACGTTCGTCGGCGACATTCTGCCGCAGCTGATCACGCAGCATCTCGGCGACAGCCTCAATGAGTACCGGCTGTCGATCGTGAAGACGCGCGCGCCGGGCGAGATCGTCTATGCGAGCACGACGGACCTGGTGCTCTCCGATCCGGAGCTGGCCGACGTGCGCGTCGACGCCCTGGGCGTGCGTCCGGCCATCAACGATCGGCTGATCGCCACGGAGCTGCGCGCGGTGCAGGCGCTGACGCGGTCGGGCGGGGCCGCGCCGCAGCCGGCGCCGCCAGCGCCGCCGCCGTCCCCCGCTCCCGGCGCGATCACGCTGTCGCGCACGGCCACGGCAAGCGGCGGAGGCGGCGCGTTCGCCGGCGCGATGAGCAGCGGCGCATGGCAGGTGCTGCTGAAGCACCGCGCGGGATCGCTCGAGGCCGCGGTCGAGCGCGTGCGGCGCCGCAACCTGCTCATGAGCTTCGGCATGCTCGCGCTGCTCGCGGCCAGCGTCGGTCTGGTGCTGGTGTCGGCGCGGCGCGCCGAGCGGCTGGCCTCGCAGCAGATGGACTTCGTGGCCACCGTGTCGCACGAGCTGCGGACGCCGCTGGCGGTGATCCGATCGGCCGGCCAGAATCTCGCGGCCGGCGTGGTGCAGGATCCGAAGCGCTACGGCGACCTGATTGAAGCCGAAGGCCGGCGTCTCACCGACATGGTCGAGCAGACGCTGGCGCTGGCCGGCCTGTCCGGCGAGCGGAAGCCGGTGTCGCAGCAGCCGGTCGACGCGGGCGACATCGCGCGCGCCGTGCTGGCCTCGCCCGAAACGGGATCGCGCGCCGAAGGCGTGCAGGTCGATCTGCGGGTGGCGGCGGAGCTGCCGCTGGTGCTCGCCGACGAGATGCTGCTGCGGCGCGGCGTGCAGAATCTCGTGGGCAACGCGCTCAAGTACGGCGCGGCGGGCGGCTGGCTGGGCGTCACGGTCGACGCTTCGGGATCGCGGCGCGGCCGCGAGGTGCGGATTACCGTGAGCGATCGCGGGCCGGGCGTCGCGGCCGAGGATCTGCCGCACATCTTCGATCCGTTCTATCGCGGCCGGCGGGCCGTCGCGGATCAGGTGCAGGGCAACGGCCTCGGGCTGCATCTGGTCAGGCGCATCGCCGAGGCGCACGGCGGCCGGGTCAGCGTGCGCACGGTGCCCGGCGAAGGCGCGGCGTTCACGATCCACCTCCCCGCGCGCGCCGATCTCGGGCTGCACGCGCTCGCGGGCGAGCAGCCGCAGACGTCGTGAAGAAAGTTTTTCTGGTAGAAGACGAGCCGGGCCTCGTGTTGACGCTGACCGACCGCCTGCAAAGCGAGGGCTACCAGGTCGAACACGCGGCCGACGGCGCGAAAGCCCTCGAGCGCGCGGCCTCCGAAACGTTCGACGTCATCCTGCTCGACGTCATGCTGCCCGGCGCCAGCGGCTTCGACATCGTCCGCGACCTGCGCAACCGCGGCGTGATGACGCCGGTCATCATGCTGACGGCGCGCGGCCAGGTGGCCGACAAGGTGGTGGGCCTGAAGCTCGGCGCCGACGACTACCTGGCGAAGCCGTTCGACATGATGGAGCTGATGGCGCGCATCGAGGCGCAGATTCGCCGCGCCTCGTCAGCCACCCAGACGATTACCGCGCAGCAGTACGCCTTCGGGCCCATCGCCGTCGACTTCCGCAAGGCCGAAGTGCGGCGCGACGGCGCCGAGGTCGAGGTTTCGGCCCGCGAGTACCAGCTGCTCCGCTACTTCATCGAGCATCGCGGCGCGACGCTGTCGCGCGACGAGCTCCTCAACGAAGTCTGGGGCTACAACGCCATGCCGTCGACGCGCACCGTCGACGTGCACGTCGCCTGGCTCAGGCAGAAGATTGAGCCCAATCCCCGCCATCCACAATTCGTTTTGACCGTCCACGGACTCGGGTATAAGTTCGTGGGCTGATGTTCTCGGAAGCCTTTCCCGCCGACCTCGCCGGAGCGCGCCTCCAGCTCTCGGTGTTTGCCGCGGCCGTCGCCGCCGCCGTGCTGCTGCTCGCATGGCGCATGCGGCGCACGCGACGGGGGCTGAGCGGCCGGTCGGCGTTCGCGCTCGGGCTGCTGGCCGTGAGCGCCGTCGCATTCGGCTACTGGTGGCTGTTCGCGTCGACCTATTACCGGCTGCGCGCGACGCCGGAAGCGATCCTGCTGCAGCTCGAGCTTCCGCGGCGGGAAGTGCGCCTGCCGCGCGCCGATATCTCCGGTTTCGCGCTGGAGCCGGCGCTGCGGGGCGCGGCCCGAATGGCCGTCGAGACGCGCGGCGGACGCACCTACTACTCACCCGCCGGCCCGCGCGACGACCGCGCAGCCACGATAGAACGCTTCGAGGATCTCCTGACGCCCGACATGAACCAGCTTTCCGAACGCTACGTCCGGCTCATCCTCCAGGTGGGCCAGCACGATCCCGACTACGTCGACGCCTATTACGGCCCCGAGGCGCTGCGGCCTTCGGAGGATCGCAAGACCTCGATCGACGACCTGCTCGCCTCGGCCACCGCGCTGCAGCAGGAGGCGTCGGCTTTTCCGCTGCCGCCCGATGCCGACGAGCTGACGCGGCTGCGGAAGCAGTACCTCGCGCAGCAGCTCGTGGCCGTGCAGGCGCGGCTGCGCATGCTCAAAGGCGAAAAGCTGCCGTTCGACGTCGAATCGCAGCTGCTGTACGACGCCGTCGCGCCAAC
>DATKDT010000140.1:0-3710 GCA_035512575.1 Vicinamibacterales bacterium | reverse complement strand
GGCCGTCGTTGACGATGTGCGCGGGCGTGAGGCGCGAGTCGTCGAGCGACATGACCCGCGCGGCGATAAAGGCCGAGTAATAGCGGTAGGCCACCACCAGGATCCCGAGAACGGGGATGACGACGTAGAGGGCCGGCACGGCGTGCATTGTAGTGGCAACCCCGGCGGGCTGCCATCCCGTCTAAGGCCGCATGTGGGCAAATGACTGGAAGGTGGCCGCGCGCCGGCTGCGGCAGCAGCCGGGATTCACAGCCGTGGCCGTGGTCACCCTGGCGCTCGGTCTTGGCGTCAACACCGCCATCTTCACCATCGCCAGCGCCCTCACCAACCAGAAGCTTCCGGTGCGCGAGCCCTCCCAGCTGTTCCGCCTGGGCGACACGAACAAGTATTGCTGCGTGAACAGGGGCCTCCAGGACAGCTACTCGATCTTCTCGTATCCGCTGGTGCAGCATCTTCGAAGGGCGGCGCAGGAATTTGGTCCGCTCACCGCATTCCAGGCGGGCCTGCAGCCGGTCGGCATCCGCCAGACGGGGTCGTCGATCACGGAGTCGGTGCCCGCGCAATACGTGCTGAGCAACTACTTCGAGGTGCTCGGCGCCGGTCCCGCGCTCGGCCGCGTGCTCGAAGCATCGGACGATGCGCCGGGCGCCCACCCGGTGTTCGTCATGAGCCACCGGATGTGGACGAGCCGATACGGGGCCGATCCGGCCGCCGTGGGCTCAACGTTTCTGGTGTCGGGCAAGCCGATGACGCTGGCCGGCGTCGCCGCGCCGGGGTTCTACGGAGAAACTGTGCGGCCAGATCCCGCGGGCGTGTGGCTGCCGATGGGGCAGGAGCCGGCGCTGCGCGGAACCGCGTCGCTCATCGAGCACGCCGATCAGGACTGGCTGTATGCGATCGGCCGGCTTGCGCCGGGCGCGACGCGCGAGCAGATCGCCGCGCGTGTGACGCCCGCCCTGCAGCAGTGGCTCTCCGCGCAGTCATTCGTCGGCGCGGGGGTCCGCGTCCAGATCGTGCGGCAGCAGATCGCGGTGGTACCGGCGGCCGGCGGGGTGCAGACGCTGACGGCGGCCTTCGGCCAGCCGGTGCGCCTCCTTTCCCTGATGTCCGCGCTGGTGCTGCTCATCGCCGCCGCGAATCTCGCCAACCTGCTGCTCGCGCGGGCCGATCGCGGCCAGGCAGCCGTGCGCGTCGCCCTCGGCGCCTCGCCGTCGCGGCTCGTGCGGCAATCGATGACCGAAGGGCTGCTGCTGGCTATCGCTGGCGGCGGGCTCGGCGTGCTCGTCGCGATCGTTGCGACGCGCGCGATTGTCGCGCTCGCGTTTCCCGGCGTCGGGTTCCTGCCGCTGAACCTGAATCCGGGACCAGGCGTCCTGCTGTTCGCGCTGGCGCTCGCGCTCGTGACGGCGGTGGTCTTCAGCATCGCGCCGGCCTGGGCGATGTCGCGCACCGATCCGATGGACGCGCTCCGCGGCGCGGGCCGCGGCGGGCAGGCGCGCTCGTTCATGCCGCGGCGCGTGCTCGTCGTCGCGCAGGTCGCGCTCTCGATGCTGCTGCTGGTGGGCGCGGGATTGCTCACGATGAGTCTGCGACAGCTCGAACGGCAGCGGCTCGGCTTCGATCCCGACGGCCGCGTGGTCGTCCGCATCAACCCGCCCAACCTCGCCGCCGAGCCCGCGCGGCTCGTGCAAACGTACGACCGCATGATCGAGCGGCTCGAGCGCATTCCGGGAGTGACGCAGGCGACGTACGCCATGTACAGCCCGATGGAGGGCGACAACTGGTCGGCCGGGATCAGCATCGCCGGGCGTGAGGGACGGCAAGACGAGGGCTCGTCGTGGAACAGGGTCGGCCCGAATTACTTCGAGACGCTCGGCACGCGCATCGTCCGGGGCCGTGCCTTCGACGATCGTGACTCGCCGGGAGCCGCGCGCGTGGCGATCGTCAATCAGGCGTTCCTTCTCCGGTTCCTCGAGGGCCAGGAGCCGATCGGTCAGCGGCTCGGCCTCGGCGGCCCGAGCCACGCGCAGGACAGCGAGATCGTGGGCGTGGTCGAGGACGTGAAGTACACGGCCGCGGCGCGGCCCACCCGGCCGATGATCTTCTTTTCGGGATTGCAGGCCGTGGAGTACGCCGAGGCTGGATGGCGAAGCAGGCAGAACCGCTCGATGCTGATGCGCGCGCTGGTGTTGCGCGCACCCAAGGCCGGGCCGGATCTCGAAGGGCAGGTGCGCCGCGCGCTCGCGGAGGTCAACCCTGAGTTCAGCGTTGTGCGCGTGCTGCCGCTCGAGGAACAAGTGGGCCTCAACTTCCGGATGAACCGTCTGATGGCCCGTCTCACCGCGGCGTACGGGCTGCTGGCGCTCGCGCTGGCCACCCTCGGCGTCTATGCGGTCACCGCGTTCGGCGTGTCGCAGCGGACGCGTGAGATTGGCGTCCGCATGGCGCTGGGCGCGGATCGCGCGCGCGTGATCCGCACGGTCGCTCGCGGAGCGCTTGCGCAAACGGCTGTCGGCTCTCTGATTGGCGCGGGTGCCGCCTACTGGGCGGCGGGTCTCGTGTCATCGTTCATGTACGAGATGGAGCCGCGCGATCCGCGCGTGCTCGGCGCCGCGGTGCTGGTGCTGCTGGTCAGCGCGCTGGTCGCGGCGGCTCTGCCGGCGCGACGCGCCTCGCGAATCGATCCCACCCAGGCGCTGCGCGCGGAGTAGCCGCTGAAGCTCCGCGCCGGCCGGCGGCGTTAAACGTTCGCGGGGCTGGCGGCGGGCCGTTCGCGGTCGGCCGCGGGTGTTCCGTCCCCGCCGGATGTGCCCCTGACCCTGATCCCAGAGCCCGTGCGTCGCGAATGCTAGACTTCATGAGATTCCCTGATGCCGGGTGACCAGACCGCCGCGCGCGCCGTCGTGCTCGACACCGTTCGGGCCGGCGAATCGCGCCTGCGCCGCCATCGTCTCATCGCCGAGCTGAGCCGCGCGTCGATGCTGGCCGCGAGTATTCCCGCGGTGACGGCCGCCGTGCGCGTCGTGCGCCCGGTCAGCACGCCCGTTCTCATCGCCTCATTCTTAATACCGGCCGCCGCCCTCCTGCTGTGGGCCGTCTGGCGCTTGCGCCGGCACGCAGCGCTCGAGCGCGTCGCGCACGACATGGACGCCGCGGCTGGGCTCAACGACGAGCTCGTCAGCGCGCACTGGTTCGCGTCGCACGGTCCCGAGAACGTGTGGACGGGCGCGCAGGTCGATCGCGCGGCGGTCAATGCGTCGAATGTGGACTGGAACGCCGTGCAGCCGGCGCCGCGCCGACGCGCGGCCTGGGCCACGACGGCCGTCCTTCTGGGCCTGACCGCCGTGCTGCTGTTCGTGCCGACCGGCAGCATCAGCGGCCCGGCGTTTCTCACGGCCGACGCCGATGCCGACGCCACCGCGAAGCGCGACGCGGCGATCGACATGCTGCGGACCGAGCTCGAAGAGATGGAGATGTCGGAGGCCGAGCGTCTGCGCGGAGCCGAGATTCTCAACGCGCTGGAACGCGAAGGCCTGAGCAGCGAGGAAGCGAAGAAGCTGCTGGCGGAGCTCGAGGCGCTGCTCGGCAAGGACGGGCTCGACGCGAAGACCCTCGCGTCGATGGCCGACGCGCTCGACACGTCGGCGTCGGCGAAAGAGCTGGCCGACGCCCTGCGCAGGCGCGCGATGGCCGAGGCCGCGAAGAAGGCG
>DATKDT010000139.1:0-12783 GCA_035512575.1 Vicinamibacterales bacterium | reverse complement strand
ACCACCCATCCCCGTCCGGGCCCCGCCACCGCCGGATTGCCCGGCTGCTTGAACGTGTGCGCGTCATCCACCGCGATGCCGTACAGACGGATGCCGCTCGAGAGAATTGCGTCCCACACTTCCTCGAGCCCGGGCACCGTGCCGCCGCCCAGGTTGTTGACCATCGGATGGCCGTTGTAGATCTCGAAGAGCTTGTTGTTCGTCACCTGCTTCAGCTCGTCGGCCGTGATCGACCAGCGGAAGTTCGGGTGGTTGATGTGCGGAATGCCCTGCGCATGCCGAATCGCATCGACATTCCGCTGCAGGACGTCAACCACGGACGTGCCGCCCTGCGGCTCTACTTTGTGCGCGACATCCAGTCCGTTGATGTGCAGCGACTTGTCGCCGAAACGATCCGTCACCTCTTCCCCCTTGACGACGAGGAACTGCTCGTCAGCGCCGTGCAGCGCGTTGAGCGCGTCGATGGACGTCAGGTGGTTGTGGTCGGTCAGCACGAGGAACCGGTACCCGTGCTCGCGGTACCAGCGCACGACGTCGTCCGGGGTGCTGTCGCCGTCGCTGTTGAGCGTGTGCGTGTGGGTATTGCCCTTGTACCAGCGCAGCGCCGGCGCCTGGCCCGCCTCGAGCGCCACGCCCGCGGCCAGCACCGCCGCCGCAACGACATATGCCTGCATGGTGCCAGAGCCTACACCATGATTCCTTGACTTCCCCCGAGGAGGCCCCTAGACTGCCCCTGTTTTGCTCAGCTCGTGCCGGTTCCGCATTTTCTGGGGAACCACGCAGGGCCAGCACGGCATGAGGCTGTGCTCGCGCGTCGGGTCGTCACATCGCCGCCTCGCTCTCGCCTGCCAGCCTCTACCCCCGTACCCGGGGTTACCTGACTGGAGGTTAGGGTATGCCAACCGGCACAATCGCACGGCTCCTCATCGACAAGGGATTTGGTTTCATCCGTGATGAGGGGGGAGTCGAACACTTCTTCCACAGGAGCGCCGTCCGCGGGGCGGTCTTCGAGCTTCTGCGGGAAGGGCAGCGCGTCGAGTTCGCCATCGAGGAGTCCCAGAAGGGGCCTCGCGCGGCCGACGTGCGCCTGCTCGAGGAGTAGCGCCAGTCTCCCCGGCAAGTGGCGGAGGCCGGCTCCGCCACATTGCTAAGCTCCATGTTCAGGCTCTTCCGCCCCACCCGCACGCTCTTCCTGCTCCTCGTCGCCGCCACGTTCGCCGGCATGGCCGCCTGTGTCGTCAATGCAGGACGCATGGTCGTCGATCCGCGCGCGATGGACGCGGCGCAGCCGGCCGACGCCATCGTGGTGCTGTCGGGCACGCCCGCGGACCGATGGCTCGAGGCTTACGAGCTCTGGCGCGAGAAGCGCGCGCCCGTCATCGTGTTGAGTCCGGGCAACAGGGATGGCGGATCGATGGAGCTCGAGCGGCGCGGCGTGCACGTGCCGGCCGATGTCGAGATGGCGCGCGACATCATGACCGGCCAGATGGGCGTTCCGCCGGAGGCCATCCGCTTCATGGACGGCCCGCTCGACAACACGGCGGCCGAGGCGGAAGCGACGCGCGCCCTCGCAGCGGCGCGAGGCTGGCGCCGCGTGATCGTCGTGACCTCGCTTGCGCACACGCGGCGCACCAGCCTCGCGATGCGGCGCGCGCTCGAGCCGGCCGGCATCACCGTGCAGGTGCGCGGCAGCCGGTTCGACACCTTCCGGGCGTCAGCCTGGTGGCAGTCGCGCCTCAGCGCGCGATGGGTGCTGACGGAGCTGCCGAAGCTGGCGGCCTACCGGCTCGGGCTAGGGGAATGAAGACGAAAGACTGAAGATAGAAGACGGAAGATAGAAGACAGAGATGGAAGCGGCCGGGGCCCGGTGGCCCTCCCGGTCTTCAAAATCGGCGCTGCCTGCCAACGCGGGCGGGATGGGTTCGACTCCCATGCGCTTCCGCCACAGATCAACAGATCAACAAATCCCCAACAGGTCCAGTACCCGCGCCGTATCGCTGAGGTCTTCAAGCGCCGCATAGGCCCCTGCTTCGCACAACTGTTCCACCGTGTGCGATCCGGTCGCCACGCCAAGCGCGCGCACGCCGCCGGCCTTCGCGCACTCCACGTCGAGCGGCGTGTCGCCGATGACGATCACGCGATCGGGATGCGGATCGTGCCCGGCCTCGCGCGCGCGATCGAGCGCGACCGGCACGAGCAGGTTGCGATCGCTCGAGTCATCCGCGAAGGCGCCGAACCGGAACGGCGACCAGAGGTCGAAATGTTCGAGCTTGATGCGCGCGCTTCGCCGGTAGTTGCCCGTCAGCAGCGCCAGCACCGTGTCGTCGCGCTGCTGAAGGAGGTCGACGAGCGGACGCACGCCGGGCATGACCTGCTTGCGGCCCTCGCCGGGATGCACGATTTCCTCGGCCAGGATCGCGTAATAGCGCGATTCCAGGGCGGTCCGAAGCGCCGGCGTCATCTCGAGGCCGGCACGCCGCGCGGCCTCCTCGAGCAGGTAGCCGTCCGTGCGGCCGGCCGCGTGCATCCCGCGAAACACGTCGGCGATGCCGGCGGCTTCATGGAACGCGCGGTTCAGCGCGCGCAGTCCGGCCTTGCCGGTCAGCACGAGCGTGCCGTCGATGTCGAAAAGCAGAAGCGTGCGCATGTAGAATCGGGAGCTGGAGGCCTTGATGCGAATTTCGCGAACGTTAATATTTGCCGCCGCGGCGCTTGCCGCTGCCCTGCCCGCCGTCGTGGCGGCCCAGCAGCCCACCGCCCGCGCGTCGGCCACGATCAAGGGCGACGGCATCAGCGGCACGGTCGAGCTGCGTGAAATGATGAACGCCCAGACCGTGCATGCCGGCCACGACACCGGCACGCGCGCCGTCGAGATCACGGCCACGATCCGCGGCCTGACGCCCGGCGCGCACGGCTTTCACCTGCACGCCGTCGGCACGTGCGAGCCCGACTTCCTGGCCGCCGGCGGCCATTTCGATCCGGGACCCGAGAGCAACACCGATGCCGACGCCAATCATCCGTTTCACATGGGCGACCTGCCGAACCTCGTCGCCGACCGCAACGGCACGGCGCGCCTGAAGACGACCACCACGCGCGTCACGCTGTCGGCCGGCCCCCTGTCGGTCTTCGATGCGGACGGCACGGCCATCATCGTGCACGGCAACCCCGACCAGGGCAAGACCGGCGAGCCGAAGTCGGGTCTCAGCGGCGGCCCGCGCGTGGCCTGCGGCGTCATCGAAAAAAAATAGGGACAGACCCTATTTTTTCGTCCAACGTAAAAATTGGGTCTGTCCCCATTTTTTGACCACGCCGGTTGAGGCGTTCAGCCTCAGCCGGCGTCCGTCCATCCCCTTCGCCAGAGCCTCGTCATCGGTCAGCGCGAGCACCGCGAGGGCGCGGCCTTCCACGGCGCGCGCGATCGACGCGCCGAGCGACGGTGCGTCGGCACGGTCGACGTACAGCGTCGGGTGCTCGAGCACCAGCACCTGCGGGTCGAGGGCGAGCGCCCGCGCCACGTGGGCGCGCACTCTCGTCGCCGCGCTCACGGCAGCTGCGGCACGCTCGAGATCGCCGCGCTCGATGCCCACAGCGTCCGCCAGCGCCTCGACCTTGGCGTAAATCTCATGCGGAATCGGCTCGATCGACAGCGAGAAACTGAGGGCGATGTTCTGCGCCACCGTCACACCTTCGAGCAGCACCGCGCGGTGACTGACGATGCCGAAGCGGTCGAGGGAGGCGAGCCAGTCGTCGCCGTCCGTGATGGCGCTGGTGGCCTGACCGAGCACGCGCACTTCTCCCTCGTCGGGAAGGCCGGAGCCGGTCGCAAGATTGACGAACGTTTCGGCGGCGGGCGCATCGAGACCGGCGAGCGCGACGCGCTCTCCGATCGCGACCGACAGGCTCGCGACGCGCAGCGGGCGCAAACCGCGGTAGTCCTTGACGACGCGGTCGAATTCGAGCGCGCTCACGAGGGGCGTGCCTTCGCCGAGAGCCGCTCGAAGCGATCGGCCGGCAGCGCGACGCGGCCCAGGCCCACGGCGCGGCCGGCCGCGTCGCCGTGGAAATCGGAGCCGCCGGTGACCAGCAGGCCGCGGGCGTCGGCAAGTGCGAGCAGCCTGGCGGTGACCATGTCGTCGTGATCCGAGTGGAAGACTTCGATCGCGTCGGGCGCCGTCGCACCGTCGGCGACGAGCCGCTCGAGCAGCGCGGGATCGCGCAGCAGACCGGGATGCGCGAGCGAGGCGAGGCCGCCCGCGTCGCGAATCACCGAGACGACGCCGGCGACCGCGGTGCCCTGCCGCGGGACGAAGGCGGCGCCGGCGGTGCCGAGATAGCGATCGAAGGCCTCGGCGATCGTCGCGACGTGCCCGCCGCGCACGAGCGCCCGTGCGATGGCGGGCCGGCCGACGGCATGTCCCGCGTGCCGCGCCAGCACGTCATCGATGTCGATGGGCATGCCGAGCGCGGCGAGCCGCGCGGCCATCGCCTGCAGGCGGCGCCGGCGGTCGGCGCGCTGCCCGTCGAGAAACTCGGCCAGCGGGCGATGCGCGCGATCGAAGAAGTAGCCGAGCACGTGCACGTCGCGGCCGTTCTCGACGGCGGTGATCTCGATGCCGGGGATGAGGCGGATGCCGCGCGCGCCCGCGGCCGCGTCGGCGCGGTCGATGCCCGCGACGGTGTCGTGGTCGGTGACGGCCATCACGGTGACGCCGGCGGCGGCCACGCGCGCGACCAGCGCCTCCGGCGAAAGCAGCCCGTCGGACGCAGTGGTGTGCAGGTGGAGATCGATCACGCGGAGCGGCGGACGCGGCGCTTCGTCTGCTGACGGCGGCGCTGCCGCTCGGTGAGGGCGCGGTATTCGCGGATGAGCAGCTCGAGGTGCTGGCGCTCCTCGTCGGCGAACTCCAGGAAGACGCGTTTGCCTTCCGATTCCTCGAAGCGCTCGCCGTAGCGCTTGAAGAAGCGGTGCGACCCGCGCTCGCACTTGATGCCGATCATCAGCGCCTGCTTGTCGTTGACGCCTTTCGCGAGCTGCTCGGTGCCGGCGGCGAACAGGCCGTTGGCGGCGCCCTTGAAGAACAGGAACGTCGGGTAGGACTCGAGCTGCGGGTCCTGCCGCAGCAGCTGCGCGTAGCGCCGCTCGAGCCGGTCGAGATGGTCGTCCTCCTCGCCCGCGAGCTTCTCGAAGATGCGGCGGCCGCGCGCGTCCTTCGTCATGCGCGCCGCGCGCCCATAGAACTCGCGGCCGCTGCGCTCGGTGGCAATCGCGATGCGGAGCGCGTCGCGCGAGAAGACGAGATCCGTGGCCAGCTGCCGGGTGTCGGCCGGCCGGCCCGTCTGGCACGCCTCGCACGTGCCGTAGATCTGCAGCACGCTCTGCCGCGCGGCGAACTTGCGCGCCGCGGCGACCTCCTCAATCAGCGACTCGATGTCGGAGCTGAGGAACTCGAACGTCTGATTGCAGCTCTTGCAGATGAGATGAAAGTGGCGGGGATGGCGGTACGAGTGCTCGAAGCGGAAGCGCCCCTCGCCGAAGTCGACCTTGCGAGCGATCCCCGCGTCGACCATCCACTGCAGCGTGCGGTAGACGGTCGCGCGGCTGATCTTGTGATCCTCACGCTTGATCAGGTCGACGAGCTGGTCGGCGCTGAGATGTCCCTCCTGGCCGAGGAACACGTTGACGATCAGGTCGCGCTTGCCCGAGCGCCGGCCCCCGGGCGGCCGCAGGCTGTCGACATACGCGCCTGTGTCCATCAGCGTTAGGGGATCAATTTACGATTTACAATCGCCACGGCCCGGCCTATACGTTAAAGGAAGACCCGCAGCCGCAGGTCGACTTCGCGTTCGGGTTCTTGATCGTGAAGCCGCCGCCCGCGACGTTGTCCACGAAGTCGACTTCGGCGCCCTGCAGATAGCGCAGGCTGATCGGATCGACGAGCAGCTTGACGCCCTGCACCTCGAACACCTGGTCGACCGACGCGTCGCCTTCGCCCTCATCGATCATCAGGCCGTACTGGAAGCCCGAGCAGCCGCCGCCCTGCACGAACACGCGCAGACCCGCATCCTGCTTGTTTTCTTCCGCCAGCAGCGCGCTGATCCTGGTTGCCGCCGTTTCAGTGACGTGAATCATGTGTCGGATGTCTCCCCGGGCGGATGCCCGCCGCCAATTATACCGCGCCGCACCGGGCGCCGGGTGGCTGAATGCCCTATCTACTTGAACCATAGGCACTTGGCGGCGGATACTGCGGGCTGGTGAACAGAATGGCGGCAGAGCTGGAAGTCCGGAATCCGTACGACAACTCGGTCGTCGCCAAAGTGCCGCTGGCCGATGAGGCGGCCTTCGACCGGGCGGCAGACGCAGCCGTTGCCGCGGCGCCGGCCATGGCCACATTGCCGGCGCACGAGCGCGCCGCGATCCTGATGCGCGTGTCGGCGGCGCTGGCCGCCGATCGCGAATCGATTGCGAAGACGATCGCGGCCGAGGCCGGCAAGCCGCTCAAGGACGCGCTCGCCGAAACCGACCGCGCGGCGATGACCTTCCATGTGGCGGCCGAAGAGGCACGGCGGCTGCACGGCGACGTGATTCCGCTCGACCTCGCCGCGCACGGCGAAGGCCGCATCGGGATCGTCCGCCGCTTTCCCATCGGACCTATCGCGGCGATCTCGCCCTTCAACTTTCCGCTGAACCTGTCGGCGCACAAGCTGGCGCCCGCGATTGCGGCGGGCAATCCCATCGTCCTGAAGCCGGCCACGAAGACGCCGCTGTCGGCGATGACGCTCGGCCGGCTGCTCGGAGAGGCGGGCGCGCCGGAGGGCGCCGTCAGCGTGCTGCCGATGTCGCGCGATGTCGGCGACCGCCTGGTCACTGACGAGCGCTTCAGGCTGCTGACGTTCACCGGATCGTCGCCGGTGGGCTGGGCGATGAAGGCGCGCGCGGGCCGCAAGAAAGTCATCCTGGAGCTCGGAGGCAACGCCGGCGTCATCGTGTGTGACGATGCGGATGTGCCGTTCGCGGCCAGGCGGGTCGCGGTGGGCGGCTTCGCGTTTGCCGGCCAGAGCTGCATCGCGGTGCAGCGCGTGTACGTGCATGACGCCGTGTTCGATGTCTTTGCCGCGGAGCTGGTGCGGCTGGTCGAGGCCCTGAAGGTCGGCGACCCGCTTGACCCCTCGACGGACGTCGGCCCGATGATTGAAGAGGGCGAGGCGGCGCGCGTGGACGCCTGGGTGCTGGAGGCCGTCGCGGCCGGCGCAAAGGTGCTGACGGGCGGACGGCGTCTCGGCGGCGCGATGTACGCGCCGACGGTGATGGCAGACGTGCCGTCCGACGCGAAGGTCTGCGCTGAGGAAGTCTTCGCGCCGCTCGTGGGGCTGTGGCGCTTCTCGCGATTCGAGGACGCGATTGCCGAGGTCAACCGCTCGCGCTTCGGACTGCAGGCCGGCGTCTTCACACGCGACCTGCAGGGCACGTTTCTGGCGTATGACAGGCTCCAAGTCGGCGGCGTCATCATCAACGATGTGCCGACCTGGCGGATCGATCACATGCCGTATGGCGGCGTGAAGGAATCGGGGCTGGGCCGCGAAGGTCCGCGCTACACGATTGAAGAGATGACGGAGCCGAAACTGATGGTGATCAACAGGACCACGTCGTGAAAAGCGCCCTGCTCGAGCGATGGACGCAAGACCGGCTCGCCGGCCGCATCTGGCAGCGCGACCCGTCGGTGTTCGCGCCCGCGCGAGGCAATGACGACGTCACGCGGGCAATCCTGAACAGGCTGGGATGGCTGACAACGCCCGAGGACATGCAGGCGGAGGCGGGCCGGGTGCGCGCGTTTGCGGATGCGGCGCGGGAGGAAGGCCTCGATCGCGTGCTGCTGCTCGGCATGGGAGGCAGCAGTCTGTGCGCCGAGGTGCTGCGCGACGTCGGCGGCGCGGCGCCTGGCTGGCCCGACCTCGTCGTGCTCGACACGACCGACGAGGGCACGATTGCGCGCGAATCAGCGCGGTTCGACTCCGCGCGCACGCTGTTCCTCGTCGCCAGCAAGAGCGGATCGACGATCGAAGTCACATCGCTCGAGGCGCATTTCCGGAAACTCGCCGCGGAGGCACTGGGCGCCGAGGCGGCCGGACGCCGCTTCGTGGCGATTACCGATCCCGACACGCAGCTGGCCGCGCATGCGCGCGAGCACGGCTATCGCGAGATCTTCATCAATTCGCCCGACATCGGCGGCCGCTTTTCGGCGTTGTCGCTCTTCGGCCTCGTGCCGGCCGCGCTGCTCGGCCACGATCTCGACACCTTCCTGGGATCGGCGCGCGACGCGGCCGCCGGCTGCCGCGAGAACGCCGCGACGAATCCCGGGCTCGCTCTCGGCGCGTTCATGGTGGAGTCGGCGAAGGCGGGCAAGGACAAGCTCACCCTGCTGCTGCCGCCGTCCTTCAAGGCCTTCGGTCTGTGGGTCGAGCAGCTGGTCGCCGAAAGCACGGGCAAGCAGGGCGGCGGACTGATTCCCGTGACGGGCGAGCCTGTTTTCGACGCCGCCGTCTATCGCGACGATCGCGCGTTCGTCGTCGTGTCGACCGACGAGGACAAGGCGGTAGGCCGGAGCTTCAGCTCCGGCGCGGAGTTCGCTGCGGCGCTCGAGAAGGCGGGCCATCGCGTCTTCACCATCCGCACGCGCCGCGAACATCTCGGCGCCGAGTTCTTCCGCTGGGAGTTCGCGACGGCCGCCGCCGGCGCGGGGCTCGACATCAATCCGTTCGACGAGCCAAACGTCAAGGAGGCGAAAGATCGCACGTCGGCGCTGCTGAAGGATCGCGCCGCGCTCGATCGCGACCGCGCGCCCGGCAATGACGATCTCGCGAAGGCGCTCCGCTCGATCGGCCCGCGCGACTACGTCGGCCTGCTCGTCTGGCTGACGCCGGAGCCCGCGCTCGACGACGCGCTGCAGCGCGTGCGCGAGAAGATCACGCTCACGACCGGCGCCGCCACGACCGTCGGCATCGGCCCGCGCTACCTCCATTCGACCGGTCAGTATCACAAGGGCGGCCCCGACACCGGCGTCTTCATCGTGATTACGGGAGACGATGCGACGGAGACGGACATCCCCGGCGCCGGCTACAGCTTCTCGACGCTGAAGCGCGCGCAGGCCCTCGGCGACCTGCAGGCGCTCACCGCCCACGGCCGCCGCGTCGCGCGGCTGCATGTCGGCGGAGCAGACGCTAACGCGGGCCCGGCGATCGAGGAAACACTCGGCGCGGCGCTCGGTCGCGGCTGAGGTAGCATTCCGCCCGTGAACTGGGTGTTGATGGCCCTGGTTGGCTACCTGGCCATCCAGCTTGCGATTGGCGCGTGGCTCGCGCCGAAGATCCACACCGAATCCGACTACCTCGTCGCTGGGCGGAAGCTCGGCTACCCGCTCACGATCTTCTCGATCTTCGCCACCTGGTTCGGCGCCGAGACCTGCATCTCGTCGGCCGGCCGCGCGTACCGCGAAGGCTTCTCGCTGACGTCGGCCGAGCCATTCGCCTACGGCGTCACGCTGATCCTCACGGGCGTCATCTTCGCCGTCCCGATCTGGCGGTTGAAGCTGACCACCATGGCCGACTTCTTCCGGCTCCGCTTCGACGACCGGATCGAGAAGCTCGCGGCGCTGATGCTCATCCCGCCGGCGATTCTCTGGGCGGCCGCGCAGCTCCGCGGCTTCGGCCATGTGCTGACCACCGTGACCAGCCTCGAGATCGGCACGGCGATCGCGGCCGCCGCGGCGTTCTGCGTGCTGTACACCGTCCTCGGCGGGCTGCTCGCGGACGCGATCACCGATCTGATTCAGGGCGCGTTGCTCATCCTCGGACTGACCCTCCTCCTGATCGTCGTCGTCATCCATCACGGCGGCATCAGCGCCGCGATCGCGAGCGTCGACGCCGGACGCCTCGCGCTCGTCGGACCCGGCGTCACGCCAACCCTGTTCGGGCTGCTCGAGGAATACGCGATCCCGATTGCCGGCTCGGTCGCGGCGGCGGAGTTGCTGAGCCGCGTGATTGCCGCGCGCAGCCCCGCCGTCGCGCGCAACGGGGCGGTGCTGGCGGGCGGCCTCTACATCCTCGTCGGGATCATTCCGGTGTTCCTCGGCCTTTCCGCGGCCAGGCTGGTGCCGAACCTCGCGGACGCCGAGCAGTTCCTTCCGGCCCTCGCGCTTCAAATGCTGCCGACGGCGGGATACGTCGTCTTCGTCGGCGCGCTGATCTCCGCGATCCTCTCGACCGTCGACACGATTCTGCTCGTCGCCGGCGGCCTGCTCGCCCACAACATCGTCGGGCCCGTCTTCAAGATCACGGACGAGCGCATGAAGCTGCGATTCGCCCGCGGCGGCGTGCTGATCCTCGGTCTGGTCGCCTTGTATCTGGCGCTCGAGGGGCGCGGCGTTGCCGAACTCGTCGAGGAGTCCTCGTCGTTCGGCACCGCGGGCACGCTGGTGGTGTTGTCGTTCGGCCTCTTCACGAAATTCGGAGGCCCGCGGGCCGCCGCCGTGACGCTGCTGGGCGGCCTTGTGACCTACGCCGGCGCCAGCGCACTTGGTCTTCCCTACCCCTTCACCACGTCGCTCGCGAGCGCCATTGCGCTCTATCTTGCCGGAGGATTCCGTGAGAGAGCCTGAACGTCCCCTCACCATCCGCCGCGCGGCGCCTGGCGATCTCGTCGCGCTGGGCCGGCTTGGCGCGGCGCTGATGCGCATCCACCGCGCCTTCGACGAGCGCCGGTTTATGCCGCCTGGCGCACACCCCGAAGACGCCTACGCCCGATTCCTCGAGGTGCAGTTGGCGGACCCGTCGATGCTGATCCTTGTCGCCGAGCGCGCGCATCACGGTCGCGCGAGCGACATACTCGGCTACGTCTACGCCGGCATCGAGCCGGCGTCATTCAAGGAATTGCGCGAGCGCGCCGGATACATCCACGACCTCCTGATCGCCGACGACGCGCGCGGCGCCGGCGTCGGTGCGCGTCTGCTCGAGGCCGCGATCGCGTGGCTCCGCGAGCAGGGAATGCCGCGCGTGCTGCTCTGGACCGCCGCGCAGAATGCCGGGGCGCGGCGACTGTTCGAAGCGCACGGCTTCAAGGCGACGATGGTGGAGATGACGCGGGAAGTGAGTTGAGAGCGCAGTTCGCCCGCCTTCAGCGAAGTACCGCCAGCCGCCGCCCAGATTCTTCCTCGACGTCCTTGTGCAGGCTGTTGCCGTGCGCATCCATGGTGACGATCGCCGGGAAGTCCTTCACGCGAAGGTGCCACATCGCCTCGGGCGTGCCGAATTCCAGGAATGAGACGTCGTCGACACCTTCGATGCACCGCGCATAGAACTGAGCGGCACCGCCGATCGCGTTGAGGTACACGGCACCGTGCTGCGCAAGGCCGGCGGACGTCTTCGCCCCCATGCCGCCTTTGCCCATCACCGCGCGGATGCCGAACTTGCCGATGATGTCGGCCTGGTACGGCTCCTCACGCATGCTGGTGGTCGGCCCTGCGGCCGTCACCGACCACGTGTCGCCGTGCTTCCTGACCACCGGCCCGCAGTGATACAGGACGCTGCCGGAGAGATCGACCGGCGCGTCGTGATGCATGAGGTGATGATGCACGGCGTCACGGCCGGTATACATCCGGCCGGTGATGAGCACCACATCGCCCACCTTCAGACTGCGGATGGTGGCCTCATCGATCGGGGCCTGGAGCACCACCTCCCGGCCCGTGCGCGGGAACCCTCCAGCCTCGCCCGCCTTGAGCATCGGCCCGGTCGGCACCTCGGGATCCCGATAGAGCCACCTGGTGATCGCGCCACTCGTGGCGTCCACGTGTACGCCGAGCCGCCGGAATGCCCAGCAGTCGTACGCCACCGACACGAAGAAACTGGCCGGCAGTCGGTTGAGCGCCCCGATCTTGCAGCCGATGAGTGAGGTCTCGCCGCCGAATCCCATCGTGCCGATCTGCAGGCCGTTCACAGTGGCCATGATCTGCGCTTCGAGTTCCGCCAATCGGCCATCCGGATTCACATCGTCCAGCGTGCGGAAGAGCTGGTCTTTGGCGTGCTGGTACCCGGCGGTGCGGTCGCCTCCCACGCACACCCCCACGGCCCCCGGACTGCACCCCTTGCCCTGCGCCTTCCAGACCGCGTGCAGGATGCACTTGCGCACCCCTTCCAGGGAACGGTCCGCGCGGCCGAGATGCTCGAGCTCGGCCGGCAGGGCGTATTGGGCGTTGACGTTTTCGCAGCCGCCGCCCTTGAGCAGCAGCTTCACCTCGATCTCGTCACGATCCCACTGATCGAAGTGGATGACCGGCATGCCCGGTCCGAGGTTGTTCCCGGTGTTTTCGCCGGTGATTGAATCCACCGAGTTCGGCCGCAGCTTGCCGCGCCTGGTGGCTTCGGCCACCGCCTCGCGAATCTGCTCGCGCACCCACAATTGGCTGACGCCCACCGGCGTGTGCACCTCAAACGTGGGCCAGCCGGTATCCTGGCAGAGCGGCCCCTCGCAGGAGGCAGCCTGGTCGATGTTTTCCGCGATGACCGCCAGGGCCTGGGCCCCACGCGTGCCCGGTGCCTCCTGCCCCATCGCCTGCCGCATCGCCGCGCGCACGTCGGGCGGCAGATCGGTGGCGGTACGGGTGATCAGGGTCACCATGCTGTCGAGAAATGCAGAGGCCATGGCCCAACAGCATATCGCCGTCGCCACGACGTCTGTGCGTCCATCACGGGCTGTTAGGATAGGGCCGTGCGAACTCTGGTGTGCAGCGTGCT